>JAOZHT010000001.1:600000-900000 GCA_026014735.1 Candidatus Bathyarchaeota archaeon
CTGACCTCGGCGTCTTTTTGGTCTCCGACGCATACTCGTCCTGTTCCTTCGGTGATGAGGTAGATTTCTTGGACGTCTATGAGGTGGTGTGCCTTGGTGGTTACGCCCGGCTTGACGATGGCTTGGGCGATGGAAACAGCGCAATCACCATAGTTTTCAGCGACGTAACATCGTTCAGGCGTTAAATAGGGTTTTATGCTGGCGGCTTTTATGATTTTTGGCTGCATGTTTCTGACCGCTTTATGATTTCGGTCGATTGCTATAAAAGGTAACTGTGTATTTTGGCTTGTTTTGATTATATTGTTTTCGCAAGCCTTAACCGATGTGTGTATTTGTTTGGATAGGGCTGCTTTGGCGGATTGGGGGTTGTTTAGGGTTTTTTCTTGTTGAGGTTTTTGTGTATTTTTTACGGTGTGGCTTTGGGGGTATATGTGGTTTATTGTTGTTTTGATGTAAAAATAACTTATATAGGCGCTAACTGTAGTGTATCTAATTAGCTTGTAGGCACTACACATATAATGTGGCTTGAGTATGTATAACCTATGAGATGCCCCTACTGCAACTCGGAGAATTCCAAAACACTCGAAACACGAGATTCCCCAGAGAACACCACACGCCGCCGAAAAGAATGCATCAACTGCGGCAAACGCTACACTACATACGAGTACCTCGAAACCGTCGAACTCATGGTCCGCAAAAAAGACGGCGAACTCCAACGCTTCGACGTAAACAAAATCATCCGTGGACTCCAAAAAGCCTGCGAGAAGCGCCCCGTAGCCATGGCCCAAATCAACGAGTTAGCAGACAAAGTACGCCAGGACTTGATGCTGAAAGGCACCGAGGAAGTCGCCTCAGGGGAAATCGGCGATTTAATCATGACGTACCTCAAAAAAGTCGATCGCATCGCCTACATACGGTTCGCTTCGGTTTACAAGCAGTTTGAAGAGCCTGAAGACTTCAGAAAAGTCCTCTCGGAAGTGAAGAAACAATGAAGTTTGTCCTTAAACGTGATAGCAAATTAGAACCCTTCGATCAAGAACGGATTACAACCGCTATTTGGAAAGCCGTAAAAGCGGTAGGCGGCAAAGATAGAGAACAAGCAAAACACATCAGCGACGAAGTCGTTGCTGAACTTCAGCGGATCTACGGCGAAGACGGTGTGCCCACAGTTGAGGAAGTCCAAGACCTCGTCGAAAAACGCCTCATCGAAAACGGCCACGCTCAAACCGCCAAAGCCTACATCCTCTACCGCAAACAGCACAACGACATGCGTGAACTTGCCGCGCTGTTAAGCAGCTCCGACATGGTGGATCAGTACCTTGAGGTAGCGGATTGGCGCGTTAAAGAAAACAGCAACATGAGTTACTCGCTTCAGGGCCTCAACAACTACCTCTCATCAGCGGTCATCGCCAAGTACTGGATAGCCCGCATCTACCCCGAAAACATAGCCGCTGCACACTTCTCAGGTGACATCCATATCCATGACCTCGGCGTTCTTGGCCCCTACTGTGTCGGCTGGGACCTCAGCGACCTGTTGCTGTCGGGTTTTGGAGGGGTACATGGCAAAATCGAGAGCAAACCCGCCAAGCATCTGCGGACCGCGCTTGGGCAAATTGTTAACTTCTTCTACACTCTGCAGGGTGAAGCGGCGGGTGCGCAGGCGTTTAGCAACTTTGACACCTACCTTGCCCCATTAATCAAGTACGATAACCTTTCGCAGAAAGACGTGGAGCAGGCGATGCAGGAATTCTTCTTCAACATGAACGTGCCCACACGCGTTGGCTTCCAGACTCCCTTCACCAACCTCACCTTGGACTTGACGGTGCCGGACTTCATGAAGAACGAGGCAGTTATCTTCAACGGCAAAGTCACCCAGGACACCTACGGCGGCTTTACTAAGGAGATGGAGATGTTCAACCTTGCATTCGCTAAAGTCATGGCGCAGGGCGACGCTAAAGGCCGCGTCTTTACCTTCCCCATACCCACCTACAACGTCACCCGAGACTTCGACTGGGAATCTCCGGTTTCACAGGCAATCTTTGAAGTCACCGCCAAATATGGTGTACCCTACTTCAGCAACTTCATCAACAGCGACATGAAACCCGAAGACGTGCGCAGCATGTGCTGCCGCCTACGCATCGACAACCGTGAACTGCGTAAACGAGGCGGAGGCTTCTTCGGCGCTAACCCCCTCACCGGCAGCATCGGAGTCGTCACCCTCAACATCCCCCGCATCGGCTACCTCGCCAAGGATGAAGATGACTTCTTTGAGCGGCTGGAAACCCTGATGGAAACCGCCAAAGCCAGCCTTGAAATGAAGCGTAAAGTGCTGGAATCCTTCACAGAAAACGGCCTCTACCCCTACTCACGCCGCTACCTACGCCACGTTAAGGAGGGCTACGGTAAATTCTGGAAGAACCACTTCTCCACCATCGGCATAGTCGGAGTCAACGAGGCCATCCTTAATCTGCTGGGGCAAAACATCGCCTCTAAAGATGGACAAGCCTTCGCTGTGAAGATGCTTACGTTCATGCGTAGCCGCTTAGCTGATTATCAGGAGGAAACAAGCAGTATCTACAACCTCGAAGCTACCCCCGCAGAGGGTACCTCCTATCGGCTTGCACGCCTAGATCGGAAACGCTACCGCGACATCATCTTTGCCAACCAAAAACACATCGCAGCTGAACACGCCGAGCCCTTCTACACCAACTCATCGCAGTTGCCCGTTGACTTCTCCGGCGACCTCTTCGAAGCCCTTGAACACCAAGAAACATTGCAGTCCCTCTACACCGGCGGCACCGTCTTCCACATATTCCTAGGTGAGCGCCTCAACTCCTGGAAATCCGCGGCGGAACTCATCAAAAAAGTCAGCTGGAACTCAAAGTTGCCCTACTTCACGTTGACCCCGACCTTCAGCATCTGCCCAACCCATGGCTACACAAGCGGCGAACACAAGACCTGCCCCACCTGCGGCGGACGATGTGAAGTCTACTCCCGCGTCGTCGGCTATTTGCGCCCCGTTGACCAGTGGAACGACGGTAAACAAGCTGAATTCACCATACGCAAAACCTTTGACCGCTCAACGGTCATGGCGTCCGCGCCCCTAACGGCATAGGTGAAATGCAAAAGTGAAGTTTAGCGGTTTACAAAAAACTAGTCTAGTCGACTACCCTGACAGAGTCGCCTCTGTGCTGTTCACCCCCGGCTGCAACCTACGCTGCCCCTACTGCCACAACTGGAAAATCGCCGTCGACCCCCAGCCGCCGTTTCTGCAGGAAGGCGCTGCCCTCTCCATTTTGGAGAGCCGAAAAAAATACGTTGACTCCGTCGTTATCACGGGGGGCGAACCCTGCATGCATAAGGAGCTGCCGCGTTTCATCGCTAAACTCAAAGAGCGGGGCTTTATGGTTAAGCTCGACACAAACGGCTTCTCCCCCAGTGTTCTATCTGAATGCCTCGGCATGGTTGATTACGTTGCCATGGACCTCAAGGCCAGTCCCGAAAAATATGCGCTGCTGGGCGCTGCTGACACCGCCGATTTGAAGCGTTCCATAGAGCTGCTTAAGGCAGGCAGCGTGAACTATGAATTCCGCACCACTGTTGTCCCCGAAATCGTTACGGAGCAGGATTTAGCGGCTATGGGCGAGTTGATTCGGGGCGCTAAGCTTCTTGTGCTTCAGCAGTTTGTGCCCGACAGTACGCTGGATAAGCGGTTCCAGTCTCTGACGCCTTATACGCCTGAGCAGATTGTGGCGTTTGGGAAGGTGCTGGGCGGATTTGTCGAGAAGGTTATGTTTAGGGTTTAACCCCTTTTTATTTTAGATCATTTTTGGTTCTGCTTGTGGCAGCTTGCACAACCAATCTGGAATGTGCCTTAATCCCCGTTGCCAAAACGCGTTGTTTTCCCAAGTCCGCGGGTTGTTGTTGTGTAAAGGGGGGGGGGTTCTCCCGCAACAACAACTATAGAAGAAACGGTTAGCGCCAGATTTATTTACTGGTCAATTTAGCATTTCTTGCGGCGTATGCTCTAAGACATATTTTTAGTATTTACAATAAATGCATAACACATATTAAGTAAATTTCTGCTTTAATGAATGATCAATCATAAATTTCGAGATTTACAGAACAGAAAATGGAGAATCCGCTATGACTGAGGGTACAGCAATAAAAGAGCAAACAAAAATCAAAGTCCTACATGTAGATGACGACCCCGCCATCCTGTCCATCGCAAAAGAAATCCTTGAAGCCGAAGACAAATTCCAAGTTGAATCCGCCTCCTCCGTCGAGGAAGCCCAAAGAAAACTCAAAGAACAACCCTTCGAAGCGATAATCTCCGACTACGAAATGCCCAACAAAACCGGCTTGCAGTTCCTCGAGGAAATCCGTCAGCAAAAAAATGAAATAGCCTTCGTTATGTTTACGGGGCGAGGACGCGAGGAGGTCGCGGTTAGAGCCCTAAATCTGGGTGCTGACCGCTACATCAACAAAAACGGCGACCCCGAAGCTGTCTACTGTGAGTTGTCCTTTGCGGTGGCTAAGATTGTGGAGCGCAAGAGGGCACGCCGCATGTTGATTGCTGACGCCAAAAAGATTAATCAGCTCAACGAGAAGCTGCGGGTAGTAGGAAGCTTAACCCGTCATGACGTACGCAACAAGCTATCCGCCATAAACGCCCATGTTTACTTGCTTAAGAAGAAGCTAGCCCAAGACCCCGCTGCTATGAATCATTTGCTCGCCATCGATTTATCGTCTAAGCAGATCGTGGAGTTGCTGGAGTTCTCTCATCTCTACGAGAAGCTTGGCGTCGAAGAGCTTCAGGGTGTAGATGTTGGAAAATGCGTTAACGACGCCTTGGGGTTGTTTGTGGATTTGCGGGGTATACGGGTGGAAAACCAATGCTGCGGCTTAACGGTTATGGCGGATTCCCTGCTTCGCCAACTATTCTATAACCTCATCGATAACTCTTTAAAGCATGGACAGAAAATCGCCAGCATACGCATTTATGCTGAAGAAAACGAAGAAGAAACCTGCATCGTTTACCAGGATGACGGCGTAGGCATTGAGGATTGTAAGCGGGAGCATCTCTTTGAGGAGAAAAGCAGCCGCGGCATTAATCATGGCCTCTATGTGGTGCGCCGAATATGTGAAGCCTACGATTGGACCATCAGGGAAACGGGGCAGGCTGGGTTAGGCGCCAAATTTATTTTTCATGTGCCCAAGAGCATATAGTTCTATTCTTCCTTCATTTAGTTGCTTTTTTTCTTTTTTTCTAGCACTTTTTTGCTTTTTTCCTTAATTCTACTGCAAAAAATATACATCAAAAGGTTGACAAATCTTAAATTGTGATTGATTAATAATGGCGAGTATGCGCTCGGAAAGCGCTATAATTTTAGGAGAAAAAACATGCAAAAAATCCACAAAAAAAAGTCAGCGGCAATGGCAACGCTTCTAATAACAGTTTTTGTTGTCTCAATGCTCGCCACTCTACCCAACTCAACTTCACAAACCTCGAGTAAAACCAAAACAACCTATGCTGTATGCGGACTCATGCCAAATCCTGTAGGCGTTAACCAGGAAGTACTGGTCTGGTTAGGCGTCACTGATTATCTTGAGAACGAATCGCAAGGCTGGAAAGGCTTAACCGTGAGCGTAACGCGCCCAGACGGCACCAACGAAACCCTAGGGCCCTTCACTACCGATTCAACTGGTTCAACAGGCACCGTTTATATCCCCAACCAGGTAGGCAACTACACCTTCCAAACCCATTTTCCCGCGCAGTGGTTTAACTGGTCAGCAGCTTCAATGTTTGATCCAGCAATCAGCGGCAGAATATACTATAAAGCAAGTGACAGCGACGTAGTGACACTAGTCGTGCGGGAGGAACCCGTTCCAGACTACCCCTTCACTGCGCTTCCATCAGAATACTGGACACGCCCCATCGATGCTCAACATTACACTTGGTACACTGTTTCAGGTAACTGGCTAAGCATTCCCCCCAACAAAAACGCAGTAAACAACGACCTTGCACCCCAAAGTTCCCACATCCTTTGGACCAAACCGTTAGTTCTCGGCGGACTCTCAGGAGGATTCAACGAAATACAGGGACATGAAACAGGCGACGCATATGAAGGCAAATTCGCTAACTCCGTTATCATCGATGGACGACTATACTATAATCGGTATGCATCAGGCTTCGGTGGCGGATGGGCACAGCAGGGAATATTCTGCGTTGACTTGCGAACAGGCGAAGAAGTCTGGTTCAAGAACAATAGCAGGTTAGCTTTCGGTCAAACTCTCTACTGGGACGCTTGGAACATGCACGGCGTCTTCTCATACATATACACAACCACCTCCACCTTCGACATGGCAACCTTCACTTCAACAACTACTTGGAATGCCTACGACCCCTTGACAAGCGAGTACCAATTCAGCATAAGCAACATCCCCTCAACTGGCGCAATGTTCGGTGCAAGTACACAACTAACAGGATCCCATGGAGAATTCATAATCTACAACATCGACTTGGCACATGGGTGGGTTGCAAAGTGGAACTCAACAACTGCAGTCATCGGTCCCAAACAGGAAGGCGACATGAGCGGCGGCAGCTGGGGTTCAGCAGCCAACACACAGCAAACCTTCAACGGCAACCAAGGCTATGACTGGAACAAGACGCTTGCGGCAGGTGCAGGCAACTTACCCGGCTCCATCAGTGCAGTTCTAGAGGACCGCGTGATTGGTTCAACCGCTGGGGCCTGGGCAGGTATGGGTGACAACCCAATCGGCATATGGGCTTTCAGCTTGGACTCAACGGGCAGTACTCTGCAGACACTCTACAATACAACTTGGGCGCCTCCAAAAGGCGATTTAACCGTTAGCTTCGGTGACTCAAGCTTAGCTGACAAGGTCTTCACTTTGGAAATCAAGGAGAAGCGGACAATCTACGGGTTTAACATGGATACTGGCAAACAGATCTGGGGACCAACAGATCCACAGGCTCAGCTGCAAGTCTACGGCATGTCCGGATGCATCGTTGATGGGCGACTCTTCTCAACAGGCTACGGCGGCGTAGTGTATTGCTATAACGTCAGCAACGGCAACCCCCTCTGGACATACCAAGCTAGCGACCCCTACAACGAAATCCTCTGGAGCAGCGACTGGCCTTTGCAAGTCTGCTTTGTCGCAGCCGACAAAATTTACCTCTCCCACAACGAACACAGCCCAGTTAACCCACTGCCACGCGGTGCACCCTTCGTTTGCCTCGACGTAACAAACGGAACCAAACTCTGGGATATTCCGCTTCGTGGAACCAGCTGGGGCGGAAACGCCATAATCGGCGACAGCATCATCGCAACCTGGGATTCATACGATGGACAAGTATACGCGGTAGGTAAAGGCGAAAGCGCCATAACCGTCACTGGACCCGACATCGGCATACCCGCAGCTTCCTCGGCGATTATTCGCGGAACAGTCACTGATCAATCGCCAGGCGCGAAAGGAACACCCGCAATATCTGACGAATCCATGGATGCATGGATGATGTATCAGTACATGCAGTTTGAGAAACCCGTCAACGCAACAGGCGTTCCAGTCTCCATAGACACCATTGACCCCAACGGCAACTTCCTACACCTCGGCGACACAACAAGCGACACCAGCGGCACCTACAGCTTCCGATGGGTACCCCCCTCAGATGTCCCCGGCAAATACACCATCATCGCCTCCTTCGCAGGCTCCAATTCGTACTGGCCGTCAACGGCGATAACAGCGGTTTCCGTTGATCCAGCCGCGGAACCCACAGCAGCTCCAACACAGGCATCAGAATCGGTTGCAGACACCTATATCATCCCCATGGGCACCGCCATAATCGTTGTCATCATCATCGTGGGCGCAGTGCTTGCGTTATTGATGCGAAGACGACCATAAACTCTCTTTTCCCCTTCTTTTTCTTTTTTTGCAGTTACAACTAATTATTTGGCTATCAAAACAAGCTAAAGCCATTCTATCCTACCAGGTTGGTGACGCCAGTGAGGATGTATTGAACTGCGATGGCGGCTATGAAGAGAGCCATAACCCGCGCGATAACCAAAGCGCCTGTTTTGCCCAAAAGCCGATAGAATACACCGATAAACCGCAGAATAACCCATGTAATCGAGAGCACAATCAGCACAGCAAGAATGGTGGTTAAGGTGCCGTAGGCTTGCAGGTTAAAGATGGTGGTGGTTATTGCTCCGGGACCAACTAGCAGCGGGATAGCTATGGGCACGGCGCCGAGGCTTTCCGGAGGCTCCGTGCTTTCGGTTTTACTGCCTGAAACCAGGATCCGAATAGAGATAATTAGAAGCAGGATGCCGCCTGCTATGCCGAAACTGTAGATTGATAACCCAAAGATAGCCAGAATCTCCTGCCCCAAAAAAGAAAAAAATAAAAGCAGCACAAACCCCACAACCATCGCGACGTTTATTATTTTTCTGCGCTGTTTCGCATCGGTTTTCTCAGTTAAGCCCATGACGATGGGTAGGTTGCCGAGTGGATCAACGATGATGAAAAGCGCAATGGTGGCTCTGATTAAGTCCCCTGCAAAATCAACCGTGCAAAATCCGCTCTAAACTAAATGTCTCAGGGAGAAACAAAAACTTAGCGGAAACGCTACTGCTTCACCAATGCTTCCCAACCCGCAACCCTATCGAGGAACTCCTGCACAGGCTCCCCGCCGAAACTCCGCAGTCTCTGACGCAAATCCGCTTTCTCAACCGCGGCTTTCTGGAAATCAACCATTTGCTTCTCTCCATCGACTAGGTAGAGAAAACCCTCGACTCCCCCGACGCGTGCACATCGAGTGGTAACCGTGAGTAACTCGGCGGCGGGGGGCACATCTGCTGGTAAGTCGCCTGGACCGTAAACGTAGAGGCTGATGTAGAAGGGTTTTTTGAGGAGCCTCTTGAAGCCGCGGGTCAGCATCTCCCAGTACCAGGGGGTGGCATAGTTTTTGCTAAACATCACCACGTTGAAGGCGTCAGCGTATTTGGCGGAGTCGTCAAAGTCCACGCCGTAGCGCTCCAGTGAACTGACGGGGTCAGGCTGGAGACTTAGCACCAAATCGTTTTTTACGATATCGCGGATTTGGGCAATGTAGTCGGTGACTTCTTTTCGTCGCCACTCCACCCAGCCTAAACCGCTTTTCTGGTAGCGTTCCATGCAGCGCGGGCAGGTGCAGTGGCTATGCTCAGCGAAGTACTGGCTGTTTAACCAAATCCCCCTGGATTGGCGGTCGACTTGGGCGATGTAGCGGAGTTGCTCCTCGCGGTAATCCGGCTGAGTCGCGCACAGCACGCTCCAGTAAATGTTAAAGTTATTGTTGCCGAATTTTGCTGGTCCAAGAGGCGACTGAGAAATCCAGTCGGGATGTTCTTGCCCGGTTTGGGTGTCGGCGAATACGGCTATGTTGCTGTGCATGTCTGGTTGGGGTGTTAATCGGATGCCTGTTTCGGGTTTAACGCGGAAAACGTGGAAGTCTAAGCCCGCGGGTTTTTGAGGTTGGAAGATGAGTGAGCCGAACTTCATTTGGGTCGCCTATGGGGGCAAAGAAGCGTTGTTTCGTTATAAGGTTTTTTGCGGCGGAGCCTTTTTTGTGGGTTGCTGGGTTTGAGCTGTTTTCTGATCAGTTTGGATATGTGTTAAACAAGTGAGTAGTTGGTGCAATTTTTTCTGTCCACTTGGGTAGTTTTAAATAGTGGAATGCTATACCTGTGCAAATAAGACAAGTTTTGTCTTACAGTCGTGTAACGCAGAACGCCCCCATGAAAACTGAAACGTGCGCCACCCCTACCGCACAGTAGGTAACCAAATACAAGAAGGTCTACGGTGAGAAAAAAACAAAACCAAACCGAACTCGACAAAATAGACATTCAAATCCTGCGAGCCCTCCAAGAAGATTGCCATGTAAGCTACCGAAAACTAGCCCACAAAATGGGTGTCTCAGGCGTCATGGCGTCGGCACGCATCAAAAGCCTCGAAGAGAAAGGCTTACTTAAAGGGTACTCCACGCTGCTTGACCCCATCAAGTTAGGCTACGAGTTGACTGCGATTATTTTCATCCAAACCGAAGGTGACTATCTCGGGGAGCTTTCAACGGAGCTTTCCCAGATGGCTAATGTTATTGCGGTTTATACGATTACGGGGGAGTTTGATGTGGTGGCGGTTGTGAAGCTTAAGGGTCGGGATAGTTTGAATGCGTTGATTAAGGATTTGTTGGTGACTCCCCATATCAAGAAGACTTTGACTAGCATTGCGTTGAATGTTGTTAAAGAGGACTTTAGGGTCCAGCTATAATTTTTTCCTTTTTTAGGCTTGTTTGCTTTTCTCAGTATTTTTTTTATGTTTGTCTAAATATAGTGCAGTTTATTGTGCATTTATACACCACTTCATAAAAGTTATGAACAAATCACAACTACCCTTATATCGGCTACGCCACAAGCGTTTTGTAAAATGGTGAAATACATGAAAAACAAACGAATACTTAGCAAAGCATCAACCCTATTACAATCAGCAATAGAAAAGCACTCGACAGTATTCATGACGCGCAAATTCTACGTACTCGCAGGCATACTCGCAACATGCGTCGCCCTAAGCCTAGGCAGCACCTTTGCCCAAACAACGGAAATCTCCGTCAGCATCACAGCAATCAACATGGCATGGACCCTCGCTATGGGCGCACTCGTGTGGTTCATGCAGCTCGGCTTCGCCTACTTCGGTGCAGGCTTGCTTCGAACAAAGAACCAAGTGAACTACTGGACCAAAAGCTATCTTGACTTCAGTGTCGGCGTCGTTGTCTTCGCTTTAATCGGTTTCGGCTTAATGTTCGGCGGTTCAGGCGCTTCCTTCCCCACAGGAATCGACGCTGCAGGTGAGGTTGTCTGGTCAACCCTTCCAGGTCTTGCAAACGGCAACGCATTCATAGGCTATAGCGGCTTTGGTCTAGCCGGAGAAACCGCCAACCCGTTAACGTTAACCTTCTTCTTCTGGCAGGCAGTATTTGCGGCAACCACCGTCACAATCGTGGCAGGGATGGTTGCGGAACGCATGAAGATTCAGGCTTATCTCTTCTACACCGTCCTCATCAACATCCTCATCTACCCAATCTACGGTCACTGGATGTGGGGCGGCGGATGGCTAGCAACCCTTCCCTTCGGTGTCGGCGCAAGAGACTTTGCAGGTTCCAGTGTCGTCCACGCGGTCGGAGCGTTTACTGGTTTAGCAGGCGCTATGCTGCTGGGCCCAAGAATTGGCAAGTTTGGCAAAGATGGCAAACCCCGCACTTTCCCCTATACCAACATACCCTACATCGTTGCAGGCACCATGATTCTGTTCCTCGGCTGGTTCGGCTTCAACCCTGGCAGCACCTTAGGCACCTCTGACTTCCAAACCGCAACCATCGCAGTCAACACATACCTCGCAGGCGGCATTGCAGCGACTGTAGCGGCATTCATCACGCTCTTTGACAAGAAGCACTTCAAGGGACTTGACATTGCAGCCGTATGTACAGCCGCGCTCGGTGGCTTGGTAGCAATTACTGCGCCATGCGCTTTCGTTGCACCCTGGGCCGCCATGATCATCGGCATAATCGCTGCTCCAATCGCAATCTACGGCAACTTCTTCATCGAAAGAGTGCTGAAAGTTGACGACCCAGTCGGCGCATTCGGTGTTCACGGCTTCAACGGCCTCTTCGGCATGCTGGCAGTCGGTTTGTTTGCAGACGGAAGCTACGGTGGAGTTCAAGGCATACTGGTAAACGGCGCAGCTGGCGGTGGACAGTTGATTGCGCAGCTAATCGCTATGGGAACGGTGTCAGTCTTTGCTTTCGGTATGGGTCTGCTGGTCTTTGGCCTCATCAAGTACACCATCGGTTTGCGTGCACCGCCTAAGGATGAAATTGAAGGTCTTGACCGCAGCGAACACGGTTTCCCCGCCTATCCAGAGTTGCAGACGAAGTCTGAAGCTGAGATCGGCGAACCACAACCGTAGAATCAGTTGGCTAAAATTAGCCTTTCCTTCTTTTTTTGAATGTTCATGTTTACAAATTTCCAACTTATGGTTATTTTTATTTGCGATTGTTCATCTGACTGACATTTTGTTATCTAAGTCTTTTATTTTTCATAACAATTATGAACAAATCTTAACTACCTTTATATCCATTCGCGGAATACAGAAAAATAAAAACGAGGTCAAAGAAATGTCTGACGAACTACACAGCAAAACAATTCAAATCACCGACGAAGTCTTCGTAATAGAAAGCGCAACAGAACCCTCCGAAAACGAAACCCACATGGGTACAAAATTCTGCGCCATCGCCATGAGCCTAAACATTCTGGGGCTTGCTGCAGTCTCCTTTAGCGGCGCTTCTTTTTCTGGAAACGTCGTCGTTGCAGATATTGTCCTTGGTAGCTCGCTTGCGTGCTTAGCGGTTTCTCTGGTTCGTTCAACTTTTAAAAACGTAAAGTTAGGGCCAATTAGCAAACTATTTAGCTTCAGAAGCGCCCCGGCGACACTGTCAAGTGATTAAATCACGCTTGGCCTGATTCTGCCGCCGATAAACCCGGGCTGATTCAGATAACTTATCCTGCGTAAAAGCATGGTTTTATAGAACGATGAGGAGAGGAGGGGATAGCATTGGATGAAGCCATACGAGCCATAATAACCATCTGTATCTTGGTATTCTCAGCCAAGGTCCTCGGTGAAGTCTTCGCCAAAATCAAAATCCCCGCTGTCCTAGGCGAACTTACAGCAGGCATGATCCTTGGACCCTACGCGTTAGGTGCAATCCTCACCGTTAACGGCTCACCGGTAATCGAGATAAACGAGATCGTGAAAGCTTTCGGGGAAATCGGCGGCATACTCATCCTCTTTGCAGCCGGCTTAGAGATGACCTTCTCAGACTTCCGAAAAGTCGGCGCCACAGGCTTCACCGTGGGCACGATGGGCGTGGTTGTTCCCTTCATTTTAGGCTATGGTTTATCTTCCCTGCTGGGTTTAGGTATGGAGGCGAGTTTAGTTGTTGGAGCATCGCTTGTCGCCACGAGCATCTCTATTACTGCGGTGGTGCTCCAGGAGCTTAAAAAAATCCAAACCCCCGAAGCCAAAGTCATCGTTAGCGCCGCCGTAGTCGATGACGTGCTGGGGTTAGCCATTTTAGGCGTCATCGTCTCATTCATATCGACCGCGGGCAGCATCCTAAACCCCCTCAGCATCGTAATCGTGATAGTCGAATCCCTTGCCATCTGGCTGGCTATGGTCGTTTCAGCCTCCCTGGTCATTCCAAAACTCATCAACTTAACTGCCTCTAAAGGAAAATCAGAGGAAACCGTCGAAGCCGCCGCGACCGCCTCCTGCTTTGGCGCCGCCGCCCTAGCAGCCTACATTGGCTTATCGCCCATAGTGGGTGCCTACGCAGCGGGGATGGCTATGGCGAGTTCCAAACGGATAGATAAAATCCGCCACTATAGCAAAAAAATCACAGTTATCTTCTCGCCTGTATTCTTCGCTTTGGCAGGTGCGGCATTTAACATTCAAAGCTTCCTCACAACGGATGTTTTCTTCTATGTGTTCTTCATAGCCTTAGTTATAGTGGCTGTCGTGGGTAAAGTTGTTGGCTGTGGGGGTTCAGCGGCGCTTTTTCTGCGGGATAAGGATAAGTCCCTTAAAGTGGGCATCGGCATGATTTCGCGGGGAGAGGTAGGTTTGATTATTGCAGGCGTTGCGGTTGCTTCGGGTGCGGTTACTCAGAGTATCTATTCAGCTATTATCGGTATGATTATGATCACGACGGTTATCACGCCGCTTCTGCTAAAAGTGGCATATGATAGATCATCCAGAAAAAAAGACGCGAATTCAGACGTTTGATCCCTACCAAATTTGATGTAGGGATTAGCTTGCGGGTAAGAAAGCTGAGTTTTTAGTTTACATTTGACTATTTAATGAAGAACATGGTGCCTTTTAGAGGCGCCTGTTCCTTTGGATCCTAGTCTCTTGTCTGTTTGATTTTTTGATTGGTTGGCTTCTGTTTGTTTGTTGGTATTTTTGGCGGTCTTTTGGATGTTTTTTTAGTTTGTGTTTGTTTGCTTTGCTTCCTTTGAATGAATGCTTTGTTTTCAATCGTTTTTCTGGATATCTATTTAGTAAATTGATTATAATACAATCAAACGGATAGTTTTAAATAGTTGTATGTAATACATGCACAGATATTACCAGAAAAAGTAAACAAGTGTCAAGAGGAAAATGAAAAATGGCATCAGGAGATATAGCTTGGATAATAACTGCAACAGCCTTAGTCATGTTAATGACCCCCGCATTAGGATTCTTCTACGGAGGCCTAGTCCGCAAAAAGAACCTGGTATCGACAATCATACAGTGCTTCGTCATATTCGCAGTCATAAGTCTAGTCTGGGCACTCTGGGGCTACAGCCTAGTCTTCGGAGAATCCATCGGCGGCTTCATCGGCTTCAACCCCAGCCTGCTGGGCATGGGAGGCCTGACCATAAGCTACGTGAACCCGGTACTGGCACCTGAAATACCTGAATTGCTCTTCTTTGCTTTCCAACTCAAGTTCGCCGCCATCACTCCCGCACTCATCATCGGTGCCTGCGCGGAACGCATACGCTTCAAGTCACTACTAGTATTCATGGTCCTTTGGTCAACTCTCATCTATGTCCCCATCGCACATTGGGTCTGGAACCCCGACGGCTGGCTAAAAGGCATCGGAGCCATAGACTTCGCCGGCGGCATCGTGGTACACGTCGCCGCAGGCATCTCTGCTCTCGCTGCCGCATTGGTCGTGGGTCGACGAAAAGGCGAAGGCTGCCCAACCAACGGAGGCGGAGGCTCGATTCCATGGAAAAGCGCCATGGCAAAGCTGGATGCGCCACCCCCAACCTTCAAACCCACCAACATCCCCTACGTGCTGCTCGGAGCCGCTCTGCTGTGGTTTGGCTGGTTTGGCTTCAACGCTGGCAGCTCGCTTGCCGCAAACGATCTAGCTGTCTCAGCTCTGGTCACCACCAACCTTGCAGCTGCAGGAGCCGCTGTAAGCTGGATGTTAACTGACTGGGTCGTTAAAGGTAAGCCCTCTGCAGTCGGCATCGCCATCGGCGCAGTGGTTGGCTTAGTCGCCATCACTCCGGCAGCTGGATTCGTCAGTGTCCCAGCAGCGATGATTATCGGCTTATCCGCTGGTGTCATCTCTAACCTGGTGGCTAACTGGCGGGCAGGCAGATCAAGAATCGACGACACCCTCGACGTGTTCGCGTGCCATGGCGTTGGCGGCCTTTGGGGCTCCATCGCAACAGGCATCTTTGCGTCCGCAGCGATCGGCGGCGTCAACGGCTTGATCTTCGGCAACGTAGGCCAGTTGGTTGCGCAGCTTGAGGCTCTCGCGGTGGTTGTGCCGTTTGCGTTCTTCGGCTCATATGCCCTGCTTAGGGTCGTGAACGTGTTCTCGCCGCTGCGTGTGAGTGAGAAGGCTGAGGATGCAGGCTTGGACCTTAGTGAACACGGCGAAGAAGCCTACCAGCTTGATTAGGGCGTTTAGCCCTTCTATTTTTCCTTTTTTATTTTGCGATTCTTTTTGGCATTTCTTGATGAAGTGTATTTGGGTAATTTTTTGTAGTAGGTTCTTTGTCCGTGTTATCCCAATGAAGTTTAACCTCAGTCAATTGGTTTTGTAGGCATTTCTCTGTTTTTGCTACTGTTTATTTGGCTGCTTTTGGTGAATTTTTTGGACATTCATGCTGTCGAATGGCTTCAAGCCTTGATTTATAGTATGTTTGTATTGCTAATTAGTCTATACTTGGACGTTTATCAAAAATTGTGAACATATGCCTTGCGAATGTATAGTTTATATATTAGTTTGAACAAACCACAGCAATAACAAGCAGTAAACGGGGAAACAGATGGAGAACGCAGCAGACATCGCTTGGCTATTGATGTCCACGGCATTAGTTATGCTCATGACCCCCGCCTTGGCCTTCTTCTACGGCGGGTTAGTGCGCAGAAAAAACCTCGTCTCCACCCTAGTGCAATGCATCATAATCTTTGCAGTCGTAAGCCTCGTTTGGTTTTTCTGGGGATACAGCCTCGTTTTTGGATCCAGCGTCGGCGGCGTCATCGGCAACCTGTCTCTGGTAGGATTAAACGGCTTAACCATAAGCCACATAAACTCCCTCTACGCCCCGCAGATCCCCGAAGTGCTCTTCTTTGCTTTCCAACTCAAGTTCGCCGCGATTACCCCAGCACTCATCATCGGCGCTTGCGCGGAACGCATACGCTTCAAGTCACTGTTAGTCTTTGTTGTTCTCTGGTCAACCTTCATTTACTCACCCATAGCCCACTGGGTCTGGAACGCAGACGGCTGGCTGCACGTTTTGGGTGCAATGGACTTTGCAGGCGGCATAGTCGTGCATGTCGCGGCTGGGCTATCTGCTTTGGCGGCAGCGCTTATAGTTGGTAGACGAACCGGTTGCGTTTACTGGAAAGACCAGCTTAAAGCACTTAACCGTCAAGCCCCCACCCCCTCAGCGCCCGCCTTGGGAACAGAATTTAAACCCACCAACATCCCCTACGTTATACTGGGCGCTGGGCTACTGTGGTTTGGCTGGTTTGGCTTTAACGGCGGCAGCGCATTGGCAGCTGATAACATCGCGGTTTCCGCTGTTATCGCAACTAACTTGGCTGCGGCTGCGGCGGCGGTCAGCTGGATGATTCTGGATTGGGTAATCAAGGGTAAGCCTTCCGCGATCGGCATCTCTGTGGGTGCTGTCTCCGGTATGGCGGCGGTCACAGCTGCAGCCGGCTACATTAACTTCACCGCGGCAGTCATCATAGGCTTGGCAGCGGGCATAATCTCTAATTTAGTGGCAAACTGGCGGGCCGGACGCAGCCGCATCGACGACACACTTGACGTGTTTGCATGCCATGGCATCGGCGGCATAATCGGCGCCGTAGCAGTGGGTCTGTTTGCAACCGCCGCAGTGAACCCTGCGGTCCAGGGATTATTCTACGGTAACCCCGCTCAATTGGGCATTCAGGCACTTGCGGTGGTGGTGGTTGCGGCATTCGCGTTCTTCGGCTCTTATTTGCTGCTGAAACTAGTTGATTTGTTCTCGCCTCTACGCGTTAGCGCCAAAGAGGAAGACGAAGGCCTAGACCTAAGCCAACACGGCGAAGAAGCCTACCACCTAAACTAGCAGACCCAACTGTTTCTTTGACCTACGCAACAAATTGTAGAATCGGCGAAGAGACTATCCCTAAAAGACTGAGAGGTGCTTTTTGGGTTGTGTGGCGGCTTATTGCTGCTTTATATAGAGGGGGGAGGTAGTGGTTGAGCAGCAGAGACATAGCGTTTTAGGGTTTGGCAATTTGCTGGAGCGTAGGCGTTGATGTCGTTGTTGAAGTAGCACAATACCTTCTGCGGGTTTAGCAGGCGAATTCTATTTGCCCACTTCTGCAACTCAGCGTCCGGGTAGTTGCCTCCATACCAGCCGTCTACACCGTGAAAACGAACATAGAGCCCTCCGTTGGTCTGCACTATTTCATCAGGCAGATCCGTGACGGAGACACTGCAGAAGAGAAGTTGGTGCCTATCCAGAAAATCGTAGACTTCCCGGCTCCACCAGCTCCGATGACGAAACTCCAACGCGTTAAGCACCGAAGTATCCATCTGGTCCGCGATTGTTTCAAGAAGCGCCATGTCTTTTTGGATAGAGGGCGGCAACTGGAAGAGCACGCATAGCAGCTTCTCATCGAGGAGATGGGCGAGTCTGTAGAAGGTTTCTGTAAGCTGGGGGGTGCCGCGGAATCTGCGGGTGTGGGTGATGGCGCGGTTTGCTTTTAGGGTGAAGCGGAAATCAGCGGGGGTTCTCTGTTTCCAGGATAGCAGCAGCTTCTCGGTTGGGTAGCGGTAGAAGGTGTTGTTGATTTCCAGCGTGTTAAATTGGTCCGCGTAGAATTCTAGCCATTTAGCTTTAGCTAATTCGGTGGGGTAGAACCTGCCGCGCCAGTGGTTATAGTAGAAGCCTGAGCAGCCCAGAAAAAAACCAGTAGCCACGCAATGCCGCTCCACGGCAGGAGACTGCGCCGAGCTAATAGGAGTTTGTGGTCGCCAAACGCAGCTACAGCAACTTCACTTTCACCGACCCCTCCCCGCCTGCGGCGTGACGCTTGGGCAGCCCCCTTAAAAGCAGTTCCAGCATAAACGCTGCATGTGAAACAGAATGACTCAGACACAAACCACCGTAGAACAGGAAATGCTCCTATCGTTAACTCTGCATAATTTCCCAGCGGAGATGCTGCGGGAGTTTGCCAAGAACGTTGTGAAGCCCTACTTTAATGGTAACTTAAACGAAGCCATCCGCTGCCTAATGCAGAAGGCAGTAGAGGAAGAAACGCTGGTTAATCACGCCATAAGAAAAAACCCATAAACATTTTTGGGCTGTACAGACCAAGTTCTTATATTCTCCAAAGATGCCATATCTGCTTCGGTGTACATTTGCCTGGACTCTTAACGCCGCTAACGGTTAGAGGCATCACGTTGCGTAACCGTATAGTGTATCCTCCGATGCAGTCGGGCAGAGCCAGCTTTTTAGGCGAAGTCACCAATAGACTCGTCAACTTCTACGTTCGCCGCTCCGCGTACGTGGGCTTGCCGATTGTGGAGCACGCCTATGTTTCAGCGCTGGGTAAGATTGGGCCCCGGCAGCTAGGCATCTACAGTGACGCACTCATCGGCGGCTACGAAAAGCTTGTAAAGGGCCTTCACTCAGTGGGCGCCCCCGCGGTAGTGCAGATAAGCCATGCTGGAGCGGTTGCAACCAAAAAAGTCATCGGAGAAAAACCCGTTGGGCCCTCCGAGCGGGAAAAAAGCCGTATGCTCGAAAAAACCGAGTTGCAGGAGTTAGCAGAGGACTATGGGCTTGCCGCGGACCGCGCTGTTAAAGCTGGTTTTGACGGAGTAGAGCTTCATGGCGCCCATGCCTATTTGCTCAACCAGTTCTTTACGCCGCTGCTGAATAAGCGCATCGACGAGTTCGGGGGGTCGCTGGAGAATCGGATGCGGTTTCCTCTGATGGTCGTTGAGAAGGTGCGTAGGCGCATGGGCGGGGGGCTGCTGCTGTATCGTTTAGGAGCAGATGATTTGGCGCCGATGGGGACGCATATTGAGGAGGCGGTGGAGTTTGCTAAGTGCCTTGAGGCGGCGGGCGTGGATATTCTTGATGTTTCGGGGGGTATGTGTGGGGCGATGCCTAAGCAGCTTAAGGATGTGACGGGCTACTTTGTTGGGCAAGCAGCTGCAGTTAAAGCCGCGGTAGGGGTGCCTGTAGTTGGCGTCGGCGGCATATCCGACCCTGTCTATGCGGATGATTTGGTGCAGGCAGGTAAGGTGGATTTAGTGGCGGTTGGGCGGGCGCTTTGGCATAATCCCCTCTGGGCGCAAAACGCGGCTGAAGCCCTCGCAATCCGCTAGTTGGCGGCTGATTTTTCACAGGCCAGGTCACGTATTATCAGCGCAAAGGTGCCTTTTTCGGGGGAGTAAGCGCAAACCGACAGGTGCATGTTCAGAGGCTTGAATGTGAACTGCAAATCCTCTGATTTTCCAGTTAACCCGACCCTACCAAGAGTCTCTAAAAGCTCCGGGTGGATTTTGCCGAAATCTGGAAAAACATCGCTTGCCTTTTTGCCCAGTATGGCTTCCTTGGTTAATTGAGTGCTTTTCTGGAACGCATCGTTGACCTCAAGAAAAACAAAATCTGCAGGCATTCCCTTATCGTCAACGATTATCCGGCCGTAAATGAAGCCTTCTGAAATGTAGGCGAGCAATGCATGATGGTTTTCTGCGATTTTCTGCAGAGCTAACTGCGCACGTTTTCTTTCAGTGATGTCTATGAGGATAACGTAGGCGCGGTCGAGTTCTTGGTTGGTAAAAGTTAGCCTTGCATTAACAGTTACCCATCGTTTACTTCCCTCTTTGGTTAAGATTCCAAATTCCACTTCTTCGGGTACACGTTCACCAAGCCAGCTTTTCCTAATTATTTCCTGAAACCGCATCTTGCTATCGTCGTCTAGCAGGTCAAATGGGTTCATGGATAGAAATTCTTCTTTAGAGTAACCAGAGGCTTTACACATGAAATCATTGACACTTAGAAAATGCATTGTTTTGCAATCTATTTCAAAGAAGCCTATCGGCGATTGCGTGGTGAGGTACTCATATTTTCCTTGTGTTTCCTTTAGGGCTTTTTGCGCCGTTTTTAGCTCCGTTACATCCTCCAGAATAATTGCAAAATGCCCATGTTCTAGGCTGTAAACAAGTATAGATACAGTTCGACCGGTTGCTAGAAAAAATTGTTCAGCTTTGAAGGGCTTTCCTGAAAAGACGGCTTCACCGGTTTTTTTTATTATTTCAGGCAGAAATTTCTGGACGGACGCTGGAAGACTCTTAGTGGCTTTTTTACCCATAATGGTTTGGGATAGCCCTGTAATTTTTAGGAAGGCAAGGTTCGCGTCAAGGATTATGAAATCTTCAGGTTGGCCATCTTCTCCGAATACCAATCGGTTATATGAGAATCCGACGGTTGTATTTGGAAGAAGACCTTCGATTTGGCGGCTGCTTTGAGGGGGCTGATTTTGTGTGTCGACTGTAGTTAACCATTTTGAATTGAAATAGTTTTGCCCTAGCTCTGTTACGCTGGGGTTGCTGGAGAGGACCGCGAAGGGATTAGTCATACGGTAAATTTCAGGGTTAGTTATCACTATTTCTTTTCCATCGTATATTCTAAGCCAAACGTTGGGGGCATCGTCGATGTGTCGGATGTCAAAGTTTGGGTGGTTTTTGATGGCGGTATACTGTTTGGTTGCATTTTGATTGTTAGGGTGATTGGTTATTATTCTGATGTGGACGCCTCTGTTTAGGGCTTCTGAAATATCCGAATAAGCAGTTATCCACTGTTGCAGCCTATGCCAAGAAACCACTATGAATGCGCTGTCTTGGGTATTCTCAAGTAAGCCCCGAATTTTGTTATTGATGGCTTCTTTTCCTCTGATCACAATAAACTGTCCGGGTCCACCATTTTCATTTGTGACCTTTTTATCGAACAATTTTACAAGCTCAACTGACCGCTCTGACAAGTTAAGTTCTTGTTTTCTGCGGCGGGTTTGCAGGGTTTCTATGGCGTTTGTTATGTGTACGGGGCGGTATTTCGTTGGGGTGGTTATTATTTTTTCTGCCAGTCCAATTTCGAGTAGTGCCGCTATTGCGCGGTAGGTGTCTGGGCGCGCTACCTCTGAGGCGCCTGAGATTTCTTTAATGGAGCCGGTGCCTAGGTGTAGGAGGGCAAGGTAGATTTTTGCCTGTGCGTTACTTAATCCGTAGTCTATGAGTGTTTGGATGTTTCTTTCTTCGCCGTACATTGCTGATTAACCCTGTTTTTTTGCTGATAAGCCTTTAGGTGGGGTTAGAAAAATTTTGTAGGTTGTGCAAAGTTATCATCCATTATTTAACTGCTGGTAGAACCGCTACCACCAAAATCTTATAAGCAATGCAGATCATATTCTGATTCTGAGGCAGCAATGTTTCTCGATGATTTAGATAAACAAATTATCCAACATTTAAGCATCGGAACAAGCTCCTACGAAGAACTAGCACGCCAATGCAACGTTACACGAAACACCATCTACAGAAGAATAGCTGCCCTTGAAAAAAACGGCATAATAAAAAACATCCTTCGCTGCACAGTTGACCTATCAAAAATCAACCTAACCGCTATAATGATTGGAATCACAATTCCCCAATTCAACCTTGAGCAAGCCAAAAACCGCCTAGCAGCAAACAGAAACGTAAAGTGGCTATGGAAAACCTACGGCACCCACAACTTGACGCTTGTGGCTTTCTGTGATAAAGGCAACGAAGGCGAAACCATCCAAAACATCAAAGGAACCCTGGAGGAACTGAATGCTGAACAAGTTTGCATATCTGTCGGATTTGCTTGGGAAAAAATGAGTTATTCCCCCTTCCCAGAGCAGATGGAGATGGAAACGGGTCTGGCGCAGATGCTTCGGCCCCAGCAGGAACTGAAGGATGTTTAGTGCTTAGCGTTTGAGTGCTGCAGGGTGGCTTTGAGGTCTATGAGGACATAGTACTTGAGGTCCTTGTCCGCTGCCATTTTTCCGATGACATCCACAAATAAGTCCGGAAACGTCTCCAGCCACGCCCTATAGGACTTTCGTATGGTAACATCGGAGGTGCCTAAAAGGTCCGCGAGCTCTATCTGCCGCTTAACCACGTCATAGCGGAAGCTGAGCAGGTAGAATAAGCCGCCGACGACATGTCGCGAGCTTTTTCCGTTGTAGAATGCAAACCGGCGCTTGTAGGTTTGGTTTATAAGTTGGATAGCTTGTTCTGCAATTTGGTCTGCAAGGGCAGTTTGGGGCCATATGGCGTGGGCAGCAGCGAAAACCTCGCTGGCGGGTATGCGATTTAATACACTCATGTTAAGCCAACAATCAAGTAAGCCCATTTTCTCGGGTTATCATTACTGTCTGATGCAGGCAAACATCATCTTCTATGCGAATTTGCACTGTTGTATCAGATTAGGGCTAAAAACTGGGGATTCTTACTTTTGGATGGTGATCTATGTGCAGTTCCCAGAAACATGGGCTACAACCTCAAAGCGCCCAATGTTCACTTAGACGTGTTTAGAATGATAAAACCCCTATTCGTCGGCGAGATCAGCGGCAATTTTGAGTCCAATCGCCAAAAGCCGGTTGCCTATTCATGTGTAGCCAAAGCGTCGCACACATCGTTATTACATCTCGCAGGGAACTAAAAGTCAGCACGGTGGCCTAGATGAGCGCTCAAAACCTATCCCGTCTGGAAATCTGCATAGAAATCCTCAAATCACTAGAGGAACTTGGCTCCTCTGACCTGCGCTGCATCCAAAACAAAACAGGCATAGACCCAGCCACCCTGGCAGCAGCAGTCTACTTCTTAGAGAAACAGGGCCTAATCAAAAAAGACTACATCCAAGACACCGCTGTCTATTGCACCACAGTACGCGGCGAACGGGTAACAAGATACTTCTCAGAAGCCACCCCTCAAATCCAACCAGAAGAACTCACATATTAGTTACCCCAAACTCTGCAAACAACTTTATTATAGTTGTTGTTGTGGCAGACCCCCCTTTATTCAACAACAACCAGCGGCTTATGCAGACGACTGCTTTTTGCCTTCAGAAGATTTAGGCAACTGCAGATTGGTTGTGGCGATTTCCACAAGCTCCGGCAACGGAAACCAACCGCTTGGTAAAGAAATGTGCTTGCTGTGGCTGTGAAATAGCGGATAGATACGAGCTTGTCGGAATTAGTGCAAGGCTGAACTGCTGGACATTCAGCGGAGAAATGAGGTCGCTGGTTTGTAGTTTATCTTTCATGATTTCTGCGTCATTTCAAAATGAGAGCGAATGGGGCTATTGGTGGACCGAGCGGGGTCTGAACCCGCCTCAAATAGCCTATCTAATTTTTCAGAGGTTGGTTGTTTATTCATTTTAATCCCTATATTCGTATTGCACGTATCTAATAATAAGCTTTAAATCAAGGGGCTGTTGGCGCCTTTCAGTCTCAATGCTTCAGTAATTTGTTCCCTTCTCGTTTCAATTTATCCTATTCAACTGTTTTCTGTTAGAGACTTCATCAAAGCTGAGAGGCTGATTTTGCTAGTTTTTTATGTAGTTCAGGAACCAGTATTCGAAGAATTTCACAATAGATCGAAATAAATTCTTCAGGGATTTCATTCATTTTCTTAGCGATAGCTGGACCTTGAATTTTCTTATCTTTGGGGGGCACTGGATTCAAGTATTGCTCAATATTATCCTTAGAAAGTGCGTAGACAGGTATAACCTCCCCATGTGTTTCAGGTGAAAGCTCCATCTTATTTATAACTTTAAAAACAGGGAGGTTTCCAAGCCTATTTTGGTTATACGTTTCAATCGCCTTTTGAATTTTGGTCTTTTTATCTCCATCAAAAATCAACACTGAATTATAGGGCGTTTGTGGTATTGTGTGTAAAAGGTGTTCCCAAAAATCGCCACCTAGATGATAAATTTCTACTCTATTCAACACTTGAGAAAGAGTTTGTTCAACATATCCTTGTTGCTTTGTCAATTTATCTGAAATTTCATCAATAAATTTATTGAAAAATACTTGATGTATATACACGTCATATGTGCCTTCAACGTAGATATGATAATCTTTTATGCAAGTAGTATGGGGCAAATAACCGCCAAATGTATTAGGGTCTTGGGAATTTTGATCTAAACTAACTTTGACGAATTCTTGTGCTATAATTGAGTAAATAAATATGCTAAGTTTCTCGCGACCCCATAATTTTGGATTCACAAAAGTGGGGTCATGGGTCGATATGAAAAATTGTTTATCCTGCGTATTTTCCAGCAAAAAACTAATGAATTTTCTTTTCGCCGCTTGATTTAGTCCTAACTCGGGTTCGTCTATAAGAATTATCTGTTCCTTTGCTGAAACGATATCACAAATGAGGCAAATTAATGATCTAACACCAGAACCTTGGTCTTTAATGGGCGTTGAGAACCTACGTGGTCCTCGTAAGTAGTTTAATGATGTGGAAGTATAAGTTTTGAGTTCTGAATCAATTATATCTCGCATATAGTCCTGAACTTGTTTTAACTGGTCTGCATCCATATCCTTCTGCTTAATGTAATCTGAAATTGCCTTTTGCTTGTAATTTTGAAGTCTTTCCTCAGGGCACAGAAGTAGACGGCTACGCAAGAATTGGATAAGTTCCGGTTGTATAACCGTTCCATGTTCTAATTGATTTCCTTCTGCATTTAAGTAGAGTTTGTTTACACAATTCTCCTTTATGTGCTCCTTATAGAATTCAAACCTATCTTCTGGGCTTGACAGTTGACCTGAAGCGCGTAACCTTTCAATGTATGGATTTAAAATTGAAAAAAGGTTAATGATCGTATCGTTGAATTCTTTATTCTGCCTCAGATATTCTTCATTAAACTCAAACATAAGCCGAGGCTTCCCATTGTTTTCGTAGAAATCTTCTTTCGCTGTTGTCCATTGATACTGATTCAGTTTGGGCGGCTGCCCTAGCTGATAGCTTATAATTTCCCTACAAGTCTTACATTTCAGGGATTGATGGTTCCTTACATCGATGTTTACTAGTTTATCAATTGCTTGTAAGACATTTGATTTTCCGCTATTATTTGGTCCAATAATTACATTAACATGATTTAGGTCTCTAAAGGTTGAGTGGCTGATATTCCTGAAGTCACTAATTTCCAGCCTTTCGATTATTTTCATAATAGTTTGTTAGCCTTAACTCAATATAACTTTTATTATTTTTCTCATTTTAGTTCTTTGAATATTTAATCTTAAAAAGTCCCCTTTTTCCCTACGAATGCGGGGAAGGGGATTTAGGGGTGAAGAGGGGGAACTCGTCACTATCTGCATCTTTTCCTTAGAGACGGTGGGGGGTGCCCAAAGGCTGAAACTTTAGGGGGGAGTCGGAGGTTTGGCTCTTGGTTTGTGAGGTACTCTTGTACGATTTTGGCGCCATTACAAAATTGGGCGAATGGAGACAAGAGTGGACCGAGCGGGATTTGAACCCGCGGCTTCCGCGTTGCGAACGCGGCGATCATACCAGACTGATCTACCGGCCCGTGCTGCACACATACGGCGGCGTGGGCATTTAGAGCTTTCGGTGGCTCCGGCGCCCGTTTTTGCCTCTTAGGCTGCCTGCATGTTCTGTTTTGGAATGAATTGAAAGTTCATAAATTCTTTATAACAAAAAACACATCAAAGTAATCAATTTAGAGGTTGAATCATATGAGCGCTAACGAAACCTTACAAAAACAGCTAGATGAAGCATTAAACCAAAACCTTGAATTGGAGAAAGAAAACAAGAAACTCCGCGAAATGAACGATGGGCTTGTTAAAACGCAGCTGAAAATCCTGCAGAACGCCATCCGCGGCGACCAGGAAACAGTCAAGAGCAACGAGGAAACCATCAGCAACGGCAAAAAAATGTCTGAGCTGAGCTCCACGATGGAAAAGTATGCCCAAGAAGTAGTCAAGCTTGCCATGGAAGCAACCGATGCAATCGATAAGGTTAGCCAGAGCGCAAGGGCCGTCGAGCAGGTGGCAGGCATGGTTTTTGAGCAAGCCGACAACGCCACAAAGGGCACAGCTGAGGTCTTTGAGATGGGAAAACAAGCTGCAAGCGTCTCCAACCAGATGGCGCTGGGGATGCAGCAGGTCAGCACCGCCTCCCAGCAGGTCTCCATCGGAGCCCAGAAGCTGGCGAATTTGTCCCAGAATGCTGCGAGGAGCACCGAGGCCCTCAAGAAAGTCATGGATGAAGCAGGGATAATCGCCAGGGATACCTCTAACGTAACAGTGGAAGCCCTCAAGAAGTCCAAGGAAGCTAACGAGAAGAGTCAGCGGGGTCTGTTGGCTATCGAGAATATTAAGGCTGATATCACCCGGGTTTCCGACGCCGTCACTTCCATGGTTAACTCTGTGGATCAGGTTGGACTGATGACGAATTCGGTCTCCGACATCGCAAGCCAAACTAACATGCTTGCACTCAACGCAGCCATCGAGGCGGCTCGCGCAGGCGAAGCAGGACGCGGATTCGCAGTCGTTGCCGACGCAGTTAAGGGCTTAGCGGGCCAATCTAAAGAAGCCGCCGGCTCAGCCATAAAGCTGGTTAAAACCATCAAAGAAGCAGGCAACCAAACCAGCAGCATTTCCAAACAATCTCAAACCGGCGCTGCGGAAGGCGCCAAGGTGGTTTTAGGAGCCATCCAAGAATCCGAGGGCATAGCAAGCATTATGGAGAGCATGACGGGTAAAGTAGGTACGCTTGCAAGCGGTGTGGAGAAGGGCCTTTTGGAGGTTATTTCTGTGACTAAAGTCATCGATGAAGTCGCCAGCATCGCCGAGGAAAGCAGCTCAGCAACGGAGGAATCATCATCTGCCGTGGAGGAGCAAACCGCGGCTGCCCAGCAGATGGCAAGCATCGCAAAAGAGGTCTCGGCTGTTGCTGAAAGAGTCACTGAAGCCACAAAACAAGTCGTTGAAAGCGCGGGGGAAGTCACTAACTTGGCAATTAGCGTAGGCAACGATGCGGCAATCGTGGAGAAGTCCACCCGAGACATCGCCTCTCATGCGGAAAACGTTTTGGGGGCGACGCGGACAGTGGGTGAAAGCGCGCAGGCAGTGGTTATGGCGGCGGAGAAAACCAACGATCAAGTGCTAAAACTCATACAGTCAAGAACCAATATCATCGGCGCAATCAGCAAAAAATACAACATAAACCTGGAGCAAACATAAGCAACATATCCCAGCTTATGGGCAGCGAAGATTAAGCGCTTAACTGCCTATTACAAAACCCGCCAGTAAAATGTGCCCTTCATACTCCATGGGCAAAATCACCAACGTTGACTCCACTTTCTTTTCATCTTTTCTTCTCCAAGTAACCTGCACCGTTGAGGCACTCATGTTATTTATGGCTCCCCAGTAACCAGACATGAAGGCGTTTCTGCTGGCTTCGTCATCGACGAATTCCTCCAGAAAACCCGGATTACCCGACCAATCCTGTGGGGTCTTGTAGCCTAAAAGCTCCGCGAATCGCTGGTTACAGACTTTATGGTCGTCGTTGAGGTAGATGAAAACTGGCTGGGTGGAGGAATCTATGATTCGCCTCATCCGACTATATAATCCGCTGATAAGCAGTTGCTCCGAATCGATATGATGGGTTTCTTCAACCATTTTCCTCACTGCCAACTTCAAAGTTCAAGCAGCTGTGTGGCACTGTTAGATGCTAACATAAAAGTCCTCTACGCCACTGTTTAGCTTTTTGTGGTTGCCTACGCACTACTGCAAAACCAAAAAGGCTTCAGCCCAAAATTCATCGGGCGTACGTGTATACGGCAGGTTCTCTTATGCAACCGAGGAAGCCCGGTCAACAAGCGCATTAACGGCGTTTACCAGCGCCCTGCATGCCTGCTGCCTGCTCTCCATGGAAGTATCGGCTTCTATGCTTGATAGCTCCTTGCGTAAACTGTCCACCTGCAAGGTTAACTCCTGTTTTTTAGCATCCACTTCTACCTGCAGCTTATCTCGCTCAGAGGCATAATTTTGCTTAACCGTTTCCAGGCTGTTTCTTGCATCTTTAAGGTCCTGTTTGGCCTGAGGAAGCTTATCGTCGGTCCTCTTTTTAAGAAGCTTCCGTTTGCCGTTGGTGTCTTCGAGCTTCTCAACTTCACCCTCTAATTCATGGATAATCATCACCAGCTTTAGCGTCTCTGCATCGCGTTTGGCGGCTAACTCTTTTTCTTTTTCTACATATAACGCTTCGGCGTCTGCTAGAAGACGGCTGTTTTCAGCTAAGGCCGCGTTGAGGTCGCCTGCGTTTGCCTGCTCAGCTTTCTTCTTAGTTAAGGCACCTTCAACTTCAACAACGACGCGTGAGCAGTCACCGCGGAATTCTTCATCAACCATGCCTGCGCAGTTCTCCTCAAAGCTGGAAACCAGATGCCGAACCTCAGCGAGCCAGCCGTCATAGTTTTGGCTGAATGGGGCGTCGCTGAATATCTGGCTGCCCATCCGTTCGGAGTCGCCTACGAATTTATCCACGAATCCCTTCAGGCCTAAAAGGTTAGCTTCTTTAGAGTAGGGGCGCGAGGGGTTTTTTGGTGTTCCGACCAACGATTGAAGTGAAGATAACTCTTTTCTTAACGCTGCAATTTCATCCTCAAGTGTATCGGCTTTAGCATCAATAACCCGTTTGAGGTCCTCGACCTGCGATAAAAGGTTAATTTTTTCAGCTTCCAGCCCCTTCAACCTATCCACTGTATTCTTTAAACCACTCAACCCTCTCTTCCTCCTGATATCATACTTCATAACTGTCTTAGCACTTAAGATTTATGCAAAAAAAGCCTAAATTGCACTAAAAAACCACGCAAGCGGGAGGCGCCCGGTTAGGCGGGGAAGCATTTATGGCTTGATTGCCGCTGCTGCTACACGGCTAAGCCTAAAAAATCCGTCGACGTGGCCACTGCAGAATTGCCTTTCAGGTTCAGGTCGGTGGAGATAAATAGTTGAAGTGCAATCTCACTACCACAACGGAGAAATAAAAGTTGTCTGTAGCGCAAAGAAAATACTTCACTGAAGTGGCAGCGTTGGCAGATAAAGTCGTCGCTGTCGTCACCACTAACGGAAAAACCTTCAACGGCACCCTCGTCGGCATCAACCCCGATAACCTCAGCTTATCCTTAGCAGACGT
Organism: Candidatus Bathyarchaeota archaeon; assembly: GCA_026014735.1. NCBI lineage: Archaea > Thermoproteati > Candidatus Bathyarchaeota > Candidatus Bathyarchaeota archaeon. The sequence goes on from JAOZHT010000001.1 coordinate 629,369, forward strand.
TAAAGATGAATCTGGCAAACTCCTCAACCGACTTATCCTCAACGGCTCCAGTGTCGTCCAAATATCCAGCGCCGAAAAACCCTTTGACCTCAAAGCCCTCGCGGGACGCCTAGAGAAGGTTTTCCCCACGATGGTTAAACTCTATGAGGATAAGGGCTTCATCTGGGTTATGGATAAAGTGAAATTAACCGAGAAAGGCATCGCGGAGGGTTCCGGGCCAGCCGCTGATCGTGTACAGAAAGTCTACGATCAATTCATGAGCGAAGTCAAAGCCTAAATAAACCAGCGAAGCTGCTGCTCCTCTTTCTTCTTTTCTTCTGTTATACTTCGAATAATCCCAAAGGACTCAAGCATCTTTTTGATTTCTTCGCCGCTTGCCTCAAGCCCCGACAAATCCACTTCTAAGCTTAGATATTTGCCCAGCGTCATTAATGCGTAGCGTGCAGCGTTGACGTCGGGGTTCATACCGGGGGTATCCACCAGAAGCGAGAAACCCTTAAAGTCCCTGATACGCGCCAGACCAACCGATAAACCCGCGATCCCAAAGACATGTCCCACCATGACTTTGGTGCCTAAATCCAGCGCAGCCTGCATCGTCTCGGGGTCAGTGGCGGTGCTGTAGATTCCGGGTGCACCCTGCACCTCGTCTTTCTTAAAGCCGCCGATGGAAATTACGAAGCGGCAGCCCAAGTCAGCGGTTATGTCTAGGATTTTGCCGACGAGTTCATATTGCCCCACGGTGGTGAGGGCCTGGGTGTTGCCATACCAGATGATGAGGTCGCGTCCGCTGCCTGAGCATTTGGCGTAGTAGAGTTCGTTTATCGGGGAACGTGTTGCGCCGTCCTCGGTTGTTATGGCGAAGTCCTGGAAGCTGCTGGAGAAGATTTGAGCGAACTTTTTGGCTTTGAGTTCTTTGATGAGGTGGAGCGCTGCGATGTTGGCGACAAAGCCTATGCCGGGTAAGCCTTCGATGAGGATGGGGTCGTTAAGTTGGGGCTTTTCGAGTATGTGGACTGCGCAAACCATGACGTGTGACCTTCGTGCTGGATAGTAGACGGCATGCTGATATAAAGAGATGCCTCATATGCCAAACCGTTGCCGAAGAGCATTCTCAGCAGCGCGGTGGTTCCCCTAATTTTGGAATAACCTTAAATCCAGATAGGTCTCCCTGTATGCTGGTGTTAACCATGCGCAAGCAAGCCTGCATCGTTCTACTGCTCACATTGGCGGTAACCGGATTGTTTGTCTTCCCAAACATCGGCTCCGCATACACGATAAGCGGCCACATCCAAGCCAACACAACCTGGACTGCAGCCAACAGCCCCTACAACCTCAACAACAACGTTTTCGTCGACTCCGGCGTAACCTTAACCATCGAGCCCGGCGTAACCGTCAATTTAGGGCCCTACATGCTGCAGGTCAACGGCGCCTTAACCGCGCGGGGCACAAGCAGTAACAGAATCTACTTCACGGGGTCAGGAGCTGATTCAAAAATCGAGTTCACCCAAGCCAGCACCCCCTGGAGTGACTCCTCAAGTACAGGATGCATAATCGATTATGCCCTCATATCCTCGGTGTCTGCGGTTGTCACTTTTTCTTCGCCTAAAATAAGCAACAGCTACTTCGTCGCAAGCACAGTTCTGCCCATAGCCGTGAATGGCGGCAACCCCCGGATCGTGGGTAACGTCATAAACTTCGGCACCAACACCAACGGCATCCACATCTTCAACGGTAACCCCCGCATCTCCGACAACTACATCAAAGGCCAAAACGCCAACTATGGTATATTCATAGAGGGAACCTCCACCTCCACCATAAACAACAATGACATAACAAACTGCTACACGGGCATATATGCCGTGGGAGCCGCAACTATAACTAACAACCGCATCCAAAACAACCTTGGCGACGGCATCCGAAACGAGAACCCGACATCAACAATCCAATTCAACGCCTTGGTCTTTAACCTCTGCGGCCTAAGCGTGTCGGGCAACATCCAACATAACACAATCACAAATAACATCGTTGGCGTCTGGGGCCCCCATGCAGATGCCACCATCACCAACAACAACATCTACGGCAACTACAATGCCTCGGCGGGCGCAATCCAAAACGTCCACTTAACCGAAACCGACAACCTATCCCTCATAAACAACTGGTGGGGAACCACCGATGTAGACGCCATCAACCAGACGATTCTGGACCGCAAAGCAGACCCCGTCAATCTTGGCGTCGCCAATTTTGTGCCCTTCTTAACTTCAAAGGACGTGTCTGCGCCGGATGCTCCTGCCTCGATTCCGGTGCCCACGCAGCCGCCTACCCCTGCCCCCTACACTTCAGCGGCTCCCTCCGCGACGCCCACGGTTCAGCCCACGGCGCTGCCCTACCACACTGAGCAGCCAACCCCGACCACTACGCCCAGAATCATCCAGCCCAGCAGCATCCCAGTGAACCCCCTCTTGGGCGGCGACGACCTCGGAGACATAGCTAACGTAGTGGTGATTGTCCTTGCTACCCTAACTACGGTGCTTATCATCGTGGTGATTAACCGCAGATTCCACCGCAAACCCACGGCGCCTCCCCAGACAGATGGCTCCCCGGTCTCTGTTTAAACCAACCTTTTTTATAAGCGAGATACGCTTCAATTGTAGGTTTCACCATCTTGAGCTTTGAAATCAAAGAAAAAGATTTGCTGGGCAGAATCGGCAAACTCAAAACCAAAACCGCCACAGTGGAGACTCCGCTGCTTTTCCCAGTCATCAACCCAGTTAGCCAACCCATACCCTGCCGGCGGCTCAAGGAAACCTTCGGGGTCCAAGCCCTCATCACCAACAGCTACATCAACAAGAAACGCTTCGGCGAAAAAATAGTTGAAATGGGCGGGCTCCACAAGTTTCTCGACTACGACGGCGCAGTTATGACGGACAGCGGCGCCTACCAGATTCTTGTCTACGGCGAAGTCGAGGTTTCTCAGAAAGAAATCGTCGCTTACCAGGAAGCCATCGGAAGCGACATCGCCACCATCCTTGACATCCCCACCGGCTGGAAAGTCACCAAGGAGCAGGCGCAGGTCACGGTGGCTGAGACGCTGCGTCGAGCCAAAGCTTTCTTCCAAGAGAAAACCCGCGACGACATCCTCTGGGTGGGTCCAGTACAGGGCGGGAGGCATCTGGATTTGGTGGCGCAATCCGCGGTTGAGATGGGTAAACTCGACTTTCCCATCCATGCCCTGGGCAGCCCCACCGAAGTCATGGAGAACTACCGCTACGACGTCTTAGCTGATATGATAATTACCTGCCGAAAAGGCATCCCCATAGAGCGTCCCCTGCACCTCTTCGGCGCCGGCCACCCCAGCATGTTCGCGCTCGCAGTATCCTTAGGATGCGACCTCTTCGACAGCGCCGCCTACGCGCTTTATGCCCGTGAGGGACGCTACATGACTGAAAACGGCACTTGGCGCATCGATGAACTAGATTATTTCCCCTGCAGCTGCCCCAAATGCGCCTCTGAAACCCCCGAGGCACTAAGGCGCAAACCCGCCAAGGAACGCGAAGTCTTCCTGGCAGAGCACAACCTCCACGTCTGCTTATCTGAGCTCCGCCGCATTAAGCAGGCTATCCGCGACGGAAGACTCTGGGAACACACCGAAATGAGGCTACACGCCCACCCCGCCTTGCTCTCGGCGCTCAAACACATAAAAAGCCACAGTGACTTCATAGAAAAGTACAGTCCCTCCGTTAAAAGCAGCGGCTTTTTCTACTTTGACTCCGTGGGGCTGACGCGTCCCGAAATCACCCATTACCGCAACAGACTAACCGAACGCTACACTCCCCCCGCCCCGGCGAAGGTGCTTTTTTTGGTTCCTCAGACCCGCAGCAAACCCTTCCACAAGGCGCCGGAATTCAAAAAAATCCGCCATCTCCTCAGAAAAATAGGCCCCGACGCGGTGCGAGTGCACCTCTGCGTTTTCTGCGCGCCATTTGGCGTGGTTCCACTTGACCTCGACGAGGTTTATCCGCTCAGCCAGCATGAAACCGCCCTGCCGCTTGACGCTGAAACCATAGATTATGTTGCGTCGCAAGTCGCCGCCTATATCCAGCAAAACCGCTACCGCGGCGTTGTATTGCTTAACGATAGGAAACTTTGGGGCGGCACTGTTGCGGCTGCAAGCAAGGGTGCCTGTGAGGCTAAGGGGCTGCCGTTTGGTCTGGTTGAGGCGAACGTGACTGGGACAAAAGAGATGCTGCTGAGCCTAGAAGAGCTTTTGCGTAGGCAGCTTGGCCTGTAGAGGCAAGGGCGAAATTGAAAAGGAAAAGAAGGTTTATTCGGGTAGGTTAAAGCCCAGGTTTTTCTCAACTACTTTGACTTGTTCGCTTTGAGCGAATTCTTTGAGCACAGTTACCGCTGCCATTAGGGGGCATTCTTTGCAGTGGTCGCCTAGCTTTTTTTGGCTGCATAGGCGGATGTAGAGGTTTTCGATGTGCTCCATGGCCATTGCATATTCCTTGAGGTCTATTTTTACGGGCTGGAAGTTGTTTTCAATTTCTTGTTGCAAAATATCCTTTCGCCTCTCTTCTGAAGTATGAGTCAATACTCATTTCTCATACTTTGCTATATATAAGCTTTGAGACTCAGCTCCTGAATAACCAAACGCAAGAATTAGCGAGAAATGTAGATTTGTACAACGCAATCTCAAAAAAACCCCGAAAAAATTCTCAATCGATGCAACCCCAATAACAGCCACAAAAAGCCATCCGACCCCGTTTTTGCCTCGCCTAAACCTATGGAAAGCAAATAAAAACAGCAATGAAACACAAAAAAAGCATCTGCCCAACGCTAAACAACCACGCCAAAAACCAAAAATCGCCCGCAATTCACTGCATGTTAAGAAGCTTTTTTACTTCCAACCACCATAAGCCAACACATGACCCCGCTCTACGCTGATCTTCACATCCACACAGTCTACTCAGCCGACTCCCTCATCCAGCCAAAAACATTGGTGGATATGCTGGCGCGGCACAGCTACATCAAAGCCGCCGCAGTCACAGACCACGACAGCGTCCGAGGCTGCAAAGCAACCGTCGAACTCGCCCGCGCCTACCCCGACATCCTAATTATCCCCGGATGCGAAATCAGCACACCACAGGGAGACATGCTTGTTTTAGGCACCTACGAGTTGCCGCCAAAGCCCTGGTCACCGCAAAACGTGGCGGACTTTGCAAAATCCATCGGAGGCGTCTCCATCGTGGCGCATCCCTTCCGCACCTACGGCATGGGTGAAGGCGCACGCAACCTCAAAGTAGATGCCATCGAGGTGCTTAACGGCGGCAGCAGCAAACAAGCCAACGAGCAAGCCAAAGAACTCGCACGGGAACTGGGGTTGCCTGGAACAGCGGGCAGCGATGCACATGCGGTTTCGGAGCTTTTTGCCTTCTGCAACAGGATTGAGGCGGATTTAGATGTTGACTCGGTTTTGGCGGCGATAAAGAAGGGTGCAGTGAGGGCGCAGCTGCCGATGACTCCCAAATAGCCTCAGGCAACGATGGGGCAGTTGCCTAGAAAAACAGCTGGGCACACGGCATATGCTGCGGGTGGACCTTGAATTCTCAATGGACGCATAAAATCCCCACTGGGAAGCTAACATTTGCCTTAGTATAAATAGAGGGGGGAGGTAGAGAAAGCACGCCTAACTATTCAACCCAGCAAGCCTAGCCAGTATGCGCTTAAATGAAAGCTCAAATCCATTTCCCATACATTTTTAAAACAGCTCAGGCTCCTTTTTAGCTGTAAACATAGACGTTAGGACTGGTTTGTTTGCAGGTTGGGTTTTTAGGCGGCGCAAGGGAAGTTGGCAGAATCGGAATCACGGTTAAGTCAGCGAAGACTCAGGTAGTGCTTGACTATGGCGTGATGCTTGACAACGAACCGGGATTCCCCATGCATGTCCCCCCAAAAGACGTCGACGCCCTCATCCTTACGCACAGCCACCTCGACCACAGCGGTGCACTGCCGATTTTCTACATAAACGACCAAATCCCCCTCATCACAAACAAACTCAACCTCGAACTCAGCCAACTGCTAATCCAGGACTTCATCCACCTCTCCAGCTACTACCTGCCCTTCGAGTACCTGGAACTTAAAACCATGATGCGCAACAACCACCACCTCGAATTCGGAGAGTCAACAAATGTGGGTGACATGAAAATCACTCTCCTCAACGCAGGCCACACGCCTGGCAGCGCATCGGTGCTTATCGAGGCAGAAGGGAAACGGTTCCTCTATACAGGCGACTTCAACACTGAGGAAAGCAAGCTTTTAGCAGGCGCATCTATGGATTACGGTGACCTCGACGCAGTTGTCATCGAAAGCACCTACGCCGACAGCGACCACACCGAACGCAAAGAACTCGAGCGGCAATTCGTGGATGCCTGTAACGCAGTTGTGGAAGTCGGCGGAACCGTGCTTGTGCCCAGCTTCGGCGTAGGAAGATCACAGGAGATGGCATGCATCTTAGCCGCCAACCACTTCGAGTACCCCATCATCCTCGATGGTATGGCGCGGGAAGCCAGCCGAGTAATCATGAACTACAAGGAGTTCCTCAAGGACCCCCGACTTTTCATGAACGCCATGCATTCGGTGGAGTGGGTGGAAGGCTGGCGAGACCGCCGCAAAGCCATCAAAACCCCCTGCGTCATCATCAGCACCGCAGGCATGCTTAAAGGTGGACCAGCAGCATTCTACCTGTCTAAGCTGGCTAAAAAAGCCATAAACGCCGTGTATCTTGTCAGCTACCAAATCCCCGGCACACCTGGACGCGAACTCATGGAAAAAGGCGTCTGCACCATCGATGGACAAGTCCGAAAAATCAAAGCTGCCTACCGCCACTTTGACTTTTCAAGCCACTGCGGCGCAAGCCAACTTAAAGGAGCCCTAACTAAACTCGGCGGCAAACCCAAAGTTTTCGTGGTGCATGGCGCAGAGGGCAACTGTGAACTCTTTGCGAATTGGGCGCATACGGAGTTGGGGTTGGATGCGGTGGCTCCACGGACTGGTGACCGATTCGAGATTTAATGCTCCTAAACGGGTCAGCTGGGTTTACCTGGGATTCTGGCAAACCTTATTCTGTAAGTGTGTTATCTAAAAAGGCAAACGTGCAAAGGAAACTTTGAAATGACAGAGCAGACTCAACCGACAAATAATACAAGCGAGCAGGACAAGTTCAAATTTCAACTTGTCTATTTGCTGCCGATACTGGCAAGTATGCTCTTTGGATTAGCCTGCGCTGCCGTATTGCTGCCCAAATCGGTTCCCATTACGCCAGTCACACCTATCTCACCAGACACGCCTGGCGCCGATTGGGGCAACGCAGTTTACTTTCTGGTGCTTATCGCCGCCAGCGCCACCGTCTTCTATATCCTGCTTAAACGGAAAAGCAAACGCATCATCAAAGGCTTAATTATACTTGCGTTAACTACCGCGGCAATGCTGTTATCCATCGTTTATCTAATCGCGTTATCAGAGTATGTGCCCCTCATAGCTGACTGGCTAATTATTATCCCGCTTGCCTTGGTTTTCACGGCGCTTTTTGATTTAGCCATATTCCGCTTCGGATACATACCACGCAACGTCGCAGTAGTCATAATGGGTGGTGCGTTGGGCATGTTTTTTGGCTACAACATCGCCAGCATATCGCTTTGGAGCGCCGTGCTAATTTTGGTATTCTTAGCCATCTATGACATATTTGCGGTGTATAAGGGTCCAGTTGGCAAGATTGCGCAGTCAGGGCTTGATCAACTGCAGGGACTAAGCTTCTCGTTTAAGGATATCCAGATGGGCTTAGGCGACTTGGTGTTTTACTCTATGCTTACAGGCGCCATGATTTTCGGTTTCCCCTCATCATTATATCCGGCATTAGCGTCGCTTGTCGGCATCATGGCGGGTTCAGCAATAACCCTCTACATGCTGGAAAAGAAAGGGCTCTTCCCCGGTTTGCCGTTTCCGATAATGCTGGGCTTAGCGTTTGGGTTAACTGTGGGTTTTCTGGTTTAAGCCTCTTAAAAATTTAAGAGGCACCTAACCACTCTATAGAAAGGTGACTTTATGGTGCAATCCAAAGTAGCAATCGTCCATGGCGAACGCGGCCACCAACCGGTTTTTGACGCACTGGACCTAATCGACTACAAATCCGCGCTTGCAGGCTACAGCCGTGTACTCATAAAAGTCAACTTCATAACCACAATGACCTGGGACAGCGGCGCCACAACCGACCCCATGGTGGTGGAAGCCCTTATCCTGCGCTTAAAGCAGCTGCCCGTGGAGGTTGCAGTCGTGGAATCCGACGCCAGCATGACCAGCGCCGACAAAGCCTTCCAAGCCACAGGCATGGCGGACCTCTGCAGCCGCCACAACGTGCCCTACCTTAACCTGCGTTATCAAAAAGACAAAGTTAAACTCGCCATTCCCCAAGGCGACGCCCTCAAAGACATAACTGTGCCCCGCATAGTCACCGAATCCGCCATCATAAGCGCCGCCAAAATGAAAACCCACATGGCCACCAAGGTTACGCTTGGAATGAAGAACATGTTTGGGATGCTTCCTGACAAACTCAAATTCAAGTATCACGCTAAGGGCATAAGCAAAGTCGTCGTGGACATAAACACAGTGCTTAAGCCGCATCTAACAGTTATCGATGGCTTCGTCGCGATGGAGGGTAAGGGACCCAGCAACGGCACTCCCCTTAGGATGGATTTGATTTTGGCGGGCAAAGACCCCGTTGCCACAGACGCCACCGGCGCCAGAGTCATGGGCATCGACCCGCACCAAATCAGCCACATACGAGGCGCCAGCCAGAAGGGCATAGGCGAAATCGACGACATAGAGGTTGTGGGCTGCAGCATAGATGAGGTTAAGCGGGAATTCAAACAAAAATAGCTCATGGGTGACCTCGCTGTTGCTCCCACAGGTCTATCCCCCCTCTATTTATAGCAAATTAAACTCTTCTATGTTCTGCTTGTGGCAGCTTCCACAATCAGCCTGCAATGCGCCTCAGCGCCTGACGCCAAAATGCTTTTTGTTGCACAGTCCGCTGGTTGTTGTCAAGTAAAGAGGTGTCCCCACAGCAACAACTATAGATTTGTTGATTTAGACTGGAAAATCCTGAGGGTTTTGGGTTACAAGCTCACGCAGGGCAGACAAGTATCCTCCTGTTTGTCGTGTTTTTGCCTTGCAAGTTGCGTTGTTTTCTTTTGAGGGTGCAACGGTGGTTACCAATATTGATTATGGATTCATAACAGTTAAGTTCGGTTTCTGACTATTCAAGCCCAAGATATAACGAAGGAAATGAAATGAGACACATGAAACTATTCCGTAACAAGACAGCATTCTCAGCAGTCATAGCCGCATTAATCCTCATGCTCCTAGCAGTTGCAGCCGGCGCAGTCGTATACGCATACGTAATGGGCTGGATCGGAAACACACAACAAAGCTCAACAAACACAGGCATGCTTCAAGTTGATTCAGTCACTGCAAGCGTCACTGGCTCGAAAATACAACTTTACGTCCGGAACACAGGCGGTTCAGACCTTGTTCTCGATAAGTTCTATCTGGATGGAACAGCGGTAACTAACGCCACAGCCTTAACAGACACATCAAAAGCATTGGCAGTGCAAGGCACAGCATACCTCCAATTCAATTCGGTAACGCTATCGTCAAGTCACTTCTACGAAATCAAAGTTGTCTGTCTTGATGGAACAATAGTCAGTACTTCAGTAGAGGCAAAGTAAGCCTAAGCTGACCTTTCCTTTTTTTGTTAACGGAGGGCAAACAGTGTTAAGCAGGTTCATACGGTGCAAAAGAGCAGTTGCAGAGGTCGTAGGTAGCCTAATCATTATTCTAATCGTAACTATCGCCGGTGTTGGAGTATACGCTTACAGCGTAAACGCGATCTCCCAATCCAGCGATAATTTTAACCAAAAAACAACTTATTATGCTGAACAAGCCCAAGAAAGATTTGAGATTCTACGAACCTGGTCAGGAAACCAAATTGTCAACATCACAGTATACAATTTCGGCCAGACTGATCTCAGCATACAATCAGTTTACCTTAACGGAACCGCTGTCCAGAACTACATAAGCGGTAGAGCTCAAACAATCGGAACAGGACAAATAATAAATGTGAAGTTCACTTCACCGATTAATCTCCAAGATGCTTCCTGTATAGAAATCCTTGCAGTTTCAGAAAGGGGAGGAAAAAACTCTGTTCTTTACGAGACTTAGGCGCAGTAAAAGGGGCGCTGGCTCAGTAATTGGAGCAGTATTTGTTGTCCTGATAATTCTATCTGGTTTCACCTTCTATGAAGTGTCTTTGCTAAGTATGAACAAGTACACTTCCGCCACAGCATCCATGGATGAAGCAGACAGGGATCGAAGCAGCGAAAACCTCTCTATTTCCTCGGTTCAAATTACAGGCGACAGCAAGCTAAACATTACAGTAAGAAACCTGGGCAGTGTCCAGTCTAGAGTACTCTGGATAGGACTGTTCAATCAATCCACTACACCTGAAGAACAAGGTTTCTTCAGCGTGAGCGAATCCATCTCGGTTGGGGAAACCCAATGTTTTCTTTCTCCCTTCTATGTTACCTCTGACCAGAAATACGCTGTGCAGCTTGTAACCGAAAACGGAAACGTCTTTGATTATTACCTCTCCTCAGGTAACAAAGTTAAACTTGACTTATCACTAATAGCGGCTCCTCCCACCGTTTATCAAGGGAACAATATTACCCTGCTCCTAACAGTTACAAATAACAGCACAGAGGGGCAAGCGGCTGAAAACATAACTGTGAGCCTCTCAGCCATCCCAGGCACCCTTACATCGTCTCTTACAAGTCCTGCTTCACTCTACATCGGCTCATTAGCACCCGGCTCCAGCACATTCTTCACCTGGACCTTTGGAGCCCAAGCAACAGGAACAGTGGTCTTTGAAGCAACCTATAACCAAGCGCCGGCGGGGGCTTTTGCAACCGCAAGCGTTTCCATCTTATCAGCGCCGTCGGAAAGCCAAGGGGGAGGGCAAGGGCAAGTGCTCATAACCGGCGCCGCCAGCGGGTATGCAATCTACAATCCAAGTCAATGGAGCACACTTTCCGGAACAAGTTACGTCAGCGGAACAATCCCCAACGTAGCGTCAAACGATGGAAATTCAGCGGTTTTCAGGTCCTATTACTCCGGTAACTTTGCCAGCTACAACTATTTTGTGAATACGGCAGCGGCTGGAACCGGTACACACAGCAACTTTAACGCAATGAAAAATGGACCCGACAGCACCTATGATACATTAACGGAAGCAGACATCGGAGGCGGATTCGCAAACACTACATTGCTGGAGGATGGTTTTGAAGATGGAAACTATGATAACTGGAACGGTAATGGTGTGACTACCTGGTCAGACGGCTTTGGAGTGCCAGCAACGAACTCAACTTATGGCAGCCCATGGTTAACGCATAATGGTATGTATATGGCTGACGCCGATTCAAGCGACGACGGATATTTAACTTCAGATAACCTCGACACGTCCTCGGCAACCGCGATTTACATTAGCTTCTGGTTTATGGAAGACGATGTTGATAGCGACGATAGCTTTGCACTTCAATACTTCAATGGTTTCTCCTACATAACCATTCAGAATCTTAACAACCTCTCGCCAGTAGAGGACATATGGTACCAATACACGGCTAAAATAACCGATAGTCAATACTTAAAGAATAATTTTCGAATCCGGTTTTACTCTGGAACGCTTGATACCGGTGAAGCATGTTTCATCGATGATGTTGAAGTTAACCGGGAAGTAGCGGTTCCATCAGATTATCAACTTAACCTTGAAGTCCAATGGTCAAATGTGGATTACACGCAGTCAAATCAGGTTCTGGCGATTTACCTTGGTAGCTCAACGGGGTCTGATACACTTGCCGTAGATATCTGGGTTGGCGGATGGCATAATGTGTTTTCCAGTTTATCCGCAGGCTGGAACAATGCTTCAGTTTCATCATACTTATCTTCTTCAAGCTTCACCGTCAGGTTCAGAGATTCCCAAACAAATAACCTAGTTCGGAGCACCTGGAACATCGATGTTGCACTCCTGCATTCCTGGAGCGGCTCTGACCAATACACAGCACAAGTAGAGTTCAGCGGATCCTCCACTGCAAACAGCTGGTTAACGTTCGCAGGCAACATCAAGAGCTATCTGGATGTTGGCTCTGCCTCAGTGACGATTCAATTCTTCAACTATACAAGCGGCGCCTACATGACAAGCGGAGTCGGCTATGTAACGTATACCTCCAGCGCAGCACCCAGCACCAGCCAACTTCAAACACTATCTGTTGCCTCTGATGTCGAAGACTACGTCGATGGTTCGGGACACTGGAAAGTCAAGGTTACAGCAACCAAGGACACTGCAACACAGTTCAACGTTTACTTTGACTGGATACAAATCGACCTCTCTTACCAAGCAAGTGCCGGCAGCATCCCATATGGCGGGGTGCAAACCTACACGATACGGTCTCAATCCGCCAACGGAGAACCCACTCCCTACAGCTATGTTTCAATCTACATCAACGGAACAAACATAGCATTATTCGATGTTAGCGATTCACCCCTAGCTAACCCTGCTTGGGTTCGCCTAGACGCCAATGGAGCCATCCAGATAAAGCTTCAATCAACAAATAGTACAGGCCAAACAATCGGTATCTTCGCATCCGTAGGAACAACACTTGGAGAAAAGACCATAACCCAGGAGGCGCCGTAAGTGGGGCTGAAAAAACAGAAAAATGCAGCCGAGCAGGAATCAAGGCCAATGTTTTCTCTTGAGCTCTTCAAGAGACCAAAAAAGCAATGTGCCCCCCAATCCAACAGCAAGTCAAGCAGCTCTACCTTAAAAGAGACATATGATTCCCAGTTTAGAGACTTCTATACAGTTACACCGCCTTTTGGCAACGTCGGCATCCAATCGGATAAAACCTCAGGTAGGTTGCTGTATCGCGTTATTGAGCCAGCGATGACAACATGCGAACAAGATACATTGGCAAAACTAAAGAAGATGCTTCGGGAAGAAACCAACATTTCTCTCTCTGAGCTAAAGGATGAAACCAGGCTTGACGCGCATTTAATGGCTGAAGCAAAAAAAATCATTAAGCGATTTAAACTCGACGTAACCAGCAAATCCCTGGATAAATTCGATTACTTCATCAAGAGGGATTTTCTCGGTTATGGCCCAATTGATGTTTTAATCAGAGACCCAAACATCGAGGATATAAGCTGTAACGGCACAGGCATCCCCGTGTATGTCTGGCATCGACTCTACGAATCCTTGCCCTCCAACGTCCAGTTTGATACACGCGCAGAACTCGATGCCTTCATAACCCGGCTTGCTTACCGTTCAGGCCACCAGATTTCGATTTCTAACCCTATACTCGAAGGCGCGCTCCCCGAGGGCTTCCGAATCCACGTCACCCTAGAAGAAGTGTCAAAGAGAGGCGGCACCTTCACGATCCGTAAAGTACGCGCCAACCCCTTCAACATCATCGACCTCATCAACCTCGGAACGATGCCCACACTTATCGGCGCCTACTTCTGGATATTAGTAGAAAACAAACGGTCCATAATCGCTTCGGGCGCAACGGCATCTGGGAAAACGGCGCTTCTGAATTCAATCTGCACCTTTATTCCCCCCGAAATGAAGGTTGTCACAATAGAGGAAGTTCGGGAACTGCGTTTGCACGAAAACTGGATTCCCATGGTAACTCGCCCCTCTGTTCAATCGGGCATCAAGGAGGTTACGCTCTTTGATTTGCTAAAGTCCTCTCTTAGGCAAAGACCCGACTACATCATCGTCGGCGAAATAAGAGGCGAAGAAGCCTTTACGCTTTTCCAAAGCATCTCGGTTGGACACGGCGGCATGTGCACGATTCACGCGGAGGATGTGCCGGCTGTTAAGAAGCGTCTTTTAACTAAGCCCATGGATATTCCGCCGATGCTTATTCCAATGATGAACGTGGTTGCTCAGTTAAACAGAACTAAGTTCCATGACAAAATCGTCAGGAGAATCACTGAGGTATCTGAAATCGACGAGAATGGAGAATTCAAGAAGCTTTTCGAATGGGACCCTCGAGATGACACAATAAACCTGGCGGTTTCCAACATCAAAGAAAGCCTAGTTCTTGACAGAATCGCAAATGCCAAGCATATATCAATCGAGCAGGTAGTGGAGGACCTCAAAAAGCGGGATTTAATTTTAAAATGGATGGTTCAAAACCAGATTAGCTCCTACGAGGAAGTAGCCAGCCTCATCAGAAAATACTACGTGACCCCCAAAGACATCTTCAACCAAGTGAGGTTTGGGGCTTAATGTTTAACCAACGATTTTCAGGATTAATATTGAATGCAAGCTATCGGCTATTTGGCGGTTTTGTCCCTGAACTGCCAAAAATAAAGCGAGATTTTGATAAAAGCGGCATGAAGATCGCCTTTGAATCCTATGTTGCATTAACAATCTTTGTTGGTGTCGCCGTATTTGCCGTCTCCGCACCGGTGTCGTTATCGCTTCAGCTTCTCTTCAGCGTTCCACTATCTAAGGGCCTGATAGGCGCCGTAGTTTTGGCTTTCATCGCCTGCATGGTAGCCTTGATGGTTCTGGTTGCTTATCCACTAACACGCATCAACAAGAACAAAAACGAGATCGAGTCCAATCTTATTTACACCGTGGGCTACATGAGTGTTCTCTCAGCCGGCGGAGTAGCGATCGAGCGAATATTTGAGCGCGTAGTCGAGGTTGAACCCCACCGCGCAATCAAAGAGTTGGCGCTAAGATTTACAGTCAACATAAAACTCTTCGGCGCCGACATAGGCGCTTCACTTAAAGATATTCAAGGGCGAAGTGCCTCAGATACCTTCTCGAACCTTCTACTTAGCGTCTATAATACCTCTAAAACCAGCGGTGACCTGAAAGGTCTCTTGGCATTCGAAACTAACAATCTTTTGGCCTTGAAGCGTGAGCAGCTAAAGAAAAGACTGGCAAGTATGGTGGCACTCGCGGAACTCTACATCACCGCGATGGTTATGGCTCCGGTGACTTTCATCATAATGATTACTCTCCTCTCGGTTCTAGGTGGGGCCTCGATGAGTTTATCCCCCGTTAGCCAACTTAACCTGATTGTGTTCTTCGGTATACCCGTCATTTGTGTAGTGTTCATTTTGATCTTAGACAGCACTCTGCCAAGGGAGGACTAAAATGTTCTTTAACAAGCGCTTACGAACCGCAGTTTGGGTGACCTCCATAATCGTCGGCATCCTAGTTATCCTTTCTCCAATCATAGCGGGTTCATACGTGCCCACGCAGCCCTATCTAATTCCCCTCAGCCAACAAACAAACAACATCATCACCTTCGGTTTACTGATTGCCATATTGTTCCCTGCAGTCGTTGAATACATCAACCATCGCTGGGTCAGCCAGATTGAGCGGTCTATTCCCCGTTTGCTGCGCGATATTGCTGAGGCAGTAAATTCGGGGGTAACCCTGCCTAAAGCAGTCGAGGAAGCCACCGACAAAGGCTATGGGCCTCTATCAAAGGAGCTTACCCGGGTTATGGCTTCTTTTGCGTTAGGTAACAGCTGGGAAGACTCAGTTATGTCCTTAACTAAACGCGTCAGCAGCCCCTCGCTTGCACGGTTCGCCACGATACTTGTCGAGGCTAATCAGTCAGGCGGAAAAATAAGTGAGGTGCTCGACATGAGTGTGGGGCTCTTCTCAAACATCGAGCAGTACAAGCAGGAACAGCGCAACAACATGAAGCCTTACCTCTACACCGTATATGCGGCGATAGCTATCTTCTTGGTAATTGCAGTAATCGTGCTAAACCAATTTCTGATTCCTCTTGCAGCCTCATCTAAAACATCCGGGGGCCTAGGCAGCACCGTGAACGTCTTAGACACCAACTATTACGCCTCAATACTGTTTTGGGCATCGAATGTAGAGGCCCTGTTTGCCGGTTTAATCGCAGGTAAAATCGGAGACAACTGCTACCCCGCAGGGTTACGGCATTCAGTTGTTCTGTTAATCTTATCTCTGGTTTTCTTTAACATTGTAGGAGGATTAACTTGAAAGAATTAACCGCGAAAATACAGCCAATAATCACTGACTCAACCTCATCTGAAGATAAATCGACACGTGCCTTCGTAAGAAACCTAATTCGAAAAGGGGTCGTGGAAATCAGCCCCTATCTAGACAAGGCAGGAATACGTTACCCCGATGCAGAAGACTACTTTAAAGACCTAAACTATTCAGCGCTATCTTCAATTTTTGAATCGCTGGGCAAGCAGGGTGTGCTTAAAGAGTCAGCGTCTATACGCGTCTTGACCTGTCCCCACTGCAATAGCCCCGAGGTCCACTCAAAATTTGCGTGCCCCCGATGCGGCTCAGAAGATGTTTGGTTAACCCAGCTTATAGAGCACGGGGAATGCGGTTATATTGGTGCTCGCAAAGACTTCCTAAAGGACGAGGCCATGGTTTGTCCCCGCTGCGGAACCCGCCTCGCCAAGGACGGCGTGGATTATCGGCAGATTGGCAACTTTTATGAATGCGAGAAATGCTCTAACCGCTTCGATCGACCCGACGTTATTCATCAGTGCTTAAACTGCGGCAAGGTGTCAACATATGAGGACGCGAAATACATCAAGGTTTTAGCGTATAAAGTTAACAATGCCATCTTAAGTGAACTTACAAGCGAGTTTCCAATTCTTGAACGCTTGAATGAGTTTCTTGAGGAAAAAGGCTTCCGCGTTAGGTTACATGATATGGTGTCGGGGGTTTCTGGAACTAAGTCGCATTTTGATTTGATTGCTAACAAAGACGACCGCCTAATTGTTATAGATGTGTCGATAGAGGGAAAGAAGAGCGATATGGTTGCGTTCTTAGCCAAAAAAATCGATGTTAACCCAACTAAAGCGTTGCTTTTAGATCTATCAGGCGGTAACGAGTTGACAGTGCTGGGTAAAATCTACGGAATCGATGTTTTAGGCGCCAAAGTTGATCAGGATATTCCGGATGACTTCAAAGTTCTGGTTGATGCCTTGCTTGGCGATTTAAAAGTTAAGGGTCTGGAAAAGTGATGTCTTGATGTCTGCTGATTTGGTTGGTGTTCATCTTTACGTTGAAAGGATTGAATGTTTATTACGAAATATATAGGAGAATGCTTAATAATCTGAAATAAGGCTACACCATATGGGGACAGGTAATAATCTGCGTAACTTCGACGAAGTGCTGACCCAGGCGATAGATCAAGCGCTACTAGCCATAGGTGAACCCGTTAAAGAAATCATATGTTACCATATCCAGACCAAGTATTCTCTAAAGCCAGACGATATTTCAAAGCAACCTGACCTATTTGTTTGTGCTATGAGGAATCTCCTAGGCGCAGGCTCCACCTACATTGAGGAATTGATTTTGAAGAAGGTATGTGAAAGCTACGGGCTTGATTGCTGTTTCACCGTTGGCGAAAAGTTTGAGGATTCAATAAAGTTAATCCAGCAAAAAATCAGCAAATGATCGGTGGCCAAAAGTCTCCTAAATTGACTGAGTGAACCCTGACATGTTTTTTATGATTAGGAATCGCGTTTGAATCAGACTCGATTGGGGTAAGTGCCTTGCTTATTTGCTCGATTATTTTTATGTGCCTTGTGTGCCTAGCGGCTGGTCTCTGCTTGGAATCTAAGCCTGATTGCCGCCGAGGCATTGGTGGTTGATTTAATAGCCAGTATGCAAGCACAAGGATAATATAGATAGACTTCAACACTGTTTGAACGGGACAGTGGCGCACCAGATGAAAAGCAGAATCAGCAGCATCGGATACGTAAATCGCATCCAAGAAAACATACTCTCCATAAAAAAGAAAGAACTTGCTCCTCTCTACGAGGAACTTAAAGCCGCAGACTGCGTGATTTGCGGGGGCTCCGGCCGCTCGCTTTACTCGCTTAACGCCGCCATGAGTCAAATAGCTCTTGCCCAAGCAGGCTGGCGCAACAAAGTTGTGCTTACACCTGATGACCCCGGCTTTCCAGGCAAAAGTATGTTTGATGCTGCGCCTGATTTGGAGAGGCGCTACAAGAAGACTTTGCTTTTGATGAATTCAGGCAGCGGCTATAGCGATGACCCACTGGTTATGGCACAGGACCTTGCCAAGTACATTGAAGAAACAAAAAGTACCCACTTCTCTATGGGGCTGCTGACTTCGGCTGCGGAGTCGCCGCTGGCAGAAATCAGCGGACGATACGGCAACGTAGTTTTGCTTAAAGGCCGAGGCAAACTGAAACCCAGCTTCGAATATGCCGAGACCGGAATGATGGGCGACATCTTTGAACTTGGCACCCTTGAACTTCTCAACAGCATGATTGAAGCCATCTACCGCAACCTAGAAGTCGACGAGGTTTTCCGGCTCTGCGTCGACGAATTCGAACGCATCGGCGACATGATTGACTGCAACGTTAACTCCGACACCTACACTCAGCTTGTGGATCTGCTTGAGAAGCGCACGAACCTGTTTTTGGGCGGACGCGGCACAGCCAACGAAATCGCCAAGATGACGGGAGTGCGGCTTTTCCACATCAAAAGCTTTCTAGGCGACAACGTTTACATCACTCGAGGCGTCAACACTCCGCATCCACGTGCAGGCGACCTTGAAATTCTGCTCTCCTGCTCCGGTGAGACCCGCCCCGTGATTTTGTGGGCGGATGTGCTTAAGAAATTCGCCGGCACAGTCTTCGCAATCACAAGCGATGCAGATTCCACATTGGCAAAGAAAGCTGATCTAAAAATAATCCTCCCTGAAGAGGCCAAACCCACTTTCCCACGGCGCTTCTACACTCGGGCTGCTTATGTGCTGAGTCCGTTGCCTGTAAAGCTGGCGGAGAGGCTGGGTGAGAGGGGCCTAAATCTGCCTGAATACATCATCAGCTGGTACCACAGCGTCACCCAGTAGGTTACCTTAAAAGCCGCCGAATCCATCCAGATACAGCGATACCTCATGAATCTGCTCCAAGCCATAACTTTAGGGTTAATTCAGGGCACTACAGAGTGGCTGCCAATCAGCAGCACGGGGCACCTTCGAGTCGCCGAGTACTTCTTTGGCTTAAGCGTGCCGTTGCTCTTTGACGTATTGCTGCATGCGGGCACACTGCTGGTTATCCTAGTTTACTTCCGAGTCGCCATCAAAAACGTGCTCTTGGCGCTTTGGCACCGTGACCTCAGCAGCGGCGACGGCAAACTCATCATCCCCATAATCGTCGGCAGCATACCTACAGCCGCCATAGCTGTGTTGATTGGCGACTGGATGGATGCATACTTTAGCAGCTTATTGTGGCTAGGCATATGGTTCATCATAAGCGGCTTGCTGCTGCTTGCCACAAAATTCAGCAAAGAACGCACCGACAAAATCAGTGTACGCGCGGCTTTGCTGGTGGGTGTTATGCAGGGATTAGCCATAATTCCCAGTGCATCACGCAGCGGCTTCACCATCGCCGCCATGCTACTTTTGGGCATAAAACAGGAGGTTGCATTCAAATTTTCATTTTTGCTCTCCATACCCGCAGTCATCGGCGCCTTAGGCTTAACCCTCTACCAGCAACACGACTCCCTTACCGGCGCCGGCATCGGAGGCTTGGAGATATTTGCTGCACTTGCCATTACGGTCGCTATTAGTTTTGCGGCGCTTAAAATCCTGCAGGTGAGTTTAGCTGCCCGAAAGTTCTACCTGTTCTCAATTTACTGCTTTGCAATGGGCGCAATTATGCTGGCTTTGAGTTCAATGGGCTTTTAGCCAAGATGGCTTACCCACCAAAAACTCAGTTAAAAACACGGCGAAGTCCGAGTGCTCAGTATAGAGCTTAAGAATTCCCCTATCAACCAAGACATTGCCGCCTTGAGATAGCGCCCCAGTCACCAAATCTGCCACCCCTGCCTCTTTGCCTCCGCCGACAAGTTTCTCCGCTAAAAGGGCGGCGGCGTCGGTGTATTTCCTTGGAACCTCGACTATCCAGCGTCCGTCTTCCACGTAGGGGCCAGCTATCACCTTTTGGTCGCCGACATATTTGGAAAGGAATCTGTCGCATTCTGCTACGCGTTCAAGCTGTGGTCCAAGATGCTTTTTTACGTTGGGCAAATGGCTCTGCGCAAGTTCGAAGACGATAATGCTGAAGGATTTTTCGTTGCTCCATGCCTCACTGCGTAGCACTTGAAAATCGTTGGTTTCTAGCAGCCGTTTCAGCGCGCGTTTGGTGCGGTAAAGTTGCCCCCAAAGCACGTCTGGAACCGCCTCTAGTTCCCCTATGGCGAGGTAGAGATGGGAGGTGTTTTCGCCTGAGAGGTGGCTTTCAACGATGTTAGGCGCCAGTGCATGGGTAGGCGGCGGATAGAAGAATTCTATGCTGGGGGCTGATAGGAACGCTCTTGAGGCTGCGATGAATTCGTAGAGTTTTTGGCTTTGCACCGCAGAGGCAACGTTTCTGCCTGCGTCCACGGGATCCACGATGACGAGGGGTTCGGGGAAAAGCAACTCCAGCTCCCCCGCACGTTGGCTGTAGTGGCCCTCTATGTCAACTATAACCCGTCTGCTGTAGTGGGCGAATGCTTCAACGACTCCCCTAAAGGAGCCATACTTCATAACTAAAAGTTCACAGAGGTAACCACTAAACCCCCCCACCTTAATCTCTGCGCCATACACGCCTACGCCCTGCATAAAACGCTTAAGCAGTCGAACCTGCCCATGCAGCTCCGGGCTTAGGTGAGTTTGGATGTAATTTGTATGGTAGGGGGTTCGGTCCGTTGCGCTCTGCCACTGACCAGGCTTTGCATCATAGCATGGCACAATGTCCACTCGGTAACCATCCTGGAAGATTTCAAGGTAAGGGTGCTCAGCGAAGCGTTCAAGCTGCTCGGCGTCTTGGGCGGCGGCGCGGGCGATTTTTAAGCCGACTTCACCTAGGTTTTTTCGGGGGATGCTGGTTGGTAAGCGAAGAAAAATGTCGATGTCAGGGTTCTCGGATAGCCATGTGTCTTTGGCAACTGAGCCTTCCACGCGGACTGTGGCTGTGACGCCTTCGGCTTGGGCGGCGGCTTGGATTTGAGCGGTGAGTTTTTTGCTTAAAGCATCAACTTTTCTGTACTCTTCGATTTTAGGTGTGATTCTGTCAAGAACCTGCTGGGTTAACGCTTCAAGCTCCATCTTGCTCGCCTATGGGCAATACTCTTTAAGGGTCGAGTACGTGGGTCCTCTAGGCGAAAGCTGGCTTTTCTTAAGACGTAGGCAATCGGCGCGTATGTTACCGAAGTCGTAGTTTTCTTGGCGCTGCACCAAATCCACCAACCGCTGCTTGTTGGCGCCCGATCGGACCCGTGCGATGGTTAGGTGGGGGCTAAAACCGTTGGGGTCAGGCGCGAATCCGAGGTCATGTATCTGCGGCTCAAGCTGCTCAAAAATACTTTTAAGCTGCCCTGCGCCGTCGGTGATTCCCGCCCAGACCACTCGTGGGTAATTAACCGTGGGAAAAACGCCTAGACCCGTTAACTGGATGTTGAAGGGAGTGAATTTCACGTTTCTCATCGCCTCGTAGACCTTCTCGACCATGTCGGGGTTGATGTCGCCGAGGAATCGGATGGTAACGTGGATGTTTTTGGGCTCGACCAGCTTTAGGTCGGCGTTGGTTTGGATGAGGGATTTCTGGATTGTGGCAATCCTGTTTAGGATGTTATCGTTGTTTATGTCAAAAGCTACAAAGCTTCTTATCTGTTCGGACATATGCTATCTTCGTATCTTAGAAACAGAAATCTTACATAAACCTTTTACGGTGCCTCAAATCCCCTGAGATGGTGCAGGCTGCTCGGTTTTTTCGTGGATTATGTTGGTTAAGGTTGCTTTTATGCTGCTTAGTTTCCTTATTTGCCAGGTGACTATCCGCTTGAGGTCCTCTGCGTTTTCCGAGGATACCTTCACTACAATGTCGTATGCCCCATAGACCGGCGATACTTCTTTGACGCCCTCGATTCTTCTAAGCTCTCTGGCAACATCAAACTCTAAGCCCGTTTCCGTGTTAATCAAGATATATGCAGTAGGCACAGATAACCCTCGGTTAATAATGACATGATGGCTTTAAAAAATTTGGGGCAAAATTCGACACATGTCTAATCCTGAGGCCGCAGCATGCGGTAATTTGGACAGATGCAAACAATCCACATAGGCTTCTGCTGCCACACCCCAACTCCAAACCTATTTCGGTGCAATGTAAATGCTTTTTAACAAAGGATGATATACAACCAAAAAAGGGTACGTTATGGTAGACGCTGACAAACTTGTTGTGGGGCTGGGCGGTATGCCGGGCTCAGGCAAATCATTAGTTGTAGAAACCGCAAAGCAACTTGGCTACGACGTGGTGGCGATGGGTGATGTAGTCCGCGAGCAAACCCGCCTACGCGGCTTAGAACCGACCCCGCAGAACGTGGGCAAAGTCATGCTGGAGCTACGCGCTCAGGAAGGTAATTATGTTATCGCCAAAAAGTGCATTCCCAAAATCGAGCAGCAACAAAGCAGCCGCGTCATCATCGACGGCTTACGCAGCCTCTTTGAAGCAGACATTTTCCGAGAGCACTTCCCCAGCTTCACCCTCGTCGCCGTCCATGCGCCCCCAGAGGTGCGGTTTATGCGGCTGCGGCAGCGCGGCAGAAGCGACGATCCGCAAACCTGGGAGGTTTTTCATGAACGGGACATGCGGGAGCTCGGCGTGGGGTTAGGAAACGTTATAGCGATGGCTGAGAAGATACTTATCAACGATAACAGCGTAGAAGGCTTTAAGGCTCTAGTTAAGGAGAACTTTAACAGGATTGAGCAAGCATGGTTGAAGTAGAAGTTTTTGCGGAGGCAGAAGTTAACCCCACCGAAGACGAAGCCAAAGTCCGATTGGCAATCAGCAACGTGCTGGGCGGCGCAGAATTCACATCTAAACCCGCCGCAAGAGGCAGCGTCCTTGTTGCGCATGCAAAAGGACAAGCATCCCTCATCAAGCTCCGTAACCTGATGCGCAGCGACCGCATCCGCGACGCCGCAAGAAGAGTGCTCTTCAAATCCATCCGCGGCAACACACTGCTTTTTTTCCTCAACAAGCAAGTTGCCTTTGCCGGGCACGTTTCCTTTTCGGAGGAAACCGCTGAGTCGCCCCTTGGACCCATAAGGTTCACTGTGGAAACAGATGATGCCCAGCAGCTTGTCGAGTGGCTGGCAGAGAAAACAGAAAAAGCATAGTTGAGCGATGAGTGTTGGCTGAGCGGGCGATGGTAACCAAGAATGGCGCGATTCTGCTAGGGGACTCTGTTGCCTGCGACGCATTCTGCGCTGAGCGTCCCCTGCGGGTTGTGACCCATGCCCACGCAGACCACCTCTACGGCATACGCAAAAGCGTAAAGTCCTGCGAGAAGGTCCTGATGACAAAAGCCACCCGGGACCTCACCGAAACCCTCAACGACAACCTCAAACTCCAAGACGAAAACGTCAAAATTCTCCAATACGGCAAACCCTTCCGCTACAGGGACGAAAAAATCACGTTACTCCACGCCGACCACATCTTGGGCGCCTGCCAGGTTCTTGTCGAAGACGCAGGCGGCATCCGCATTGCCTGGTCAGGGGACTTCCGCTTGGAGGGCACCGAGGCAGTGGACTGCGATGTGCTGGTGGTGGAAGCCACTTATGGGAGTCCGTCTTGCCGACGCAACTTCGATGTGGATCCGCGGTCGCTGCTGGTGGATATGGTGGAGAAGCGGCTGCGGGGCGGGGCGGTCTATGTTTTCGGTTACCACGGCAAGATCCAGGAGGTCATGCAGATTCTTCGTAACGCCGACGTAGCGGTGCCTTTTGTTATGCCTGAGCGTGTCTATGAGGTCACCCGGGTCTGTGAGCGTCACGGCATGAACTTGGGTTGCATTTCGCTTTCCAGCAGCAGTGAGGGCCATGAGCTTTTGGATGGTAACTTGCCCTGCGTGGCATTCTATCATATGAATCAGCGTTCGCATGTGGGTCTGCGTAACGCGCGTATCTGCGTGAGCGGCTGGGAATTCCAGAAGCCCTGCCGGCAAATCGGCGACCGCGAACACCTCATCGCCCTTAGCGACCACAGCGACTTCGACGGCCTCCTCGAGTACGTTAAACGCACACGCGCCAAGCAGGTTATCACCGATAACTACCGCAGCAACGGCGACGTCCTCGCTAAAGAAATCCGTCGGCGCCTCGGCATATCCGCGGTGGCACAACCTAAGCCCCTCGGAGTACCCACACAGACAACCCTCTAAGCAAGCTGCCTGCTGCCTGCCATTGCCTGATGCTTCTTTATAATAACGATTATTAGTTGGAAGCCCGCTTTGGTGGTGCAAGAGGAGAGGGCTTGGTTGCCTAGGGTTGTTTTAGTTACTGGCGCCACAGGTTTTATCGGCGGGCAGGTTTCTAGACGCCTAGCTATGCATGATGATGTACGGTTGGTTCTGCTTGTTCGCTCATCCAGCATAGATGAAGCTGTTCTGCGGGTCAAGCGATCATGGCATGAGCAGCCCAATCTGGCACGAGACGTAGGCGGCAAAATCAAAGTAATCAGAGGCGACCTAACCCAGTCCAAACTCGGCCTAGCACCAGAAGACTACCGCTGGCTTACCCTCCGCCTCACCCACATTATCCACTGCGCAGCCGACACCACACCGAACATGCCCCTCCCCCTGCTTCGTAAAATAAATGTGGAAGGCACCGCCAACGTCATCGAACTTGCCCGCGCCGTTCACCGTGACCATGGCTTGGAACGGCTGGGTCTGGTTTCAACGGCTTTTGTAGCTGGAAAACGCCGAGGCAGCATAGACGAAGAGGACCTCACCGACGCCTTTGGCTTCTCAAGCCTCTATGAGCAAACCAAGTATGAAAGCGAGAAGCTAGCCTCCAAAGCCAAAGCAGAGTTGCCGCTAACGGTTTTCCGACCCAGCTTAGTGGTGGGCGACTCAGAAACCGGCGAAGTCAAAACCTTCAACACCATTTACTACCTTCTCAGGCTCTACCTGACCGGTCAACTGCGCATTGCTCCCGCCTCTGCCAAGATGAAGCTCAATATCGTTCCCATAGACTACGTCGCCGATGCCATCATCAAGTTAACCTTCGACGAGGCAGCGGCGGGTCTGACGCTGCATTTAACTGCGCCTAACGAAAAATCTCCCTCTGCCGGGGAACTTGTTGAAGCCGTCCGGCTATGGGCTGCCCAAAGCATGGGTTTGCATCTGCCCAAAACACGATTTGTTTCCCTCTCCACCCGGACGTTGCGGGCTGGGCTTAAACTGCAGCAGGCGCTTGTGCCCTCAAACCGAAACGCCGCCGCACTTCAGACGCTGGCACCCTATTTTAGCCAAAACCAAACATTCAGCCGCAAAAACACAGACCGCCTCCTGGGCAGCTACAGCCCAGACTGGCAACGATACCTCCCCCGCCTGCTCCAGTACGCGGTCTACTATAGCTTTTTCCATCGCTCCGAACGCACGGTGCATGAGCAGATCCTGTTTCGGCTACAGAACAAATCCAAGCCAGTGCGCTACCACGAAATCGTCGGCGAGAAGGTGGTGGACTTTAGCACCGAGCAGGTACGGCAGGAGATGCTTAGGACTGCCGCCGCGCTGCGGGCGTTGGGGGTGGGTCGGGGCGATGTGGTGGCGGTGGTGGGTAACAATTGCCTGCGTTACTTGATGGTGGATGTTGCCGCTGGACTGGTGGGCGCTGTTTTATGTCCACTCTACGTTACCAGCCCCGTGGCTGACATTAACCGGGTGCTCTTGGAAGCAGAAGCCAGGGTGCTGTTTGTGGGTGCACCTAATCTGCTGGCTGAAGTCAACGCCATCTCATCTGGCGTTCCCGTCGTCAGCTTCTGCCCCGGTGTCCCCGGAGCCCCGGAGGGGGTTATGTCCTGGGAAACTTTTCTGGCTAAGGCAGTGCATACCAAGCCTCCTGCTTATTCACCCGTTGACTTTAGCGACGTAGCTACCATACGCCACACCTACGGCTCCACAGGTGAACCCAAGGGCGCCTGTCTTAGCCATGGCAGCCTACGCTACATCGCCGAAGCCCTTGCCTCCAATTTTCCCTGGAAAACCCGCACCACTCAAGCCTCCTACCTGTCCTTTCTTCCCCTAAACCACGTTGCCGAAGGCATAACTGCTGCCTACTCGCCCTACTTTTTCCCTGCAACAATGGACATCTACTATCTTGCAGACTACCAAAACCTCCCCTGTGCCCTCGCATTGGCTAAGCCATCCGTGGTGTTCTCTATCCCTCGTTTCTATGAAAAACTATGGTCCAATGTCGCGGCGTCTAGTTTGGGGCGTCAGTACCTTGCGGCCGAAGTCGGCATAAAGAAGCGGATGCTGGGGAGAATTCTGCGCTCAGCAGCCCTTAGAAAAGCAGGGTTAAACCATTGTAGCCAATTCATCGTTGGCGCAGCCTGCTCAAGCGAAGTGCTTTTGCGCAGTTTCCATGAGTTAGGCATCGAAATCTACAATGCCTATGGCTTGTCTGAGGCGCCTCTTGTAGCTATGAATCCCCTGGGCAAAAACACCTTTGACACCGTCGGTTATCCCCTCAAGCAAACAGAGCTCCGGATCGACGAGGATGGGGAAGTGATGGTTAAGGGGCCGCAGGTCATGACTGGCTATTTTAACCGTGGCGGCTTGCAGTCTTTCAGAGGCGACTGGTTAGCCACAGGCGACATAGGCGAATTAACAGCGGAGGGACGGCTGAGGATTTTAGGCAGAAAAAAACATGTCATCGTGACTTCCTATGGCAAGAAGGTTCCTGTCGAGCGGATAGAAGCCTCCTTTAAGGCGCTGCCCTTTGTCAGGGAATGCCTGGTGGTGGGGGAGAATAAACCGTTCTGCAGCGCGGTGTTTTGGGTGGATGAGCAAAAAGAAGAACATAAAACCGAAATCGAGGAGGCTCTGGCGAGGATTAACTTGGAACTGGAGGGTCCCGCCCAGATTAAACGCTGCGTTGTGCTTGTAGGGGACATCGAGGCGGCGGGTTCAGCTGAGGCACTCAAACGCAAGCGCCAAGACCTGCTCAGTGTCGCCGAAGAAGCCACCGCATTCATCTACCAAAAAGCCCAATAGCCCCTGCTCCTGTGGACACAGTTACCGACGAGTTTGTGGCGGGCTAAGTTAAAGTTTAAAAGCCCATAATCGAACACTTCTGCAAGTGAATAATATGGCTAAGTCATCGGTTATCTCAGGCTTCTACAAGCTTACACCCAAACAGCGACTTGACCTCGTCGCGGACTTCGCAGGTTTATCCATGGAGGAAGTGGCGCTTCTCCAGCAGTCCTCATCGTTGCCTATTGAGGTGGCTGACCACATGGTGGAGAACCTCATCGGCGTCTTCCCTGAACCGATGGGTATCGCAGTGAATTTTCTAATAAACGGCAAAGACTACCTCGTTCCCATGGCGACCGAGGAGCCTAGCGTAATCGCCGCTGCCAGCTACGCAGCAAAGATGGTGCGGGACGGAGGAGGATTCAAAACGTCTTCGACTTCACCGGTGATGATTGGGCAAATCCAAGTTGTCAAACTCGAGGACCCCGAATCTGCGCAGATGAAAATTTTGACTTCGCACTTACAGATTCTCAAGAAAGCTAACGAGCAGGACCCGGTGCTTAACTCGTTTGGCGGCGGCGCAAAGGATCTGGGCGCCAAAGTCATTGATACACCAATGGGGCGCATGCTCATTGTCGAGTTATACGTTGACTGCCGCGACGCCATGGGCGCCAACGCCGTTAATACCATGTGCGAAGCCGTCGCGCCCCTCATCGAGGAACTCATAGGCGGCCAAGTCATTTTACGCATAATCTCCAACTTAGCCACACGGCGCCTCGCCAAAGCCACCTGCATTGTGCCCAAGGAAGCCGTGGGGGGAGCAGCAGTCGTGGACGGCATCGCTTACGCCAGCGCATTCGCGGTCGCTGATCCATACCGGGCCGCAACCCACAACAAAGGAGCCCTCAACGGCATATCAGCGGTGATTTTGGCGACGGGCAACGATCACCGTGCCATCGAAGCCGGGGCACACGCATACGCCGCACTTAGGGGACCCTACACCGCTTTTTCTACCTGGACCAAAAATGGCAGCGGCGACTTGGAAGGCACGATAGAGTTGCCTATGGCTGTGGGGCTTATCGGCGGCGCAGTAAAAACTCATCCTATCGCAAAAATCGCCATGAAAATCCTAAACGTTAAATCCGCCAACGAATTCGCTGAGGTGCTTGTCGCAGTGGGTTTAGCACAGAATCTTGCTGCACTCCGCGCGCTCTCCAGCGAGGGTATCCAGCGGGGGCACATGTCGCTTCATGCACGCAACATTGCGGTGAATGCAGGCGCAAAGGGCGAGCAGGTTGAGTTGGTTGCGGAGCGGATGGTAAAGGAACGCAAAGTCAGAGTGGATCGAGCTAAAGAGATACTTGACGAGTTAGCAAAAAAGTAGTTTTGCACTTTTTCTTTTTGTAATCCGCGAAAACGCAACAACGAGAGTCAACTCGCAAGTGCACCCAAATTCTAATTATGCCGCGAAAAGGTTCGTCAGTTCCGCCCGAGTTGTTCTTCGCCTAAACCTCTATGGCTTTCCAATATTTGCTTTTGCGCTGAAATTTCCCGCGTTTTTTTGGCAATTAACATTGCACTGTTTGCTTTCAAAACTATTTTGCGGAGATAACTCAGGGGTGTGTAGACTCTTGAATCATTAACGTAGTGTGGTATGATTTGAACCTCAAAACCCTTTTCGTTTAGTAAATGAGTTATCGCAGCCCAATCCAATTTCAAATGGACATCCGCTAATGAGTAATCAATCTGGGGCAAGTTGAGCCCATGAAATTTTTTGTAGACCGCGCTTGTCTGTTCATCGGTGAAGTAATACAGGCGCAAAATAAGTTTACCTGCTGCGTTAAGCGAACTATCAGCGTCGGGTTGTTCATGGTCAAAGTAAAGAATTCCCCCGGGCTTAACTAAGTCTGCAAGTTTTTCGATGGTTTTTAGGTAGTTGGGTAGGTGATGGATGACGGAGTAGCTTGTTACAAGATCAAAATCGCCTGCTATCTCTGCTTTGTCGATGTTCAAGTTTAATATCTCTAAGCGTTTGGTGTCTACCATATGGTGTTCTTTTTTCTTTAGTCTTTCACACATGTCAGGTGAGATATCTATTGCTGTCACTGAATATCCAATATTCAACAGTTTCTGTGTGATGTTCCCTGTGCCTGCGCCGAAGTCTAACGCCCTGAAATTAGGTTTTTCTATTTGCGAGGTCAAAATCCTCAACAGTTTGTGTAGCCTTTTTTGCTCGCTTCGGTTCCAAATTTCGTTGTGTATTAAATCATAATATTGGGCTTCTTTCTGATGAACAGCAATATTTCCTTTTATCACTGTTTCATAATCTAACAAAAATGCTGACTCCTTTTTTCAAATCACTCTGATAGAAGTGAATCTGCATTGCGCTTATATGCCTTTCCCCTCCGAGTGCCCGAGGCTCTTAGAAAGGCAAAGGCCCCGATGGAAACGGGGAAACCAAAAAACCGCATTCAGAGAACCCCCAAAAACAAGCCCAACAGTGGCGGCCTCAAAATGAATGCATGAGGGGTTATACTGGAAATCGCCTAACCCCCACCCGAATCAAAAGTAAAAAAGCCCCCAGCAACAGTGCCCCTGCCCTATACTATCAGATAAAGAAACGCAATGCAAACCAAAGAAGCAGCCGTTTCCAGCCGCCGTTTTGCCTATATATAGAGGGGGGGTAGAGCTGGTGGAGCAACAGTGTCTTAGGCAAGGTCTGGATTTGAGACAAAAGAACCCCGCCCCTAACGAAAGAAAAGTGGGGTGGATGCTGTGGTTACTCGAGGATTATTCGTGCATCGACGGTTTTGGCGCCCTGCGGATAGGCCATGATGGGGTTGAGGTCAAGTTCCTTGATTTCGGGGTGATCCATGACCAGCCGCGAGGTGTTGCAGAGAATCGCTACGAGCGCCTCTTGGTCTGCGGGGGCTGCGCCGCGGTAACCATTAAGCAGCGGGTAAGCTTTAAGCTGCGTGATCATTTCGCGGGCGTCCTGATCGGTGAGGGGTGCCACGCGGAAGTTAACGTCTTTTAGCAGCTCCACAAAGATGCCGCCGAGCCCAAACATGAGGGTCTGGCCAAACTGGGGATCCTTAACTGCCCCCACGATGACCTCTATGCCCTGCGGCGCCATCTCCGCCACCAAAACCCCCTCGATTCGCGCGTCAGCTTTGTATTTTTTGGCGTTTGCCAGAATTCTGCGGAAGCCCTCCTCCACTTCGGCGGCGGATTTGAGGTTAACTAGTACTCCTCCAGCGTCGGATTTGTGGATGATGTCCTGTGAAACAACCTTTAAAACAACGGGGTAACCGAACTTTTCAGCCTGCAAGGACGCTTCCCGCTCGGTGGTGGCGAGGCTGAACTTGTTAACTGAGATGCCATATTCGGCGCAGATGGTCTTAGCTTCAGTTTCCAAAAGCGCGTGTCTGCCTTCTTTTTTGGCTTGATTGATGATTTTTACAGTTTGATTCATGGATAGTCTCTGCCTGATTTTCAGTGTAGAGTGTGGTATGTGGGTTTTAAAACGGTTTCGCTGCCACAGACAAAAATCGCTGCAAGCTGAGCGTTCTGTCGTTGTGTATTTTTGTTGTACACTTGATCAATATGTTGTAGTGAGACATAATACTTAATAGGTTTTGCTTGATGAAATCAATACAGCCTAAATCAACAATCATCCATCATAAAAGGTCCAGGAAAAATAACCATGATAAAAAAAGCCCTAGCGATGACAGCAATACTCCTCATCGCCATATCAACATTTGTTAGCTTCAACCTAACCACAAACGCATTAACTGCAAACCCCACCACCCTCAAACTCTACGTCAGCCCAACAAGCGTACTCGCAGACAACACCACATATACCTGCATATTTGTCCAATTAACCGACCAAAGCGGAAATCCAACCCGAGCCCAACAAGACATCACAATCAGCCTCTCCTCGAGTGCCCCCGGCATAGGAACAGTAGACCCAACCATAACCATACCCATAAACGCAACCTATGCATCCGCCAATTTCTCCTCCACCTACCTCCCAGGGACCACAACAATCACAGCCACAGCGCCTAACTACGCAACCGTAACCTCAACCCTGACCACCATCGGACCCTACCCCTACAAGACAACCGTCTACGGGTTCCCAACTGTCCTGCCCGCCGACGAAGGAACATACGCTGCAGTAATGGTTCAGCTGCAGGATTCAAGCGGTTATCCTGCCCGTGCACCAAGCAATGTAACTGTATCGCTTTTCAGCTCAAACAACGTCACTGGCTCCGTGACTCCAACCATAACAATTCTTCAAGGTCAAACCTTTGCCATCGCAAACTTTACATCTACAAATTCGGTTGGAGAGACCAATATTACTGCAGTGGGACATGGATATGCTTCTACAAAGCAACTGTTTACGACAAAAGCCCTTGCACCTCCTCAAGCAGCACAGAAGCTCATGATTTTCAAGGGCCCCTCGCAAGTCCTCGCAGATAATAATGCGTATCCACAGGTCGCCGTCCAAATGCAGGACGATTTAGGAAACCCTGTAGCGCTGCCTTCAAACACAACGGTGACCATAGCATCAGCTGATAACCTGATAGCCACAATAGACGATGAAATAACGGTACTGGCTGGCTCCTCCTATGCCGTAGCCACGCTTAAAACAACCTATAGGGCTGGTGATATTACATTGACTGCGGCAACAAACGGATTAGAAGCCGCTACAGAATATTTGTCTGCAGTCGGCTATACTCCGTCAAAGCTAGTTGTCTTCTGTGCTCCATCAGGTTTGCCTGCGGATCTCTCTACTTACCCGGTGATTCAGGTTCAACTTCAAGATAACCAAGGCCGACCCGCCAGAAACCCCGATTCAAACACGACTCTTAAGCTGTTCTCTTCTGATCTAACCGTTGGGGACGTTGATTCATCAATCATGATTCCTTTCGGCCGTACACTTGCAAGGGGAAACTTTACTTTCACTAACAGCTCGGGCACCTCAACAATCACTGCTATGGGATCCAACTACTCCACAGGACAAGCCATCATAACAGGCTACATAATTGATTTCTTCCCAATGCAGGCAACCCTGACCGTTAACCCAAGTGCCATCAGCGCTGGCGGGCAAGTTGCAGTATCCGCCTATGTATCTGACGGCGATGAACCGGTAACTGAGGTCGAGGTGACCTTCTCATCCAATAACGGCGGAACCTTCACAGCGATACAGCAAGGCGAAGGATACTACAACACAACCTTTACGGCTCCAAACCTATCCCAAACAGGTACATGCACTGTAACGGTTGAGGCTTCTAAAATCGGATGGCTCGACAGCGAGGATTCCGCACAAATAACGGTTAACCCCATAGCTACTCCTACGCCGACGCCCTCTCCAACAGCGACGCCCTCCTCTACCCCCACGCCAACTCCAACTCCCGCCCTATCAGCAACCTCCTCTACCCCTACGCCTACTCCCCAACCATCCGCTGCCCCAACCAGTGACAGCCAGACGACATTGCAGTTATGCATTAAAGATATCGAGGGTAACCCCCTTAGTGGTGCAAGTGTTTCTTCGATAGCGCAGCCTGAAGGGGCAAAAACTTTGTCCGGTGTAACCAACAAGACCGGCTACGTCAGCTTTAAGGATGCTACCAACGGATCGTACACGTTTGAATTGACTAAGGCAGGCTTTGAACAGGCCAACCGAACGATCACTTTCAATGGTCGACTCTTAGCGTATACGCTCTATTTATCAAACGGTGTGTCCGACTCTAGCGTCACCAACCCTGGCGATAATACTCCGATTTTGGTGGTGGTCGTTGTGTTGGTGGTTGTGGTTGCGGTTGTGGCTGGCGTCCTTTTGGTGCGGCGACGTTGGGAGATAAAGTTAACTTCTTAGTTTCTTTTTTTGTTTTTTCTTTTTGTATTTTTGTTGTACATATTAACAATATTGTGTAGTGTGACATAATACTTAATAGTATTATTCCGTGAGTGAATACTGCGGGTCAAAAGATGCAAAAAAAACCAGCGAAAAAGTCCTTCAAAGAACCAATCAACAAAGCAATAGCCAAAATAGAACAAACACGCAACTCCCTAAACAAGAGACTAAAAATAAAAAGACCCAAAATCAAAACTTCAAACCCTATTAAAAAAATCAAACTTCCAAAAATCTCACTTCCAAAACTTGTCGTGACCCCCAAACAAAAAACGGAAACCGACAAGCCATCCAAATCAAAGTTTCCGAAAATTGGCTTCAGAAAGAAAACAAAAGAGCAGCAAACCACCATCCAACCTGTTCCACTTCTCCCCAAGAACGTAAAAATCGTCGATAAATATCCCCTTAACGAACCTTTCTCTCAGGTCGTCATCGTGCAGGACCCCAAAACGGGCGAGCACAAATACATCCTCGATGAACTCCAGTTGGACCCAATGGAACGAGGCATATACAACCGTATCCTCGAGATATTGTTGGCTGAAATCCAGTCTCCTAAGGAAGAAATCATGGATCCTCGAAAGTTCTTCGCTGAAGAAGCCAAAAAAATCGTGGATCAATACCGCATCAGCTTAGGTTGGCTGCCCGACGTTTCATGGTATAAGATTCTTTATCATGCAGAGCGGGATCTGGTCGGCTTTGGCAAGATCGATTCGTTGATGCGTGATCCTAACATAGAAGACATTAGCTGTGACGGTGTTAATAAGCCCGTTTACATCTGGCACCGCACGTTTGAAAGTATAGAAACAAACCTGCAGTTCGAAAGTGATGAGGACCTCGATAACCTAGTCGTAAAACTCGTCCACATGGCGGGCAAGCACGTTAGCAGCGCCTTCCCGATTGTGGATGCCTCTCTACCCGGCAAACACCGCCTCGCCATCGCCTACCGACGAGAAATCACCCCGTTCGGCACTGCCTTTACCATACGCAAATTCCGTGATGACCCCTACTCGATAATCGACCTCATCAACATCGGAACCTTCACCGAAGAAATGGCTGCTTACCTTTGGATTTGCCTCGAAAACCGCGCTTCCGTGATGGTTTTAGGTGGCACAGCTGCAGGAAAAACCACGGCGCTAAACGCCCTAGGATGCCTCATCAAGCCAGGCAGCAAAATCATGACTATCGAGGAAACTGCTGAACTCAACCTTTCCCATGAGAACTGGGTGTCGCTGATTGCGCGGCAGAGTTACGGTTTAGGCGGCAGTACGGTGGGTGAAGTGGCGCTTTTCGATTTGGTTAAAACTTGTATGCGGCATCGCCCCGACCTGATGATTGTGGGCGAGGTGCGTGGTCAGGAGGCTTATGTGCTGTTTCAGGCTTTGGCCACTGGTCACGGCGGCATGTGCACGATGCACGCTGAGAACGTGGAGTCAGCTGTGAAGCGTCTCACTCAGAAACCGATGGATATTTCACCTGCATATATTCCGCTGATGAACATAGTCATGTCGGTTCAGCGTGTACATCTCATTAAAAACGGCGAGAAACGTGCTTTCCGACGTGTCCTCGCAGTTAACGAGATCGTTGACTTCGAGAATTACGTCAACCCCTTCAAGTGGGACCCTATTAAAGATAAGCAAATTATCGATTTGGACTCGAGCTTTTTGTTTACAAGCATCTCTGAGCGGCTGGGTCTTAGCCGCGAACGGCTCTTAGAGGAGATGAAGCGTCGTAGTGATGTCTTGCGGTGGATGCGAGAGAAGAACATTCGCAGCTACAAGGAAGTTGCCACGATAATTGCTGAGTACTATGCGAGACCAGATGAGATACTCGCGAAGATAGCGCCTCCGGAAATGAACGTGGCTGTGGGATTGGAGGTTGAAACCATTGACGTTTCTAAGTAAGTACCAAACGCTGAGTTTCCGTCTCTTCGGTAGGTTTGCCCCCTATTTGCTTACGAAGGTGTTTTCTTCAACTAAGGGTGCGTTGGAGCGGGGCCGCGTCAGAATATACCCTGAAACCTACATATCCATGATGCTCTTTACGGCGCTGCTAAGTGTACCCGTCTCTGTTGCCGCTGCAGCTATTGCCGTTGTGTCTGGTGTGCTGCCCCTGCTTATCCTGACGATGCTGCCTCTCTTCGTCGTCGCCGGCTTTATGGTTGTGCCTCTCAACAACGCCAGCGATCGCTCCATCGGGTTGGAACGTGAATTGCCCTTTGCAGCCGCATATATCAGCATCATGTCCTCTGGAGGCATTGCACCCTATGACAGCTTCAAACGCCTTACCGAAATTAACCTGATGCCCGCCATGAGCCGTGAAGCCCGCGATGTGGTTAAAGACGTTGAAATCTTCGGTGTCGACCCTCTCTCTGCGCTGGAGACAGCGGCCAAAAAAACGCCCCTTGACCTTTTCAAGGATTTCTTAGGCGGCTACGCATCCACAGTCATCATCGGCGGCGACATAGGGCATTTCTTGGAGCGCAAAGCTGAAGATATTTTCAAAGCTCGTGCCCTGCGTGTCAAAGCTGCAGCTGAGCGGTTAGGCATGCTTCTTGAAACCTTCATCATCGTTGAGGTGATGATGTCTCTTTGCTTCTACATCCTTTTTGCCGTAAACAATCTCCAAACGGGCACAACCGCCACCGTAGCTTCCTCCTCCGACCTATCCCAATATTCGGGTATGCTGCTATACACCTTCATCTTCACACCTATGCTTTCAGCCATGTTCATCTATTTGGCCCATAGTATGCAGACCAAAACACCCCTCACTGATATGCGCCCCTACAAGGTCCTGGCGTTTAGCAGCGTAATCGCCATCTTCACGTTTGCTCTGTTAACCAACCTATTTGGTGCAGCGCAGCTTCCAGTAATCACTCAGCTGCAAGCCATAGGCATGGATTTGCCTGTTGCCACGGCGGTCTCAATGTTTATCTGCGCTGCTCCACCAGCCATCGTACATATTAAACTGTCAAAAACCAGATCAAGCATGGAGCAGGGCGTCGCAAGTTTCCTACGCGACCTTACGGAAGTGCGCAAGACAGGGCTCTCGCCGGAGAAATGCATCGAATCCCTCTCCAGACGCGACTACGGTTCCTTCAGCAAGGAGCTTAGGAAAATCAGCTCTGACATTTCATGGGGGGTCCCCATCAAGAAAGTCCTGAATGATTTTCTGCATCGCACCCGAAGCTGGCTGGTTCAAATCGTGATGTTTCTGCTGGTAGAAACCATCGATGTGGGCGGCGGCACAATCGCAATGATTGATTCGCTTGCGCGATTCAACAACATGACCCAGGAAGTTGAAAAGGAGAAGAAGATGAGTGTGCGCCCATACGTTATGATGCCTTATCTGGCTTCGATACTGCTGGTGGCCACCACCGTCATGATGATGGGGCTCACAACAGGCATCTCAGTGCCCGGAGTGGAAGCAGCTGGACCCGACCCGCTGATGGAAACCATATTCATCACCTCAGTGATTTTCCATAGCTTCCTCATCGGCGTCGTTGCAGGCAAAATCAGCGACGACTCCGTCGCGTCAGGACTAAAACATGCAGCGATCTTGGTTATCATAGCAGTGGTTGCGGCCAAGCTGATTCCGCAGTTCATACACCTAACGTAGGGGGATAAAAAACGAAACTCTTCCATCGTCATGGTATTCGCAGGAACAGTCGTGCAGTCAGCCCCGCCTTCTCCACGATGATCCTAACTGCTGGAGTCATCGTTATGATATTGGTGGCTATGAGCTACGCTGGCAACATAATGAATTACAAGCTGGCGCAGAACGAGTTTGGCCAAACCAAACAGTTCATGCAGACTACCGCCCAGCAGCTAGATGACATCGCTTGGACGATTGGGCGCACCCAAACCGTCACGTACTCCAGCAGATTCGGGGCCCTCCAGTATAAGCCTCAAGTTCTCACCTACACCGTTAGCGTCCGCTCCAATGGGGTTTGGGATAACCAATCTCTATCCGTACAAAGCGGTATCTTACTCTATAACTTGCCCGTGAGCTCCTACTCCATGGAAGATAACTACTTCGAACGAGTTCCCTACACGGCAAGCGGAGCTTTTCTGCTATTCGGATCCTCTATGCCCGTCGCACAGGTTTTCTGCATAGAGAAGCTATCGATGAATGATGGCAGTTACCTCAGAGTCGCATTAGTCCCCACTATGAGGGTGCTTTCCGCCACTGGCGCCAACGGACAGAACTACCTTAAATTTTATTTGCCTAACCTTGCTGAGGCAAGCCGCTCCCACGGCTCCCAAGCCCTAACCTTGACGGGTGATGGCATATCGAAGATGACGCGTAGCGGCGTTGACTGCGTAGTCTTAACTGTAACTTATCCGCAGGCGGCTTCGCTTGGATTTAACCGCGAATTCTTCAACTTTGATTCTTCCTCAATTATCTTGGATTCATCATCTACACCTGCAGTTACCTCAAATTCGGTTGTAGAGATCTATGTTGGCAATGTGCAGATGACAATCGGAGCGTCTTGAGCATGCGGGAGGCAAAGGCTTGGCTCATATAACAATCGAGTACATGATTATGGTTCCGCTGCTTATTTTGCAGATTTTCCTCTTCCCCCTAGTCGCAACCGCCGTCATGGACAACTACACAGACTCCCGCCGCAGTATGCAGCTACAGGAAACCGCCTCGCATCTAGCAAGCACGATTCAACAACTCTACTACACCATCAACCATGCCTCCATGAATGGCTCTTTAACTATCAACGTTGATTTACCCTACACGATAGAGCAGTACTCCTATGGGGTAACGCTGACTCATTCCGCGGCGTTTAGCGGCGGATATAAGGTTATGAACGTAACGCTGAGCTTTCATTCAGCTGGCGGCTCAGCTTCCACGCTGGTAACACTAGGAAACAACGTAGACTGGCAGCCCATCGCCTTCAACAGCACCCAAACTAACCTCTGTTTGACGGCCTCCAAAACCGCGGATAGCATCGAGCTAAGCATCGGAGGCAGCTAGAATGGCAAACGCCACAATGGACCATATGCTTTCTCTGGTCATCTTTATAGCGGCTTTGCTTGTGTTCATTGGACTCTTCGGTAACACCATCCAAACCGGCATCGCGTATCAGCAGCACACGGCACTCTCCACCAAAACCAGCGATCTACTCGACACAATGCTGCTTAACCCCGGCTTACCAGTCACTTGGTCCATGCGTGACGATGCGCCCGTAGGCTTTGGGCTGCAGGACCCCGAATTTAGCCAGTATAAACTCAGCTCCTACTCTCCTATTCGTCTCGCCAGCAATACGCAGTCGGTGTATTACTCCGCGACCGGCAGCTACTATGGTAATCTTACCGCTGGTTTCGGCAGCTGCCTCCTTGTTCCCGAAGCCAAGACACTTAGCTACTCTGATGCGTCGAAGCTTTTAGGCATTAATGGCACCTATGGTTTTCAACTTAAACTCAATCCAACGGTAACGGTCGATATTGAAAAGATCAGTACGGGTTCTCCTCTGCGCTTTGAGGTTAGCGCATCCGGGACCGGGTTTGTGATGGCACAAGCCAATATCACCTACAGCCTAATTCTGGTTAATTCCGTGGGCGATTATCCTTCCTACTCAATTATAAGCAACAGCACCCAGGCGGATTCTGCGGGATATGCAACCATCTCGTTTAGTGGTGTTAACGGCGAAACCCGCGGCTATGCACTCATAGTCTACAGTTACCTCTATGGACTTAAGGGCATGGGCTACTACGTGCATACGCCAGCTGGCTCCATCGATTCTGTCGTGCCCCTGGTGGATAGTTTTGTAAACCGCACTATCCGCTTAGCCCACAGCAGTTCAGTAGGTAACATCCAAAACCCCATCTATCCTCCGCTTCGCTACAACAGCACCTTCGCAATCCTGACTGAAGAATACACGCTGCGCCAAGTTGTCCTAGACCAGCCCAGCGCCAAAGGAGAACTCGACGCCAGCCACCAATACAGCGCAGTGGCGGTGCCCGACAACGCAGGCATCCTAATCGTAGCCTACAAGGACGCATCTACCGGCGATTGCGGGGTGGTTTTGGCGCCCTGGGGTCTAGGCGCAATTTCATATCCAGTGACCTTCGGCGGCGACCCCACCGGGCAA
This sequence comes from Candidatus Bathyarchaeota archaeon, assembly GCA_026014735.1. Lineage (NCBI taxonomy): Archaea > Thermoproteati > Candidatus Bathyarchaeota > Candidatus Bathyarchaeota archaeon. The sequence continues at coordinate 668,576 of JAOZHT010000001.1, forward strand.
ACCTGGGTTACAACTGACATACGCCAAGTCACCATCGGCGGCTTAGCCTATCAGGCGCAGCTGGCGCTGTGGAACCTGCAGGGGGCGGTTGTATGATCCGCACCGTCGAGGTCCTTTTTGTCATAATTATCCTTTCAGGCGCCTTCATCGCCGCAAGCTACTTCGCTGTTTTGCCTTCCCCCCGGGAGGTCTCTCCCATTAACTTGAGGCGGCTCTCTTTTACTACTCTTCAGATGCTTGACACGGACTTTGACCTCAGCCGCGCTACCTTCGAAACCGACGACCCCCAGATTTGGGGACGGTTGCAGGTGGCTTTGGCTGCTTCGTTGCCGCCCAACATCGTCTATAACCTGACTGTCTACGACATAAACGACCAAGGAGGAGAACTCTACCAGTACGTGGACTCCTTCTCCAACGCCCAAGGCCTTGCTGCAACAAACGACGTTTCCTCATACACTGTGGCTTCTTCAAACGTGACCTTCAACGTGACACCGCAGAAAATCGGTGAAGGCAGCGGCAGCACCCTGTATATTCTCAACTGCAGTGACGCCAACGGCTGGTGGATTACTGGCTACACGGCATATACGCTGGCGCAGGACCTGTACGATTTGCTTTCGCCCTACTTTGTGAACACTGTTATGGTGCAGAGTACAAGCCAGCTTGGTCAACTCTTAAGCGGTTCGGCGCTGGGAAATGAATCCTTGAGGAATGCGGTGATAATTAACACCTTCGGAGAAGCTGTGCCGATACCAACATCCTACTGTGTTGCCCCCTACAGCCAAAACAACTATGCTTACTACAGCTATTATCTGGGGCAGCGGGTTAACCAGTACAATTGGACCTGGGCAAGCATAGTAGGATACCCCTTCTACTACGTTAGCAACACGGTGACGTTCGAGAATCAACAGAACGAATGGGGCATATATGGTATGAAAAGAACTGAAGGCGTCGGCGTAATAGCGTTTCTAAGAGGCTTAGATAGCCAAACTTACAGTACGACTGGAACAGCTGTTGATAGCACTTCTAGGCAGGCTGCCCTTTCTCAAACAGCTTTAGATGCCTGCAACTACTATGGGATCTATCCGTCCGCAAGTCAAACGGCCACCCGAACGGTTGTGGCATCTGTCCTTACAAATTATCATCTTTCATTGGGCATAAACATACTTAACCCGATATCTGCTAGTGGCTCAACCTACTATCCCGGCAGCCTCTATACCCACGGCACTGCCACAATCACGGGGTCATTTCTGGCGCTGGGTCTCACCCGAACCCCCGATATCCGCATAACCGCCCTGGGGCTTCTATCCTACTATCATCCCAGAGTCTACGCCTCTGAATACACCGCAACGGGCACATCACGCATGGTCGTGCTGCAGCTGGGTTTGGCAGGAGGCGCCTAAATGAACCAGAAAGGCCAGTTCTCCGTTATCGCCGCGCTGCTGGTTGCGGTTGTCCTAGTCGCCGCAGTCGTTACCACCTACTCCGCCATCCGCTACGGAAACTCGCAGGAGCAGCCGCAGATCCTAAGCGCCATAGACGAAACCAACCTTGGAATTAAAGAAATCCTGGGGTTCACTGTGGGCTATTATGGTTCAGTGCTTAAAGTCACGGGCAACAACACCTACGCCAAGCAACTCGCCACCAGTTATCTCAAAAGCGGCTTAGATAACATAGGCGATGTTCGGCCCGAATGGGGCGCCGTCTTCAAATTAACAAACCTAGAGCTTTCAGCAAGCTGGTTTACTAACAACAGCTACAGCCAAGGCAGCCTAAACGTAAACTACAATCTCACCGGGCTGGGAATTAAAGGGATAAGCTATGCAACCTCAACGCGGCTAAATGTGCAGCTCCAGACCTCCTCCAGCACAACCCAAGCCCAACTGATCATTCTCCGAGATGAGGCTGAACCGCTTATTAATCTGGGCAAATCAAACCTCAAACTCTACAGCTACAACTACCAAACCTCATCTTGGAACCTAACTGCCCCCGCCAGCATAGCCTCCTACGCCAACGGCACCTACGTGCTGGACTTGCCCTCAGGTGTAGATGGCAGCGGCTATATCCTTCAAGTCGAGGATTCGCGCGGACTTATGGTGGTTGCAGCCTCCTACACAAAATTAACCTCCACATTAACATGGAACAGTAGCGCCTACCGCCAAGGCGTAGATTACGTTGACGTGGCAAATCAGAATATCGTTGGCTCCCACAGCAACTTTGCGGCGCAGCAGAGTGGCCCCGACGGCGTTTATGACACTTTAACGGAGCAGGCGTCTGGTATGGCTTCGCTTAACTACTACCCCGTGAGCGTTAATTTGCTGGGGTCAACCAAGATCAGCCAGAGTTCAGGCAACATAACTGTCGATACGCAGAGTAACGACGGCAGCTACCTGTATCTTCGCTCGTATCCCTCGGCGTTTTCTTCGCAAACAAGCACTTTAGGATACACAACAAAAGGGGCTTCTACCCAAAATATTGAGGATACAATAACGGGTTCAATGTTTTCCTCTGATACTGGTGGGCAACTTCAATCCATCAGTGTTTATCTTTATTCAACCGCTGGGTCTAACCGAAACGCCAAAGTCGCAATTTACTCTGCTTCAGACGATGCTTTAGTTGCAGGCAGCGGTTCACAAACTGTCTATCCGGGCGACAACGGCTGGGTAACCTTCAGCTTCAGTAACCCAAAACCGGTGCTAACCGCTAACACAAACTATGTTTTGGTAGCTTGGTCTAGCAGTGGAAGTGGAAGCGTGAACATATATTATAACAGCGGTTCAAGCAATCAGGGATATTCAGATTCAGAAACTTTTGGTACCTGGCCTAACCCGGACCCTAACCTTACTCCCTATACATCGAGGCGATACAGCATCTACTGCACCTACACCTTAGCCACTCAGTACACGGTGCAAGCTGAGTTAATGGGCAACTCTGATTCCATTAGCTGGCAGCAGCTAACATGGGCGGTAGACAGCGCCGTATCCGCCGGCACCGCAAGCTGCACCCTAAAACTCTACAACAGCGCAACAGGAACATATCCCTCAAGCGGCGACGGCTACCTATCTGCCTCACTGGGCACCAGCGATAACCTTCAAACCCAAACCATCACCACCAACCCCACCAACTACCGCAACGCAACAACCGGCTGGAAAATACTATTAACCGCCCAGAACACCTCCGCCAGCCCATTTGACCTAAAAATAGACTTGACACGCCTCACCAGCCAGTTCCCTAACTATGCAGTTAACCTCCAGGAACAGTGGCTTTCGGTGAACGCTTCGATCCTCCGTCAGGCGCTTTGCATAAAAACAGGCAGCCTTGGCTCTGAGCCGTTGCTTGTGCAGGTTCTGCGTGGCGGCTCCTGGACCACGGTGATGACGCTTGTGCCTAACTACTTCAACAACGTTTCGCTGGCAGGGTACATAGATTCCTCGACGTTAACGATTCGTTTTGTAGGCAGCAACGATGCCGCCGATCCAGCGCCGGATAGCTACCAAATTGACTGTGTCTACATAAAGGATGAACCCGACATCGCCTATTTCATCCGCAACCAACAATCCAGCTTTACCCTTGAGGTCCTTCAGAATGGTACTATGCGTTGGCTGGGGCAGAACCTGGAGGTAACCACCCATACCCTGCCTATGCCGCCTATAGCCGTTAAAACAATACATGTTAACCAAACCATAGGCGGTGTAAGCCGCGAGGTGCCCTTCCAAATCGAGGACTGGGCATCCAACTACCAGATTCCACTGGGCTTAACCGCCAACACCACCGTGTTTAGCAACCGCCAGATGTTAGTGTTTCAACTGAACAGCTCAATAACTGATTTCACGATTTGGTGGGGTGGAATCGACGCTTCAAATCAAACAGCTATGGCATACATAAACAGGTACTTCAGCGATACAGACACCACTTTAAACAACAGTAATATACGTTTGCAGTTTGGAACCACTGGTTTTGTTTTAACTTCAACTGCTGGAACTGTAACCACCACTTCAACTCTGATGAGGATTAACGGTCAAAGCGACACTACGGATCCAGAATACGCCTACGTGATAACGAATGGTACAGTTAGGGATATTGTTCTTGGAGAAGCAGAATACAGCGGCGGCATCACTAACTGTTCAAACACCTACACGAGCATAATTATCACACTGCCTGCGGGGGTCACATACTACACCTACCAAGCCAGGTTGATGTTCCAAGAAACGACTCGTGCAAGAAACATCTCAGATTTGTGTCCAGTAAGAGTATCGACCAGTATCAGTTCACCGCAAACTCAAACCGAAAACGGCACACTCGCAGGCTTTCCAATTCTTGATAATTCCACTACAGCCTTCCTAAACTATACAAGCAGCGGGTGGACACCGCATCACTTTAGTCAACTCACAAACGGCGTAAAAGGCACAGGATTAATCTTTACAGACACCGCCAATCAGAGACTATACAGTTTTAACGCCTTTAGCGGAAGCACATCTAGGGGCTCGATCAGGACTAGCACCAACTTGATTGAATTGCTACCCGTTAGTTCGTCGCGTGTTGACTTCAAATATGCTTACGACATTACTTGGGTGGGTGCTGTGGCGACTTTCGATGGTACAACACCAATCTGCAGCCTCTATCAGGACACAACGCCTATGGGGCTCTGGATTTTAGCGGAGTACCCGCCGACGTTAACGGTGACGCCTAGGAGCTAGCGCTGTTAGGTTTTGAAGTTACCGACAAAATCTTATATGAACCAACTCATAAGCTACCTGTAAAAGAGGAGGAGCAACGCATAGAAACCCTGCAGGCAGTTCTGATGGCGTCAAGCATCGCTGTTTCCTTAGCGGTGCTCATTTACGCATCATGGCGGGACTATGTGTGCCGAGAAGTAAGCAACAAGGTCTGGGCAATCTACGCGCCCATAGCATTGGCGTTAACCCTGCCTGAACTGGTGCTCTTCGACTCCAGCCAACTGCTCCTCTACGGCATATGCTTCGCCGTAACATCCGGCATCGCCCTGCTGCTTTTCTACACCGGCGGATTCGGTGGCGCAGACTCCAAAGCCTTCATGTGCATCGCTCTTGCCTTGCCGTTTGCGCCAATCGCCCTCTTTACACCCATGATTGCCGACGCCATCTCGCCCCAGTCAACGGTGATTTTTCCCCTAACCATATTCAGTAACTCAGTGTTGTTTGCTGCTGCAAGCGGCGTGTATATGGTGCTGCGAAACATCATTTGGCACCGAAAAAACAAAACGACCCTGTTCGCGGGGTCGCTGGCTTCTGAGTCATGGGGCAAAAAAATCCTTATCCTCCTAACGGGATACAAGATGACGGTGGATAGCCTTAAGGATAAATGGCACATCTTCCCCATGGAAGACATCGATGACCAGGACACAGAAAAAAACCGGCGCTTAGTCGTGGTTCCAAGAGATGAGGGCCGGGACAAAATCGTGGAGCGACTCTCCGACGCGACAGAAGCGGGCAAAATCGACGGTTATATCTGGGCTACGCCGGGGTTGCCTATGCTGATTTTCGTTACGTTGGGATTAATTGTGGCGCTGGTTTTCGGCGATGTCGTTTGGCTTTTGGTGCGGCTGCTGATCGGCTGAGCTTACTGCAACATGTGTTTGGTTTTTTTCTGGTAGGAAACCGAGGCGGTAACCATTGAGACTGAGCCGACCCCAACGAAGGCAAGTGCGAGTCCCCTGTATGGGGAAGCCGCTGTTAAGCTTAATGCGGCGTCGGCGGGTTGGTAAGTATAGAAGAACATCGCTGCAGCAAACAATGCGATGGATAAAGCCAGTAGGCAAACTTCAACTTTAAACTTCAATTGCCACATCCTCCTCCTCTACGAGCTAACATTCATCAACAAAAGCTTATTTTAGCTTTTTGGAAGATACATCTAGGAGCCTCGGTATGTCTACAGCGTGCAAACATGAACTTGAAAATTTCCTATCTCAGTCCACGCAGAAAGAATGCGCCGTAGTGGTTGCGCCGGATTTTTTTCTCGACCGCCTCATTAACCTGCCTTGGACTGCATCGGAGTTCTCCGGTTTAGTGGCGAAGGTTACTCTGCGCAAGGGCGGCAGCTTAGACGGGATACCCCAAAGCGACCTTAAGGGCGGAAACGCCATAAACGTGGCTTCGGCGCTTGCCCGCTTAGGTGTCTCCGTGACGCCGATTGTATGCACCAGCCACCATGGGCTAGAGAGAATCAGATACTACTTCAAGCATAACCCAATCAACCTCGACCACATCAAAATCCGCGAGAAAGCCTCCATAACTACTGCGCTGGAGTTCAATGAGCAAGAAGGAAAAACAAACGTTATGCTCCGAGAGTTAGGCAGCTTAGCGGATTTCGGGCCTATTGACCTCGAAGAATCTGACTATGAGCTTTTGGAGACGGCGGATTATGTGTGTCTCTTTAATTGGGCGGGTACGCTTAGGCATGGCACGGAGCTTGCGGAATCCGTTTTTGGGCGTGCTAAGCGGGGCAGAGCCAAGACGTTCTGCGACACCGCCGACCCCACCCCCAACAGGCACGGTATAGCTGACTTGATAGCAAATGTGCTTAAAACCTCCAAAATCGACATTCTGAGCCTAAACGAGAACGAAGCAGTCACCTACGCAAGCTTTCTTGATTCCGAATTCGCTTCAAAGCGTATGCGGCTGGGCGTTGCGGAGCTGGCAATGGATGCAGCGCGGATTTTAGCCGCTCACTTCTCGGCACGCATCGACCTGCATACCACAGCCTTCTCTGCCAGCATTAAAGGCGGAAGCGAAGTTGTGGTGCCCACATTTAAAGTTAAAGCGTTGCGTGCAACAGGCGCTGGCGACTCTTGGTGTGCAGGCAACCTCTTAGGCGACCACAGCAACCTTTCCGATGAATGCCGCCTGATGTTGGCCAACGCGGTTTCCGCCTGCTACCTCTCAGGCGAGGACGGCATGCACGCCACCAAAGAAAAGCTGTTGGGCTTCCTAAAGGCACAGGTCTAGCGCAGTTATTTAAGCGGTAAATGCTTTTCTATAGTCGTGAGTTAGCTTGCTTGAAATTAGCATCCCTGAATTTGGGCACCTGCAACTTCGATACCTCGTGCTAGATTACAATGGCACCCTTGGGTTCGACGGAAAACTATCCTCTGAGGTTAAAGAGAAGTTGACGAAGTTGTCTGAGAAACTTAAAATCCACGTTTTAACCGCCGATACCTTCGGTACTGCCCGCTCCGAGCTAACGGATGTGCCATGCGAAGTGCATGTTATAGTGGACGCAGAGCAGGATGAGCAAAAAGAACTCTACGTTCACGGCCTTGGCGCCATGGAAGTGGTGGCCTATGGGAATGGGCGAAATGACAGGCGCATGCTCAACGCGGCAGGGCTGGGCATCGCTGTCTTGGGCAGGGAGGGTTGTGCGGTGGATGCGTTGCAGGCGGCGGATGTTTGCATATTCGATATTGTGGATGGTTTAGATCTGCTGCTAAATCCCACTAGGCTCAAAGCCACCCTTAAAATCTAAGTTGCCCAAACCGTTTTAAGGTAACTTGCCCTTTAACCATGAATTGATAGGTGAATTCAGTGGCTAAACTATTCGGCAGTTCAGGAGTACGTGGATTAGCAAACGTTGAATTAACCCCTGCTTTGGCCTGTAAGGTGGCATCGGCAGTGGCCACCCACGCGAAGGCGAAGCGGGCGGTTGTGGCTAAGGACACACGGGTGTCAGGGGACATGATTGAATCCGCTTTGGTCGCGGGCTTGGTTAGCTGCGGCGTGGAGGTTTCTCTTTTGGGGATGGTGCCTACGCCCGTCTGCGCATACGCCACTAAAGCGCTGGGCGCCGACGTTGGCTTCATGATTACTGCCTCTCATAATCCGCCCCAGTACAACGGAATTAAAGTCTTCGATTCCCAAGGGCTCTCCTACGCGGACGCTGATCAAGATGCCGTGGAAAAAATTGTTGCGGCTGGAAAATACCGTTTGGCGGATTGGCGTCAACTTGGATCTACCCAAGCCGTAGATGCCGTGGATATTTACCTTAAGATGGCGCAGGAAGCAGTCCAGCTTAAAAAGGCCTGGCGGGTAGTGGTTGACCCCGGATGCGGCGCCGCCTTCGATATTGGGCCCTCTTTACTTGGGGCGCTGGGCTGCAAAGTAACCGCTCTTAACGCTCAGCCCGACGGGCATTTTCCTGCCCGCAAATCCGAGCCCAACGCAGAAACCCTAAAGGACCTCTCATCCACAGTAAAGGCGCTTGGCGCTGACATTGGTATTGCATTCGACGGCGACGCTGACCGCGTGGCTTTTGTAGACGAGCATGGGGTGTTTGTGAATTTTGACCGCTCCCTAGCTGCTTATGGCGCATACCTTCTGAAGCGCAGGGGCGGGGGAGTAATTGTGACGACGATTGAGGCTTCTATGGCGGTGGAGACGATGGCGCAGAAATACGCTGGCAAAGTCATGCGGACCAGAGTCGGCGACATCTACGTTTCTGAAGTAATCAACCGCGATGGCGCAGTCTTCGGCGGCGAACCCTGCGGCGCCTGGATACAGCCTCAACTCCACCTCTGCCCCGACGGCCCCCTCTCAGCAGCCATGTTCTTGTTGGCGTTGGAGGCTGAGGGCAAAACTGTATCGGAATTCGTCGGAGAAGTGCCCGAGTACATAACCAAGCGGGTGAATTTCACCGTTAAAAACGACCAGAAGCACCGGTTGATCAATAAGCTGGGCGAGCAGTTAAAAGCGGCTTTCCCTGCCTACATTGATTTCTCGACGGTGGATGGCGCACGGCTGGCGCTGAAAGAGGGTTGGCTGCTGGTTCGGGCTTCAGGAACCGAGCCGCTTATTCGCTTAACCGTTGAGGGTGAATCTGCGGCGGCGGCGAAAGATATAACCGCCGAGGCAACAGCACTAATACAGAAGATGATTGAGGCATAACCATGAAAGCGGTACTTTTAGCGGCGGGTGCAGGCGAGCGGCTCCAGCCCATAACGGCAACTCGTCCAAAACACATAATCAAAGTCGGCGGCAAACCGATTCTGCAGTTCTGTCTTGAAGCAGTTAAGGCAGCAGGTATAGAGGAAGCCATAATCATCACGCATTACATGGGAGACGTAATCCGAAGCTACTTCGGCGACGGTGAAGCGCTGGGACTCAAACTCTGCTATGTGGAGCAACCCCAGATTTTGGGCACAGGCAACGCTGCAGCCATCGCTGAGCCCCATCTCGATGGCGACTTTGTGCTGATCTACGGTGATTTGCTTTTTGGGCAAACCGCAGTTAAGGAGGTGCTTTCAAAATTCAAGGCGGGCCAGACAGCTGCAGTGATGGCTGTTGTGCCTGTGGAGCATCCGGAAAGCTACGGCATAATCGAGCAGACTCCCGATGGACACGTTAAACGTATAGTCGAAAAACCCGCAACTGGAAAAGCGCCCTCAAACCTTGCCAACGCAGGCATATATGTTTTCAGCAAACAGGTTTTCGACAAAATCAAGCAGACTAAAGCCTCCGTGCGGGGCGAATGGGAACTCACCGACGCCATAACCATGCTTGCCGAAGAAGGCAAAACCGTGCTGGCGGCACAGCTCCGCAAGGAGGACTGGTTTGATGTGGGCCGACCCTGGGATCTGCTGGATGCTAACGTTTGGGCGCTTGGCCGCATGAATCACCGCCTCCTAGGGACCGTTGAGCCGGGCGCGCATCTATTCGGGCCCGTGACAGTTGCGCGGACAGCGAGGATACGCAGTGGAGTCTACATCGAAGGACCAGCCTTCATCGATGAAGAAGCCGATGTTGGACCCAACTGCTATATTCGAAGCGGAACAAGCTTGGGCAAAAAAACACGCGTCGGAAATGCCTGCGAAATCAAAAACTGCCTCATCATGGACGGCACCCACATTGGGCACCTCAGCTACGTCGGCGACAGCGTTTTAGGCGAAAAATGCAACCTCGGCGCAGGCACCATAACCGCTAATCTGCGCTTCGATGATGGACAAGTCAAGATGGCGATTAAGGACAAGGTGGTGGATAGTGGGCGGCGCAAACTCGGCATGATTTTAGGGGACGGAGTGAAGACGGGTATCAAAGCTTCCTTTATGCCTGGAGTCAAGGTTGGCGCTGGCACCTGGGTGGGAGCGAACGTGATGGTGGAACGCGATTTGCCTGCTGGACAGGTGGTTCTGTTAAAGCAGTCCACTGAGGTGAAGCCTCGCATTCGGGCAAAATAATTATATGATTTTCTTTCTTTCATGCGAAGCAAATATCGTTGGTTTTTTGGAATTACCGCTTTTTTTCATTAAAAAACATCTTTAACTTGGTTTTTGAGGGAAAAGCCTAAATAGTTACTCATCCGAGCCACCTATTGAGGGTTTGGAGTGCAGTTAGGTAACCGAAAGACTGTAGTTGTAGCTTTGTTGTTTTTACTAATTTCCGTTCAATTTACATCTCTTGTTAATGCACAAACACAGGATAGTTATGAACCAGACGATAGCTTCACACAATACAGCACCCTTACCCCATCGACATTAATTCAGGAACAAATCCGAAGCATCATGCCCGCGGGCGACAATGACTACATCCGCTTTTACGCAACCCCGGGAAACTATACCTTCTACACCAGCGGTTCAACAGACACCTACGGTTACCTCTATGATCAAAACCAAACCCAGCTGATAAGCGACGATGACAGCGGCGACGGTGTACAGTTCAAATTCACCTACAACATCACCCTCTCAGGAAACTATTATCTGAGGGTCAGAGGGTACAGCAATGAGACCATCGGGGACTACGCCCTCAACTACTACTATGAGCTTGGCTCCCTAAGGATCACGCCGAATTCGGGTGCAGGCGGAGTCTCGGTGGCCTTTACCGGCGAAGGTTTCCCCGCTTCTTCATCGGTAACTATCCAGTACTACGATTCATTTACCGCCTCATGGATGGCCTTCCAAACCGTGACCGCAAACGGCAGCGGATCCATCGTTTTCAATACCCAGATGCCTGACCTAAGACATGCAATGCCCTCTGGCGATAACTATGAAAACTCCGAAATCATACAGTTCCGAGCTGTAGTAAGCAGTACACCCTACTGCTATGCCGAATACACCCAATATCTACGGGGCATAAAAAGCGTCGGCGACCAAGCAGCATCGGGGCTATACGGCAACGGCACCGACTTATCCCAATCAGTCACGGTTAAAGCCGGAGAAATAATCACCATCGCCGGCAACTGGTTCCATGCAAACAGCCCCATCTACATCCGATGGGACAACACTTCCGTCGTTGGCACCGTAACCAGCGATCAATGGAGCAGCGCAACCGTAATTGGCAACTCAATCGCCAGCGCCTCAGGTTCATTTGAAGTCAACGTAACCATTCCATCAGCTGAAGTGGGAAACCACTACATAGCCATCGAGGACTCCCAAGGACGCGTCATCATCACTGTTCTCTATGCCCTTGGGTCATTGAAGCTTTCCTCCACTTCGGGCCCCGGAGGCGCCATGGTCCAGTTTACCGGTCAAGGGTTCACGCCTTCAACCCCCGTTGCCATATCCTATTACGACCCCACTTTGGGTTACTGGAATTTCTTCCAGTATGTTACAGCTGATTCAAACGGAAAAGTTGCCTTCTCAACTGAGATGCCTGACTTAAGACGCTCACTGACTACAGGTGATAACTATGATTCTTATGATGCGCTCTCTTTCCGTGCCCAAGTTAACAGTGTGACATACTGCTATGCTGAATACGACGAGTACATGAGAGGAATAAAGGTCGTGGACTCCCAGACGGCGTCTGGGCTATTTGGAAACGGCACCAACCTCGCCGAGGTCGTCAGCGTTTTACCCGGTGACAGTGTTCCTATAATTGGTAAATGGTTCCATGCAGGCAGCCCCATCTACATACGCTGGGACGGAGCCTCCGTGGTGGGCACCGTAACTGGAGCGGAATGGAACACTGCAACCATAGTGGGAAACACGATAGCTAGCCCCGAGGGGTCTTTTGAAACCACGATTACTATTCCCTCGGCTGAACCCGGCGAGCACTACGTAGCCATCGAGGACTCGCAAACCCGAGTTATAATCAAGGTTCTGCTTAATTCACCGGTGGATTGGAGCTACACCTACGGAACAACAGGCAGTGACGTGTTTATGTCAGGGATAAAAACATCCGACGGCGGATACGCCTTCGTAGGCAGTACGGTAGTGTCGTCTTCAAGTGATGTTTGGCTGGTGAAAACTGACCTCAGCGGAAAAGTCCAGTGGAATAAAACCTATGGTGGATCGGGAAGCGAATGCGGAAACAGTATCATCCAGCTACCTGACGGTAGCTTCGTTATAGCCGGCTACACATCCTCGTATAGCGGAACCAATGACATGTATCTGCTCCGCACAAATTCCACGGGTCACCTGCAAAATTTCAATGTCTTCGGGGGCAACGGAACAGACACTGCTAACAGCGTAATCGTCGATTACGACGGCAACTTCTTGTTAGCCGGCTCCACCACCTCCTATGGAGGCGGCACCAAAGCCTTCCTAGTTAAAACGAATTACACATGCAGTCCAATTTGGACAAAAACTTATGGCTTTAGCAGCGCAGATATTGCCAACTGTGTTATTCAATCAAATAACGGTTACTATGTCCTTGCAGGGCAAACCAATAACGGCACATCCAATGACTTTAGCTTGATATTAATAGATTATAACGGTAACATGGTTTATTTCAGAAGTTACGGCAGTCAAAACACCCCCGAAACGGCCTATAACCTGATTCAGACATCCGACGGCGGCTACTTGCTTTCCGGAACTAGGGGTGTTCTCTTCAACTCTTCAGTTGCCTATATAGTAAGGCTAAATTCGAATTTCGACACCACTTGGGAAACCACCTATGGCACGCCATATTATGGTATTGGATTTTCAGCGCGTGAAACATCCAGCAACGAATTTGTGGTCGGCGGAGGCATCGCCGCCCTAGGTCAAAATGCCTCTGATGTTTTGTTGCTGAAGCTTAACTCGAATGGAGCCGTTATTGCCAGCCAATCTTACGGAAGCTCCGGCCTTGACCTATGTCGTGCTGTCATAAAGAACGCTGATGAAAGTTTCGTTCTGGTAGGTGCCACCAACTCGTATGGCGCAGGCGGTCTTGATGGCTTGGCATTCAAGGTGTCTGCCCTAAGTGTTCCCCGAGTCCATAACCTCAACTCAGGCATAAGCTATAATTCCATCCAAAAAGCCATTGATTCAAGCAGCACCCACAGCGGCGACACCATACTGGTTGACAGCGGCTATTTCAGAGAAAACGTGATTATCCATAAACCTGTTCATTTGCAGAGCAACAATGGCTCCGCCATAATTGACAATGGCGGTATAGGCAGCGGAGTATACGTTATGGCTGACAACGTAGAAGTTTCCGGCTTCACCATCCAAGGCACGGGTTGGTACAGCGGCGTTTGCGGCATCACTATTGGCGCTGTCAGTGGCGCTAACATCAACTCCAACTACCTCCAGCTTAACGACTACGGAATCAAAGTAATGCACGCACGGAATTGCCAAATCACCAGCAACCACATTCAAGGTTGCACTGCTTACGGTATCCACCTCGACGGTTCTTCCCAGATTGCGTGTGCCAACAACTACCTGAGCTCCAACCTCAATGGGGGAGCAGACATGGGGGTATATGATTCCGCAGGCGTAACCATAACTAACCACGCAGCCAAAGATTCTTCACTGTATGTCAACGGCAACTCAACAGTACCCCTCTCAAATTCAGCGTTTAATTACCTGTCATCTGCTGGCTCTGCGGTGGTAACGATGCAGAATAGCATTTTAACCAACATCCTGACAGCAGGCAACTCAGTTTTAACGGTGCAGAATAGCCGTGCTAACTGGGTAAGTTGCTATGACGCCGCAGCCGTTAACCTCGTTGCCTCGAACGTATCGAGTATACAGGTAGACGGAACTGTTAATCTGCATGTTCAGGACCCAACCGCAGTAATCTCCCAATTATACGCCAATGGCAACTCAACGGTAAATGTCAATAAGGGAACCCTCTACGATCTAATCGCCTACTGCGATACTAAACTCTCCATAAGTGACGCTTCAGTAAACTGGCTTGAAGCCTACAACTTGAGCAAAACCATTTCTATGTCAAACGTCACGATCGGTACCTTTTACTTAGTGAATTCAAACACTTATTTGCTCGGCAACTTTACCGTACTCAGCCAACTCTACCTGGAAAAGAGCACCGTGGTCCGCCCATACATTGTAACCGTTAAAGACCAATCCGGCAGCCCCGTGGCGGGTATAGCATTAACCCTAAACCGGCAAGGCAGCACCTTCTGGAGCGGCACAACCAACGCTACCGGCTCTTTAGCCTTCAACATTACTTACACCGAGGCTAACTATAACTTGCCTACAACGCTTAAGGCGGGGGGCGGCGACACCTTTGCTTTGCAACAGTTTTCTTTGGTCACTAACTCTCCAATTCTGCTGACGTTACAGCAGCACACCGCCCAAGTCCACAACTTAAACACAGGCTTAAACTACTATACAATTCAAGATGCCTTAGATGCAACTCAAACCCTCAACGGACACGTTATAAAAGCAGATTCAGGCGTCTATTCTGAATGCCCAATCATAAATAAGTCCGTTAAACTGAGGGGCGCAGGTAACGCTTCAACCATTATTGCAGCAGGCAACTCGGTAAACGTAACTTCAATACGGGCAGATAACGTAGAAGTCAGCGGATTTACCATTCAGGGCATCGTTGACCCATACGTTGGCTCTTATGGCGGCGCTTACGGAATCGTCGCTGACAGATACAGTGGTGCAAACATAAGCTACAATGTTCTGGTAAACCTGCAGTATGGTGTAGCAGTCATAAACGCCACGTCTGTTAACATTTCACATAACACCTTTAAAAACAACCAGCTCGGCACCGTTCTATATTACACCAACAATAGCCAATTCACCCAAAACGAATTAACCAACAACACCCTCGGCTTTGGTTCAATATACGGCGTCTCCAACACAATCGCAGGCAACAACATACAGGGTAACTCTACCTTTTCAGCGGAGGGCTTAGTTGTGTACTTATCCACTAACAACTTAATAACCGCTAACACAGTGACAGGAAACCAAATAGGCATCTACATGTTATCAAACCAGAACAGTCAACTAACCTATAACCGAGTGGGCAACAACACTATCGGGCTTGGAATATTAAGCGCATCAACTGACATTGTCCATCATAACTTTTTCTTAAACAACGAATTACAAGCCATAACTCAATCTGGGGCCCCGGCGGCGGTCTGGGATAACGGATACCCAAGCGGAGGCAACTACTGGAGCGACTATAACGGAACCGACAGCAACCACGACGGCATCGGCGACACGGCATACACCATCGACTCAAACAACACCGACCGCTACCCAATAGTTTACTCAACAGCAACCTTCGATGCAGGCACAGTCAACGGTACACAATGCAGCGTGGAGACCCTCTCAAACTCTACAGTTGCCAACCTAAACATCCAAACCCAAAACAAAATCCTCAGCCTCGAAGTCTCTGGTACATCTGGGACAGCTGGCTTCACGTTAATCACTTTACCCAATAACCTCATGCAATCCGTCTACCGAGGCATCTTCACGGTTTACCTCGACGGCGTCGTCTGTGATTATACAAGCTGGTCAGATGCGAACTACACCTACATCTACCTTAACTACACGCATTCCCAGCATACCATACAAATCCAAGGAGACACAACCCCGCCGTCAACCGTCACCGACTATGATAACCTCTGGCACAGCACCTCTCTTGCGATAACCCTGACTGCAACCGACGCGGTTGGCATCGACCAAACATACTACAGAATCAACGGCGGCGCAACAAAAAACGTTGGCGTAGACGGACAACCCATCATAACCACGGAGGGCGCCACTAACACCTTAGAGTACTGGAGCACCGATTTAGCGGGCAACACAGAATCGCATCACACCCTTTCAAACATCAAACTTGACAAAACCGCCCCCACCGGTTCCATCCAGATAAACAGCGGCGCAGCCACAACCACCTCAACCTCCGTTAATCTTGCCGTCACCGCCCAAGATCTCCTCTCGGGCGTGGATAAGGTCAGATTCAGAACGATGGCGTTTGGGATACTGAGGCATGGGAAACCTTCACGGCAACCCGCGCATGGACTTTAACCTCGGGCGACGGCTCAAAGACGGTTTACTATCAAATCCGCGATAACTCCGGATTAACCTTTGACTTGACAGCAACGATACTGCTTCAATCAAGCAGCTCCACTCCTACACCCACCCCAGGCGGCGGTGGAAGCGGCGGAGGTTCAAGCGGAGGCGGCTCATCAAGTGGCGGGTCATCAAGCGGCGGAGGAACCCCGACCCCGACATCTAACCCCACAGCTACCCCTGCGCCCACACCAAAAGTCCCCGAGTTCAACTTGGTCATGGCGCTGCTGATCGTTGCCTTGGCAACTTTGGCTATGCTGGCGGCTTCAAAAAGAAAAGTCGCCGCGTTCAAGCCAAACCCCTAAGCTTTCGCTTGAGCCATTGCATGCTGACTCGGTTCGCCGCCAAGCCAGCGCCCTCTTTTTTGCTCTAATATCAATAAATCTGCGCAACTTTTTCTTTAGTTGTTGTTGCAGGGAACCTGCCTTTATTCAACAACAACCTATGCTTTGTGTTTAACAACGCATTTTGGCATCGGGCTTGGGGGCGCGTTGTAGACTGGGTGTGGCGAATTCTACAAGCAGAGCAGGCAGCTTTCCTGATGCTATATAAAAGGGGCCTATAGAAAGTGCATACGCGGCTATCTCCACTGCATCCTCAAGCCGCCGCAAAGAGTGCTGATTAGCTGATTGTGGTTCCTACGTTCTCGCCTGCAACCGCCAAAAGCATGTTTTGCGGCTCAAACCCGCTGACAACCACCGTTTTGATGTGGCTGCGCATAAGCACTTTAACTGCTTCAGGATCGATGATTTGGTGGATACCGGCTTTATGCTCGTTTTGCTCAAAGACCTTGGCGAGCTCCGCAAAGCTCAAGCGGTCAAGCATCACTGCGTCGGGGTGTCTGCGGGGATCTTTGTTGTAGACGCCGTTTTGGTCGGAGCCCTTGAGCAGCAGATCCGCCCCGATTTTCTCCGCCACCAAAGTGGCGACGGTATCGGTGGTTATGCCCGGTCGAAGTCCCCCCATCACGGCGATTTTGCCCTCAGATAAGCAGGATGCTGCCTCGTCAGGGGACACAGCGACCCTGCTGCATGCAACCTCGCCTAGGCGCTTAAGGAAAAGCTGCGCAAACAGCCGCGAGCAGCTAATCGCCACCTCATCCTGCGCATCCATATCCAACCCCAACTCCTTGGCTAACCCAATAAACTGCCTTGCCAGTGCGCCGCCGCCCACAACCACCGCGACCTCGTGGCCCTGCTGCTTGAGGGTTTTGATGGTGTCCGCGTATTTTCCGATGAGTTCCGTGTTGATTGGGTTCGCTACGACGCTTCCGCCTATCCGAACAACTATGCGCATATCTGTGCCTCTTGTTGTGGTGATATGGCATATGAGGGTTAAAAATCTTTAATACCTCATAAGCTGCTCTTAGCCAACCTGTAGGATTGGCTTACATGGCATTCGCTGAAGCGTTCACCTTTGAGGTTCGTGCACCGTTTAGTTTAGCGTTGTCTGCACTGGTTTTCTCAAGCGGCGACTCCCATGTCCGCGGATACGCAAACGGCGCCTTCAGCCAAGTGCTAAGCCTCAGTGAAGGGTTAGTTTGGGCTAAAGTCACTTCCTCCGGCACAGAAAAACAGCCCAGGCTGCATGTTGAGTTAAAGTCAAACAAGCCCATCACCGCCCAAACCAAGCGGGAGGCGCAGCAGGCGTTAACCTACATTTTCAGCTTAGACTTCGACTTAGCGGACTTCTACCGGGAAACAGAAACTGACCCAGTTATGAAGCGGGTTGCGGCTGCTCTCTGCGGCTTCAAGTTCCCAGTCACCCCAACCGCCTTTGAGGGCTTAGTGGACGCAATCGTGGAGCAGCAAATCTCCATAAAAGTAGCCCGAACCATCGAGGAACGGTTAGCCCTAAAACTCGGCGAGCATATAGAAATCGAGGGGGAAACCTACAGTGCCTTTCCAACGCCTCAGCAGGTTGCATCTGCAAGCATCAGCGATATCCAGGGCTGCGGGTTGAGCCTGCGCAAAGCCCAATACATCCATGGCGCCGCCAAAATGATCGCTGAAGGCAAATTGGACCTTGAAGGCATGAAGCAGAACCCCAATGCGGAAGAAATCGTTGTGGAGCTTGATGCACTCAAAGGCATCGGTGTTTGGACCGCGGAACTCACTGTTCTGCGTGGTATGCAACGCTACGATGTGCTTCCCGCTGATGATTTTGGAATAAGACGTGTAATCTCAACGTATTACTGCAGCGGCAAACCCATCCAAGCCGCGGAGGCGCGGGAAGTAGCTAAGGCATGGGGCAGATGGAAGGGGCTGGCGGCGTTTTATCTGATGGCCGCTGAAGTTAAGGGCGTAGATGCTTAGCTTGTTAGGCGCTTCTTTATCAGGTTAATACTTAAGGTAAAGAAAACAACCGTCGCCACCGACAGCCACACCAAACTTATCACAACCAACATACCTGAGCTTAAACCCAAAATCGGCTCTACGCTGCCTGCTATTGCGCCACGGGTTAGAGTAACCACCTGAGTTAGAGGCAGGAACACTAAAGCTAAACCCTGCAGGGCTTGGGGAAGCGTTGAAAGGGGGAAGAAGGTTCCTGACAGAAACAGCATGGGCGTCACGAAGAGGAATAAGGGGTAGTTGAAGAAGTCAATTGAGGGTGAAGCCGCGGTGAAGCACATGGCGATGGAGGAGAATAGCAAGCCGCCAAAGAACGCGATTATGGGGATTAGCAGGAAAAGCGGTGTAGTTATGATGGGCTCTGCAGTGAAGAGGCCTGCGGCGCCGATTACGGCAAGCACGATGGTTGTGTTTATCGTTGCCCTTGTTGCGCCCCAAAGCAGCTCGCCTGCCACAACTTCTTCGATGCTGATCGGCGTGGCGACTATGGCGTCGAAGGTTTTTTGGAAGTACATGCGTACAAACGAGGCAAAGGTGCACTCGAAGAAGGAACCGTTCATTATGGCAATCGCCACCAATGCGGGCGCGATGAAGTTCACGTAGGGCATTCCCTGTATGCTGGGGATGAATCCGCCTAAGCCGAAGCCGAAGGCAGCAAGGTAAATGATGGGTTCAAGTAGCGAGGGGAAAAAGTTTACTTTAACAGTTTTTAGGAAAACGTCGAGGTTGCGTCGCCAAACCTTCCATGCCCTATAGCTGAGGTGGGGAAGCGAGAACTTCGCTGGTGACCTGCGGATGTTAGGCTGAGTCATTCCTCGCGAAGTCCCCTTCCGGTTAATTTAAGGAAAACATCCTCTAGGTTTGCGCTGCGGATAGAAACGTTCTGGAGGTGGTGCTCTCGGAGGAATCCTTCGAAGACTCCGTGGGGTTTATCGGTGAAGATTTGCATGCGATCGCCCAGATGCTCTATCCGCGCTTCTGGAAAAGCCTCCTGAATAAGCTGGACGAGTGCTTGGTTGTAGTCAACCTCTAAAACCTCATGTCCCACGTGTTTGCGGATAAGCTCGCTTGGGCTGCCTTCCTCGATGATTTTGCCGTGGTCAACGATTAAGATGCGGTCGCAGAGGATTTGGGCTTCATCCATGTAATGCGTGGTTAGGATGATGGTGACTTGCTGCTTTTTGAGGTGCCGCACTTCATCCCAGACCAGATGCCTTGCCTGCGGATCCAGTCCAACGGTGGGTTCGTCGAGGAGCAGAATCGGCGGCTTATTGATTAATGCGCGGGCAAAGATGAGTCTGCGCTTCATGCCTGTGGACAGCGCCAAAATCGGCAGGTCCTTTTTTTCTTCCAGCTGAAAGAACTTTAGTTGCTCTGCTGCCCTTTTTTGCGCTTCCTCTTTTTCGATGTCATAGTAGCGTGCATAAACCGTTAGGTTCTCCATGACGGTGAAGTCTGGGTCAAGGTTGTCCTCTTGGGGCGACACGCCGACTTTGGCTTTGATTTCCCGGCACCTGTTTTTTACGCTTAGCCCTGCAACGGTTAATTCACCTGAGGTTGGCAGAAGAAAACAGTACATCATCCGCACAGTCGTGGTTTTGCCTGCTCCGTTTGGCCCCAGGAAACCGACGCATTCGCCGCGGTAAACTTTGAAGTCTATGCCGTCGACGGCTACGAATTCGCCGTATTTTTTGGTTAATGCCTTGGCTTCGATGAGGACTTCTCTGTCATCCATAAACGTTCACGTAAAGATTCACATGGGGCACTTTAACTGTTGCTTACTGTTTCCCCGCAAGGTACATGCAGTAGCCGTAGCTTATGGGGCCCTGCTTGGTGGTTTCACAGGGGAACTCTTTACATTCAAAGCAATACGCTACACCTTTTTGGTGGGCGCAATTGCAGATTTGACAGAACCTGTTTTCCCTTGCCACGCAGCCTACAGTCCCGTTTGGGCATGTGCCGCTGGTCATTTTTGGGCATTTCTCGCATGCGATACCGCAGACACCAACTTTCATGTCTTTGTCTCCTTTAGCTGTGAAAAAAACTATAGGCCCCTTATATAAAGGCGCATCGGCCCTCGGTTGCTAGCCGAAGATGCTTGTGTAGAGGGCAAGAAAACTCAGGATCCCCGCGATATAGGAAAGCACCCATAGAACCCAGGTTAACTTAGCCAGTCTCTTTGTTTTGGCTTCAAATGTTGTGGAGCTCGGTCGCCAGAGCAGTACCATCCACACCGCGAAGGCGATGGCGGGAATCGAGAGTACGCCATGGGAGACAAACGCGAAGATATGCATCGGCTCGTTGAAGTAGAGCTCCATGGAGCCCTCGGTGGGCGGCGTCATGACGATGACTGAGCTGAAGGTAACCAATGTGGCGCAGACCACCACGATTAAGGTGACGCCATGCAGAAGCATATTGCCCTTGCGCCTAAACCACATGCTCAAAAGAATCAGCGCGGTCCAAAGCGTCTGCATCGAGAGGTTGATGGCATGGTAGCTTGAGCTGATTTCGCCCGAGAAGTAGGTGAGGGCGGCGATGAAGCCGAGCATCACGGCAAAGACGACGGCGATTGCGAGGATTGCAAGTTTTCCTTCTGAGAGGCGAGGTTTTTTGGATGCGGGTTGGGTGGTCATATCCATCACTTTGCGTTTAGGTTTTAGCGTTAAAGGCTTTTTGGTCAAGAAAGTTTGACTGAAACTTTGGGGGCTGGTCAAACTTTTTTGACTGCGCATTACCCTAAATTTAAGCCCTAAATGTGGAGACTTCTGGGTTAAACTGCCCCAAGATTGGTCAAGGTTAAATAATCAATCATACAAAGAGAAGAAGGAAAACAAATGAGCCTGCGCCTAAACCCCATCTACGATAAACTGCTTCCCCGAATGACTGAGGAAGAGTTCACAGAACTCAAAAAGTCAATCGAAACCGAGGGGCAGCATTACCCCATCATCGTCAACGAAGACCTTGAAGTCCTCGACGGTCACCACCGCTTCCGCGCCTGCCAAGAACTCGGAGTCGAACCCGACTTCGAAGTTAAGCGCTTCGAAGATAAGCTGCTGGAGAAAAAATTCGTCATAGAAGCCAACCTGCGGCGCCGTCACCTCAACAATTTTCAGCTCGTTGAGCTTGCGGTACCATTGCTGGAAATCGAGAAGGCACTGGCTAGGCAGCGGCAATCCGTGGGCGGCAAGAATGGGCGGAACCTGCAGCTGGGGTTAGCGTCAGATGACGCGGAGCCCGAGCCGGTTTTCAAAGCCAAAGCAGCCGAGGTGGTAGCCAAAAAAGCCGGGCTGTCCACGCGGACTTTTGAGCGGGGCAAAAAAATTGTTGAGGAAGCCAGCGAAGATGACAAGCAGAAGCTCCGCGAAGGCAAAACCAGTATATCCCACGTGTACCAGGAAATCGTGGAGAGCCAAAAGCCCCCGGAGCCCGAACGTGAACTTAAAGCGCCCTCGCCATATGACCTGCAAAACCTCGCTAACCTAAAAACGCTCCTTGAACAGATGGAGCGTCATCAGCTGTTCTGTCCCGAATGCGGAGCGGCGATGTTTGAATGCAGCAAATGCCACAAGACCCTCAAGTCCCTTCTGAGAGCCGCGCCGGAGACGGAAACAGGAGCAGACACGGATTTCCAGGGCTAAATATGGCATTTGGGGTTTCTGCAAATGAATATCGCAGCCCTACCGGAGGAGTTTAATGAAAGCGGTTATTGACGCGTCCAAATGTATCTGCTGCAAAAAATGCCACGTTGCCAAAGCCTGCCCCATAAAAGCGGTTTTCCGCATCAGCAGCGACGAAGTCGCCTTCATAGACATGCACCTCTGCCACGGCTGCGGACTCTGCGCCACCGCATGCCCCGCAGGCGCCGTTGTCATGAGAGAAAGCTAACTTACTGCTCCATTAACTGCCGGATTAACCGGCGTTCTGCCTTGCGCAGGTGCTCAACCACCGTTGAATCCGCCAAATCAAGCTTTCGCGCCAGCTCCTCAGTGGTTATTTTCCTTGGGATATCATAGTAACCCATTTTGTATGCGGCAAGCAGAACCTCGCGTTGCTTCTCGGTTAACTGGTTAAGGGGGGAGGTGGGGGAAAAACTGGCGTCTGCAAGCAGCACCACTCGGTAGCGGATGCCTAAAACGCTGACTTTCTCCATGAAATCCTTGATTTGTTGCTCGCTGCCCAGAAAGGAGAACCGGATTTTTCCCTCTCCAATGCCTATGGGTGTGAAGAGGTACCCGCTTTCTATGCCAATCGCCGAGAGCAGCGACGATAAACTGGGGCCCCCCCGCATAAACATGATGCAGGCGCCGTTTTTTTGTCTCTCAAGTATTTGGGCTTCAACTAAAAAGCCGCCTTTTAGGAGCGTTTCAACTTTTAGGTCCAGGTCTGATTCAGGGTCTTTGAATTCAACTTGGGAGATGGCGGCGAATTCGTTTTGGTCCTGCCGGAGGAAATAGAGAAGTTCGAGTGATTTGATGGGTCGGAATTCTGGGAATTCGATGCCTATTTTGGCGAGTTCTTTCTCGAAGACCTCAAGGATTAGCCGTCGCATACCGAAACGGTCATTTGGTCGATGATATACTTTTCCATGAACCGAGTATATTCGGTGCAACCTTAAAGAGAAGCCGAATCATCCATACTAAGGTCAAAATTACGATAGATAACCGACTAAACAGGAGACAACCAATTTGGCTAATCATAAAGTTAATCTCTTCGGAAAGCTTGGGCGCGTAATCACCAAACGCAAGTTCTCAATAATCGCTGTTTGGCTTCTGCTTCTGGCAATCGTGCTACCCATTGTGCTGACTGCCAGCGGAGTCTCTTCACTTACCATGAACTCCTCCACGGACAACAGCATAGAATCCGCCAAAGCCAACGACATAATAAAAACCCAGTTTCAAAAGAGCGTTTCAAACGACTCCCTCATAATTGTAATTTCAACCAGTGATGCTTCATCGCTAAGCACACAGGACTTCATCGATGAACTCACACGGCAAATTAACGAATCCTCCACCATAAAGGGCGTCGAAAACATAACCAGCGTCTACTCGATTCTTATCCCCGCCCTAAACCAGACTAATCAGGCTCTTTATCTAGCCTATGATGGCGGCAACTTGACCTATAGTCTCCTCTACAGTGTCCCCACCATCTACTCAAATGTTTGGTACCAAGCCTACAACACCACCAAGGCGTCGCAGTTGATGCCGGGTCTTAACCAGACCAATCAGGGCGTTTACTCGGTCTATGACAACGCCAACATGACTTACTATATGCTCTACAGTGTCCCCGCCACGTACTCCGGCATCTGGGCAGGCGCCTACACGGCACTGGAGAACGCCAACTTAACCTACAACCTGCTCTACAGCATACCCGCAATTTATCTTAACGCTTGGCAGCAGGCGATGACCTCCACTTTGGGCAACGTAGACCAATCCAACGTAATCGCGAACCAAACCACCGCGCAGATGCTCTACGCCGCTGACCCCGCCGCGTATGCCCAGTACACCTCTCATCTGCTCCAAGCTTTCCATGGCGCATGGACCCAAAGCTACCTTAACCCCTCCACAGCGGCATGGACGCCTCTTGAACGCGCCACCTTTGCCTCAGACCAAACCAACCAGCTCTACATCAACACGTTCCTAGCCGGCGACGTCACCGCCCAAGCATTCACAAACGCACTCGCCAACACCCTTACCCTTCAAGATTACCTAACTAACACCCAAACAGAAAACAACATCGCACTCACCGACTTCATCATCCAAATATTAAACAGCATGTCAAGCGGCAGCGGCATGTCCCTTAGCGACATCCAAGCGGCGCCCGCAGCCTCCTACAGCCTAGACCCCTACACCATCGCCGCCTTCAACACGGTAGCTTATAGTCAAACTGCTGCGCTGCTTTCTCAAGCTGACCCAGCCGCCTACACAGAGTACCTTGCACCGCTGCTCTACGGGTTTAATGCCACTTGGGCAATGAGTTTCCAGAATCCCGCAACCCAAACCTTCACCTCAACCGATCGGGCATCGCTGGCAGCCAACATAACAGTGCAGAACTACATCAGCACTGCCTTAGCTGGCAACGCAACGATGCAGGGGTTTGTGAAGGCATTAACGCAGACTTTCTCACTCAACAGCTTCCTCACCAACACTGCCCAACAAAACAATGAGCAACTCCGCAGCTTCGCCATCGAGTACGTTGCCAATCAGTCGAACACCGCTAAATCTTTTGTTGCGGCAGCCTTTAATTTGGGCAGAGCCCCCTCCAGCAGCGCATTGGCTGCTTTAGCTGACAACGTGATTTGGTACTCGCCTAATTATGGTTTAGACAGTTTCATTTCGCTGTTTAACGGGATCTCCTATAACCAGACGCGTAGCATCCTAAAAGACATCGATGAATCCGCCTACACTGACTACACCTCGCATCTGCTGGACATGTTCAATGCGTCGTGGAGCCAGCGTGTTCCCTCTCAGCCTACGGCAAGTTGGATTAACCAGACTGCCTCCGCTGCCTCAAACGCCATAAACGGCAAGTTCATAGACACTTACCTAAGCGACGGCGCAGACTTCTCCAAGCAGATAGCAGCGTCCCTTACCTTGCAGGATTTCCTTAACGCCAACAGCACCTACACCAACGCCAAAATTGAGACTTTGACCCTCGACTACGTTGCCAACGAATCGGGTTTATCGAGGCAGCTTATCTCAGCGGTCTATAACATGGGCGAGAACGCATCCGAAAGCGCCCTTAAAACTTTGGCGTCAAGCGTCATCTCGGACCCTGATGCTTACAATTTAGGCGAAGAATTCAACACGCTACTTACCTCGTTTGTTTCGCCCAACAACGATGTAACGCTTGTATCAGTAACCTTTGACGGCTCACATGACGGTAACCTGCTTGCCATCCGCGGCATCATCGCTGATCTCCTCGCCCAGAATCCCAGCGACATCCAGGACGCTCAAGTCACAGGCGCCGACGCCCTCAACTATGACTTTATGCAGTCAACCTTCCAGGACCTCGAGCTTATCCTCCCCGTCACCATCGCGCTGCTTGTCATAGCGACGGCGCTGTTCTTCCGCTCCATCGTTACCCCCATCATCACTTTAGGCACCATCGGAATCGGCCTTGGCGTCTCGCAGATTTTCCCCTATCTAGTCGGCACCTACATCAACCAGGTAGACTACACTGTAAACACGATTCTTTTAACCGTGCTCATTGGGGTCGGAACCGACTATAGCATCTTTGTGCTCGCGCGGCACCGCGAGGAACGCATCAACGGCCTTCCACTCTTTGAAGCCATCAAAAAATCCATCACCTGGGCAGGCGAAAGCATCGTTACCAGCGGCGCCACCGTCATCATTTCCTTCCTGGCGCTGTCGGCAACCTCCATGATTTTCCTTCAAACCATGGGGTTAATCGTGGGCTGCGGCGTCATTGTTACGCTTCTGGCATCGCTGACTTTCGCGCCTGCCTTAGCCGCGATTCTGGGCGACCGCATATTCTGGCCCAACTCAGGCGAGCGCTTTGCACGCTACGCCGCAGGCATCACCGAGAAGAACCAGCGCAGAGGCGGCTACTTTGCCCGAAGCGGCTCCTTCTCAGTGAAACATGGCAAAGTCATCATACTCTTAGCGGTGCTTGTCACGGTGCCTGCCTTCTATGTCTACGCGTCCACCACGCCTACCTATGACATGATAGGAAGCGCCTCAAGCAGCCTGGAATCCATCTCAGCCTCGACAACGCTTACGGATTCGTTTGGTGGCGGCAGAATGTTGCCGACTTACGCGGTGGTGACGTTCTCAAGCCCGATTGTAACTAATGGCAGCTTCAACATGGGCGAGATGGCGACGCTTCAAGCCATCACCGAAAGCATCACAGGCGACGACGGCCTACAGGAAGTCACCGGACCCACCATGCCCTTCGGCGACCCCGTTGACTACCAAACAATCACTAACCAATCCGACTCCACCACCTACAATGCCATGCTAAGCGCCATAGGCGACGATAACCAATCCGCATTGATAACGATAAAATTCAACGTTGACCCCTACTCCACCGAAGCCATGGATTATGCCAAAGAAATCCGCAGCAGCCTCCACGCAAACTTCGACGACGCAGCAAACGTCACCGGCATCTATCTAGGCGGCACCACCGGCGAAACCCTTGACATGCGCAACACCTTTGAGAACCAATTTGCCCAGATATTGCCCATAGTCGCGTTGGGCGTCGGCATCGTCCTCTTCATCGTGCTGGGCTCGCTGATACTGCCCGTCTTTGCTATCCTCTCGGTGTTGATGAGCATCGTTTGGACGCTGGCAGTCACTGTGGTGGTGTTCCAAGCTGCATTCGGCTACGGACTGCTCTTCATTACGCCGCTGATACTCTTCGTGCTGCTGCTGGGGCTAGGCATGGACTACAACATCTTCATCCTCACCCGCATCCGTGAAGAAGCCAGCAAAGGCCAGCATCTAAACGACGCTATCGTGCATGCGATTCAGCAGACAGGCGGCATCATCACAGCCGCAGCCATCATACTGGCGGGTTCACTGGGCGCTATGATGCTTTCCAGCAACATGATGCTGCGTGAAATGGGCTTCGCATTCGCCTTTAGCATCCTCATCGATGCCCTCGTGGTACGCACCTACATTGTGCCCGCTGTTATGGCGACGTTTGGCAAATGGAACTGGTATAACCCCATCAAGCGGCTGCAGCGAATCAAAGGCTTAGACGGCAACGGCAAAACCAGCGTATCCACCGAGCAAAACGGCGGCGAAACGAAAACCCAGTAGAAACCTATGGGAACCACCTGGTTCCCCCAACAATCTTTTTATAAGCCATTCCACCCAATCCAAAAGATTTTGTTAAAACAAACCATCAGATGACCCGTTTATGGTTCAGTACAAGTGGGTTGCACTCTCCAACACAACTCTTGGCATGCTCATGGCATCCATCGACATGACCATCGTGCTTATCGCTTTGCCATCGATTTTCAGGGGCATCCAAATCGACCCCTTCACCAGCTTCCAGTACCTGCTCTGGGTGATGTTCGGCTACAGCATCGTCACCGCAGTGCTTCTGGTGACCTTCGGCAGACTCAGTGACATGTTCGGCAGGGTTAAACTCTACAATTTAGGTTTCCTCATATTCACCATCGGCTCCATCTTGCTCTCGATTACCCCTAGCACCGGCGATGCAGGCGCAATAGAGCTGATTATCTTCAGAATCGTCCAGGGCGTGGGCGCAGCGTTTCTGTTCTCCAACAGCGGCGCCATCATCACCGACGCCTTTCCCGAGAACGAACGCGGTAAAGCCCTCGGCATAAACCAGCTTGCCTTCCTTGCAGGCTCCTTAATCGGGCTGGTTCTAGGCGGCGTTTTAGCAGTTTACGATTGGCGTTTGGTCTTCTTGGTCAGTGTTCCCGTGGGCATCGCGGGCACCGTGTGGTCCTATTGGAAACTTAAAGAGCAGCATGTGGTGCGCCGCAAGCAGAAGCTCGATGTGTGGGGCAACATATGCTTCGGCGGCGGCTTAACCCTGATATTGCTCGGCATAACCTATGGTTTAACCCCCTACGGCGGCTCCTCGATGGGCTGGGCTAACCCCATGGTAATTGCCTTCTTCGCCATAGGCGCCGCGTTACTGTTTGCTTTTCCCTTTGTCGAACGCAAAGCAGCTGACCCCATGTTTAGGCTTGAACTCTTCAAAAACCGCACCTTCGCCGCAGGTAACATCGCCACCTTCTTGAGTTCCATGTCGCGGGGCGGCGTGATGATTATGCTGGTGGTGCTGCTTCAAGGCATCTGGCTGCCCCTGCATGGCTACAGCTACGAGGACGCGCCGTTCTGGGCAGGCATATTTATGATACCCATGTCCATCGGCATCGCCATTACGGGTCCCCTAAGCGGCTACCTCAGCGACAAGCATGGCGCCCGCACCTTCGCAACCGTCGGCATGATAATTACGGGCCTGACCTTTCTGATGTTCACGCTTTTACCCGCCAACTTCGAGTACCTGCCCTTCGCGCTTATACTGCTGGTTATGGGCTTGGGCAACGGCATCTTCATGTCGCCTAACATGGCGTCTGTGATGAACAGCTGCCCCGCTGAGCACCGAGGCGCCGCATCCGGCATGCGCTCGACGCTGCAGAACTGCGGTCAAACCATCAGCCAAGCCATATTCTTCTCGATAATCATCATCAGCCTCAACGCCAACCTCCCCGCGGCGTTATCCAGTGCGGCAGCGGATGCAGGGGCTTCACCTCAGCTTGCCGCAGCCTTCAGCGTTACACCTGCCTCAGGCGCCCTCTTCGCGGCCTTCCTAGGCTACAACCCCATCGGTACCCTGCTGCAGTCAATGGGCTCAGTTGCCTCTGGGCTGCCTGCCTCCACGTTAAATGTCCTGCAGGGACAAACCTTCTTCCCCAACGCCATAGCCGCCCCCTTCATGTCCGCGCTAACCGTGGCGTTCATTCTTGCGGCGGTACTGTGCTTTTTGGCTGCGTTGTTCTCGGCGATGCGGGGATCCAAGAGCAAAAGCGGCGCCTAAGCCCCCGTGTCAGGGCTTGATGGCGAGGAAAAGGTTTTTGCAGGCACAAATAATATAGCATAAAGGCGCCCACAGTATCCACAGTGAAATCCATGCCAGGCACCTATTCACGATTACTGGGCGTAGTAGGCAAACCTAATACGGGTAAATCCACGTTCTTCAGCGCCGCCACCCTAGCCGCGGCGGAAATCGCCAACTACCCCTTCACAACCATCAAACCTAACCGCGGCGTCGGCTACGTCCGCAGCCCCTGCGTCCACCCTGACTTCGGCGTGCAGGATAACCCAAAAAACAGCCTCTGCCTAGACGGCGTCCGATTGGTACCTGTCGAGATCATCGACATCGCAGGCATCGTGCCTGGCGCATGGGAAGGACGAGGATTAGGCAACCAGTTCCTCGACGAAATCCGCCGCGCCGACGCCTTGGTGCATATCGTGGATGCCAGCGGCGGCACCGACTGCGAGGGCAAAAGCTGCAAGCCCGGCGAACATGATCCCGTCGAGGATGTGGCGTTTTTGGAGAAGGAAATCACGATGTGGATGGTCACGATTCTCAAAAAGGACTGGGCACGTATTTCACGCACCGCTGAGCAGGACAAAAAAGGCATCGCCCATCACCTTGAAGACCGCCTCAACGGGCTGAGCATCCGCAAAACCTGCGTGAACGAAGCCATCCGCAAAGCCGGCTTAAACATCGATAAACCCGCGACGTGGAGCGATGAGGATTTCTACCGCTTCATCGACCAGCTCCGATGCATCTCCAAGCCCCTGCTTATCGTTGCCAACAAAATCGATTTGCCCACCGCTCAGGCTAACGTGGAGCGCCTCAAAAAGCTGGGGCACATCGTTATTCCAGCTTCAGCCGAAGCCGAGCTGGTGCTAAGACGCGCCGCCGAGAAGGGCCTAATCGAATACAAACCCGGCGATGGCGACTTCAAAATCCTGCAGCCTGAAAAGCTCTCATTGGGGCAGATACGTGCGCTTGAGGCAGTTAAGGAGAAAATCCTGCGGCCTAACGGCAGCACGGGCGTGCAAGCAGCCCTAAACACTGCCTACCAGAAGCTGCTGGACATGATTGTGGTGTACCCTGTCGAGGACATCGAGCACCTCAGCGACCATGGCGGACGGGTGTTGCCTGATGCATATTTGGTTCCTAGAGGCACAACCGCGCATCAATTCGCCTATGTCATCCACACCGAGCTGGGCGATAATTTCCTCTATGCAGTCGACGCTAGGGATAAACGGCGAATCGGCGAAGAAACAGTGCTAAAGGACCGCGATGTCATCTCGATTGTCAGCACCAAAAAACGCTCGTAGAAGACGATTTGGGGCTTATTCTTGCTCCTATTCTTTGCCTTCTTCGGCTCAGTCGAGTTCTCTGGAGCGCCTTTTTACGCGGGCCAATCATCTGCATGTTTTTTGTAGTGCTCTGTTTACAGCGTCATCTCTGCGAGTTTTAATGAACTGTCAACTTGGATGCCTTTTGTGCCGGTGACAAAACGTGTCAGCTTCGAATCTGCCTCCGCGCCTATGGTGAGGGCTCGGTCGCCCTTGTAGGAGACAGTTATTGTTACGCCTTCTCGACATAGATCCTCCACTATTTCCTTAACAAGGGGTCTTGAATCTCCCGCTGCTTTGATGTTATCGATGCCTTTCTTTAGGGTCTCTTTGAGGCCTCCGCTTGTTGCGCCTTCACGTGTACTGCTGATCACGTCATGGATCAATTCTTTATCGGTGATGTTAACGTCGACTTTTTTGTTATTCACGTTAATTTCCATCTGGGGAACGTTGCCTTCACTGATGGTTATTTTTCCAGTTTTCAGCATCTCAATTAAAAAAGTGGGTAATTGCATCTTTGGCGCCTACACCGTGGCTAACTCATAGAGGTTTGGGCTTCTTTGGCTAACTCTACATCGAGCACAACTGAACCGTTTAGTCTTGCCTTAAAGAATTGCGCATCAAGAGTCAGGTCTTCAAAGGTCAGCTTCAGGTCCGATTTGGTTCCCGCAAGCTTGTCTAGCACTTCCACAATTGTGTCGCCTACCGTTTCAGCGGTCTCTTGCATGACATGGGAGCCTTTTTCCATTGCCTCTGACATGTTTGATTTATTCTGCATTTAAAACACCATATCTTTATGAAGCTAAAAAGGATAAATACCAATGTGATTGCAGGATTGCAGCAACATTTCTGGCATATAGGTGCTTGTTTTATTGTATCTGCGCTGGCAACATGCGGTTGATGCTACAATAAAACACGAACATAAGTTTAATTGCCCATCAATGTCTTTTTTATTAAGTTAAGATGGATGTCTACTTTTATGGTTAGCCCTAATCGCGATTCCAATTGGTTTTATGGGTGGCTGCTTATTTCCGCAATCGGTTTTCTGATACATATGCTTGTGAATGCGGTAATCAATGGGCCGACCCCTAGCAAATCAGGCAACAAAGCATAATGGAGTGAGTGTTGACTTTGCGTTATTTGCCCATTCTGGGTAAAGCCCTTGGTCTTGCATTGATCTTTAATTCACTGCTCACGGCTGCATACGGCGTCACCCTCTTCAATATGTTCGGGCGGTTTTTTCCAGCTGGACAAGAATATTATCCCCTTTTGCTTTCAGGAAACATATTTCTGGTCGTGGCGCTTGTGGGGTTGCTTAACGTTGTGCCCTGCACGTTGCTTAGCCGAACCTTTGAAACCGGCAGGTTCCTCTTCCACCATTATGTCTACGGTGCATTGGTGATTGCTGCAGCAACCATTTACCTAATTTTTTTACCGTTTGATGTATGGACAACTTTTCTAGTCTACAATACCCAGCCTACCGTAAACGTTGCCCGCGTCCTGATTCTGGTGGGCGCCGCCATGATCGTGGATGATTTACCCGACGTGCATCCCTCCATAAACACGGCTCTGATGTGGACTAAACAGAAGGCTGCCCCCACATCAGGCGTCCTCTCTGTTCTCCATCTTGTCGCAGCCGGTGCCTCAGTATACGTTGCCGCCGTCATGGCGTTTTTGATGATTCAGCACCCATCCATGGCTAACACGGCCAACCTGATTTTAACCTTGAATCTGACCCTAACATGCATCATAGCTTTTGTTGCGCTGAAGAAGGATGCGTGGACCAAACTGAAAGACTAAAGGTGTCGTTCAGTAATCCAATAACTATTAGACTGAGGCAGATTTGAAAGCAAATGGTTAAATTGTTTAAGAGATGCAAGGAGGTGTGGATTCTTATGAATGAATATAAAGTGGTTTACTGGGAGGACGATACAGGGGAGTTTTGTTTTGGAGCATCCGTGAAATCGAGGTTCCAACAGGAAATAAATGATTTATCCCAGGAAGGTTGGGTTGTAAAATCCTCCAACATAGCCTCGCTACCCCCTACGAATACGGAAATAAGGCGAATTAGCGTATATGCCCTGCTTGAGAGAGAAAAAATTCCTGCACCTTTTAGGGGACGTTCAAAAAATAGTCTGTAGAAGCACTTAATCTTAGTTATCTACGCCTTTCTTAATAGCTCAATTGATATTTGTTCATTTTTTCCAAATGTTTAATGTGCATTGATTCCAGCAGTAAGGGCTTTCTTTGTACATACAGCCCCTGCATTCTGCCCTGTCAAAGCGTTTCTGGTTAGGTCTACTCATGAAAGCACCCTAAAAAAAGCGGGGCGGCTTAGGCTTCCTTCTTTCTAACTGTGTTTGAGAACACCTTTTTGCTTGTTTTCTTTCTGTATTCACAGTGGGGACGAACTGAAGATTTGCATCTTCGACAATTTTTAACTAAACCAACTCTTAACATACACATAGTTGATATGCCTCGTTTTTGTATAGAAAAGAATCAGTTATACAATCAGGCGATTCCAAGAGGATAAAAGAGACTCTTCATCAGTCATATCGACGCTTCATACTAATAAAGGTTGAATGTGCAGGTTTTAATATGTAAAATATCCGTGCATGCATGTTATAAGGTAAAAAATTTTTTAGCACAGAATTTTAAATGCAAAAATGAGCTGTAATGAGGCGAGAAGAATGGCATCTAAAAACAATACCCGCTGAGAGGCATTTAACGAATTGAAAAACAACCGAACGGAAACACGAGAGCATTCATCCTGAAAAAATGAGTCAAATTTGGGTTGGTGCGTAAAACGTATTGCCGTTGCGTTTTGCGTGTTTTATGATGCGTTTTCGCCAACCTATTAAGATGCTATTAGTTGATTTATATTGAATCCTATAGGGGTGGAAGATGCCCGCTGGGACAGTGCGTTTTCTGCAGTCGGAGGCGGCTTAGGTGCCGTAGCGGCGTTTACGTTTCTGGAACGTGCGGATGGCACGCAGCATGTCGATGAGTCGGAAGTCAGGCCAGTACACGTCGAGGAAAACAAGTTCGCTGTAGGCGGATTGCCAGACTAGAAAGCCGCTGAGGCGCTCCTCGCCGGATGTGCGGATAATCAGGTCAGGATCCTGCTTGGTCATATGTGAGGTATAGAGGTACTTTTCGATGGTGCTCTCGTCGATGTCGTCGGGTTCAAGCTCGCCGGCTTTCACCCGCTCAGCTACGACGCGCACCGCATCTACGATTTCGGCTCGTCCGCCATAGGCGAAGGCGAAGTTTAGGAATTGGTTATCATAGGTGGCGGTTGCCTGTTCCACGTCGGTTATAAGCTGCTGGAGGCTAGGCGGCAGCATGTTGGTTCGGCCGATGACTTTGACGTGCACGCGGTTTCTGTGGATGCGCTCATCCGTTAGGAGTTTACGGAATTCTCCCTCAGCGATCTGCATGATTTGCTCGATTTCCTTGGTGTTGCGGGCAAAGTTCTCGGTGGAAAAGCTGTAGAGCGTGACGAATTTGACGTTGAGTTTAAGGCACCAGTCTAGAAGCTGCTCGACGGTTTCGGCGCCTTTTTTGTGTCCCAGCCACGGATTCATCTCTTTTGAGCTGGCCCAGCGGCGGTTGCCGTCCAGAATTATGGCGATGTGCTCGACGGGGACACCGTTTTTCACCTGCTGCCAAAGCCACTCCTCGTATACCTTGTAGATACCAAGAAAATAGAGGATTCTTTTAAGCACCAAGTGAGCCTCGCATCGTAAAGGTCAACGTAGCGTAGTTGATATTAAGGTTAAATCTTTGCTGCTTCAATTAAAGCTTCCCCCGTCGCCCAACAACAGCTGTCTATAGCTCCTCGGCTTTTTCGCCTTTCTGTTTAAAGAAATCCCGTGAGGATTTGTTGACGATGTAGATGAGTAAAACCGAGGCTACACCGATGAGTATCCCAACGATGATCGAGAAGAGGAAATTGGCAAACATCGGGTCCGCTAAACCGATAACCGTGGATTCTTTAGTGTAATATGAGTAAATCACGTTGGCGGTGCTTTCAAGAATCCATCTAGACCACGCCACAGTCACAATCAACGCCACGTTCCGAAGCAGCCGCGAGTCCCTGTCAATGTAGAGCCGAATGCAGCGTCCCAGCAATACAATGATTATGCCCACTACCAAAAGATCCATGATGCCTTTGATGAAGTAGGTAGCGATGACGGGGGATATGGCGAGCCAACCTGCAAGATTCGCCGCGGGGGCAACGTTGATGTTTACGCTGGCTATGCCAAGATAAGCGCTGACAGCGACACAGAGGATGCCTGCGATGACGGTGTAGTTGGATATCTGCATGGGCAGCGGCGGCGGCTCGTAGTCTTTTGCCCAGTGATAGAAGTCGCGGGTGGCTTTATCGACGCCAAAGCCTTTGAGCAGCAGAAACCCACCGACCACGATGACTATGGCGATGCCGTACCAGAGGATGGCGCCTGGAATGTAAAAGTTAATGCCCCAAAGCACACCGAAAATCAAAACCAAAATCCCCGGCAACCCCAAAGCGATGCGGGCATAGCGGGGATTATCTACCAGCAGCCGAATGTACTTGGTGAAGACTGCAGCAGTTTCCTCGATGGATTCACTGTGCTTAATCACGATGCGACGCACCGAAGAAACGGGCACGCGGGATTCAACCAGTGGCAAAACCGCCTCATCCGAGAAGCCATCAGAAACCAATATGACCTCGTTGGCGCCGAAAGCCTCCTGCAGCTTATTAATTTCCCCGACGAGTTTGCGGTCCGCGCTCACCCCGCCTAAATCGGTGCCTGAGATGGTTGCCACCTCAAAGATTTCGTCGGGCTGCTTTTCTTTATCTAAGCGGTCGTAGAGCCGCACTGCCTCAAACATGGCGTTGGCGTCGGGTTCCTCGGGGTCTTTGAGGGCAAGGGAAACGGCGCCGTCGAGGTTGGCGCCTCGGCCAAGAAGCGGCGTTTTGACGGCTGCTTTGGCTTCTATATCGCCATCTCTGTCAACACATAAAATGAGGATGCGCTTTTGCGTCTGGGGCTGCGTTTCCCTTTTAGCCATCGAAATCTCTAACTCATTATTACAGGTTCTGAACTTTAAGCTTGCGTTTCTGCCTCGTCTTCATCTTCGTCTCCGAGCATCAACGCATACTCGTCCCAGTTGACTTTTTCTCCGCGGTTAAGTTTCTCGCGGGCTTCAGTGCCGATTTTCTCCTTCATGGCCTGCTCCTTCACTGCACGCTCAGCCTGCTCCGCTTTACGTTTCACTTCGTCCTCTTTGCGTCTGACATCGTCTTCTCTGCGGCGAGCCTGGTACTGCTCACGCATGCCAACGCGGATACCGGTGGATTGGGCGATTAAAACGCGGATTTGCTCGTAGGTCTGGTTGTTTTGTTCCTTGGCTTTGATGAAAGATTGGTGGAGGCTGTCGGCTTCGGCGCGGTCGCGTTTGATGGTTTCGATTTTCTCCATCATAACCGCGTGTAGGTCTTGGCTTTTTTTGGCAAGCTCAGTTAACTCTTTATGGTAAACGTCGGCTTGCTCATCGAAGACTTTGCGGTGCGCGATTAGTTCCTTGATTTTTTTGTGCTGGTTATCGATTTTTTTGTAGCCGCTGAGCTGGGTCTCTAGTTCCTTAACGTTCCCGATGAGGCGCTTTTCCTCCTGCAGATCCAAGGAGGTGGTGGCGATTTTCCATTCTATCGCTTCGAGTTCCTGCTTGAGGTCCCGTTGGCTGATGCGGGGCAGGTTCTTTTTTAGCGCCTCGATTTTCTCGTTTAAGGCGTTAACTTCATCCATGATGGGGGCTACGTTAACTCGGACTGCATCTCGCTGCGCCTTGAGCTCTTTAACCTTCTCGTTTAGAGCATCCCGCTCGACTTTAAGCTGATTGACTTCTTCACGGGTTTTACGAACCTTCTCGTGAAGCTGGTCTCTTTTCTCTATGAACTTTTTGATCTGTTCGTTAGTCTCTCGGGTATTCTCTTTAAGCTTATCGATCTGGACGTTGATGTTGCTTATTTGGCTGGGATTTTGTTTCTCGGTCAAACGTTAGCCTTCTAATTGGGAAGTTATTACTATGGTTGTTACACTCGAATTTATATTGGTTGCTTTTGTATGCTAAGTAAAACCCATAGTAACATGGTTTGCAGAGTCTATAAATCTTAAAATAGCTGCTCTAACCATGATTGGGGTGAAGTGGAAACATGACGTATAATTACGATGACCTGCTTAAACGCGCCTGCGAGCAGATGCCCGAGGTACAGGCTAAAAAAGAGCGGCTTGAGTTACCCCGCATAATGATTCAAACCGTCGGGATGCGTACAATTATCAACAACTTCAAGGAAATATCCGATGCTCTTGACCGTGACCCCCAGCACCTACTCAAGTTCCTCACCCGTGAGATGGCCACCGCTGCAACCTTCCATGATTCACGCGCCATTTTCCAAGGGAAATTCAGAGCCGACAGCTTTGAGCGTCTACTGCAAAGATACATGGAAGGCTATGTTGTCTGCCCCGTCTGCAAACGCCCAGACACCAAGATCGTCAAGGAGAAACGCCTTGCCTTTCTAGTCTGCAACGCCTGCGGCGCAAAATCCGCCATTAAACAGTTGTGAGCGAACCAACGATGGATGTGTACCTAAACGTCCGCAAGGTAGGCGAGAACGTGGTTTTAGCGGTTTGCGACTGTGACCTTCTGGGGCGGACGCTTCGGGAGGGCAAAATCGTTTTCCACATAAAAGAGGAATTCTACAAGGGACGCCAAGCAGACCTCGACGAGGCAGTGGGTTTGATAAGCAACTCCACCATCGTTAACCTCGTCGGCAAAGCCTGCGTGGAGGGCGCCATCGCCAAGGGCTATGTGCATCCTGACGCTGTGCTGGAAATCGAAGGCGTACCCCATGCGCAGATTGTTAAGCTTTAGCCAGCGCTTCAGGCTGGTTTATAATTAAGGCTTCGCTGAGGTTTAACTGGGGGTCTATTTTTTCAGAGATGTTTCCGCCTTTGAGGAGTATTTCTTTTGATTCAGCGCCATGGTTGAAGAGCAAATCAACGATGGACATGTTGGGCTGGAAGCCCTCATAGCGTTGCCTATACGTAGGATGCTCATAGCTGTGCCATTGAAGGGTAATTTTCGACGCCTCAAACTGTGCTTGGTCAACGTAGTTTCTTCCTCCTGACCCACAGAGGTAGGTGTCGGCGCCAAGAAAGCGGCACATCGAGACGAGTTTTTCGTTTTTTTCTTTGCCGCAATAGGGAAACTCTGAACTTCGCATCATCTTCGCTTTAATATCCAATAGTTCGGCAACAGCTTTTATAAGATGCAAATTTAGGCCGATTAGGAGTTCATGGTTAAAGGTTATGGCTTCTTTTATGATCGGGAAGTAATCTTTGAAGTAGGGTGTTTTCTTGTAGTTGTCGGTGAGTAATGCAAGCTGCCTGGTTTTCCATTGTTCACCCGCGATTTTGGTGTCTTTGATGGTTTGGGGGTGATTGTGGATGATGGGGACGGTGAGCCAATTCCATCCCCCTGTGGTTCGGATGCGGTTACGGTTGTGAAATCCTCCATGCTGGTATTGGGCGTCGTCGTAGATAACGTAGGTGTCGCATCGTGCAAGCTTATCAAAGAAGCCAAGCCACGGGATATACTCGGGTTGGTGAACGAAAACTATCATGCATACTCCTCAAAGCGAGAAGCTGCCTGTTCTTGCCGTTGCCTCAGCTTTTTATGCAAAGAATAGACTGGGATAGCGTGTTTCCAAGTAGGCTCGGCTACCTGAAAACATAAACTTTCAAAACAGTGCAGCCTCTAAAACAAAGAGGACATTTCACAATAATAAGCACTAGTTGCATAGAGGTGTAACTACAACACCTCCCTGCTTTAGGATGAAAGCGGCTTTTGAATGAAACTTTTCTGATGAATTCGGCGGTTTCAAGGGCCATTTGCATGTGCGGTAGTCGGCTAGTCTTATTTGCTCCATTCGCTGTTCGAGGTTTTTGGCTTTTTCTTTTGTTGTGCTGTATCGGGTTACTGAGACAAGAGAACCATAATTTAAATCGCGGCCAAAGCATGATCAAGCCGCATAGCTTATAGGGCAATTGGGTTAGCTTGAACGTGAAAACAGCGTTTTCTTCCTTTAGCCATAGGCGAATGCTGATTGTAGTTACAGACCTGTAGACACTACCCTTTATTACTTACCGCTAATACCAATTAGCAAGACTTCCCAGTGACCAAAAAAATCACCCATAAACTAACCATCCTTGCATCAATACTACTTCTGGCAACGATCCTCTCCAGCGTCGCCGCCAACAATCTGGATGCCCAACCAAACCCCCCGCATAACACCGGGGCCCAGCAAAGTCTGGGTTCATTAAATATTACTCAGCGTGAAATGACCGCGGAGGAGTTGGCGCAGTACCAGAGTAGCGTAGGAGAATACAATTCAACCGATAACTACAACCAGCCGGTTAATGGGTACGGTACAGGTCTGGCTCCGCCGACGCAGGAAGCATGGAGCAGCATCGCCGAGAACGCCTATGTGATCGAAAAGATATCTTCAGTTTATTCCGTGTCTCCTCAAGTAGATTTATCGAAGTCAGCTTTCTTCCCGCCTATTGGTAACCAAGGCTCACAGGGAAGCTGCACCGCTTTTGCCATCGGCTACTACTGCAAAACCTATCAGGAAGCAAAAGAGCATAACTGGAACCTGACTGCCGCCAAATGGACCGGTGGATACTATACTGGCAATATATCTCTGGCATATCAGGGCATGGTTATGAGCCCCGCGTTCGTCTACAACCTAATTAACAAAGGCCGCGATAAAGGCTCAAGTTTTGAGGATGCCGTAAACTTGGTCTGTAACGTGGGGATCAGTTCATGGCAGAAAATGCCCTATTACTTGCAGGATTATCAACGGTGGCCCTCGGAGTCAGCGTGGACTGAAGCTCCCCTATACCGCTCTAACAGCACCTATGGCAGCCATTACCTTTACGCTAACACCCCAACCGCTATTGAAAGCCTTAAGAACTGGTTATCCGCAGGCAACTTGGCAGTCATCGCAGTGGACGCCACAGATAACCTTTATACGCTAAAAACCAACTCGAACCTTGACCTAATAACAACAGATACCCTTATTTTAGGGGAATTAGACCATGCCGGCACCATAGTGGGCTACGACGACTCCTTCAACTATACCGAAGGAGGCGTGACGCATTATGGCGCCTTTAAAATCGCCAACAGCTGGGGCGTGGGAAGCTGGGAAGACGTTTCCGACGGCTGCTACTGGATATCCTACGATGCCATGATGGAACTCTCCGACATCGGCAACCCCGTTATACTTTTCCAGAATTTAGACAACTATCAGCCCCAGCTTCTTGTCGCATTCAAAATAACCCATGATAGCCGAAGTCAATGCACCATCACTTTGGGTCTTGGAGCCCCCGACGCCGCAGTTGCCTCAAAGAGCTTCAGCAGCTACATTCTCTCGGGCTCACAGGCCTTTCCGGATAGCAACATAGTGTTTGATATTACCGAATTTTTAGGTTACATGACAAGCCAATATAATCAAACTTTTTTCCTTACCGTGAAAGATTCCATAGCGCCCGGAAATGGAACCATAAACTATTTCGCAGTCGATAGCGTCCCTTCAAATCAAACCCCCGTCTCAATCCTTAATGGTCAATCAGTAAGCGTCACAGTAACTACTTCTCTAGCGGAGCCAACTCTGACTGTTTCGCCCTCTTCGGGTCCAGCCGGCGGAGACATCACGCTCATCGGCGAGGGCTTCGCAGGCAAAACCGTTAACATTTCCTATCTCAATCCCGTCAGTCAAAGCTGGGTATGCATCGACCCCGCCTTCTATGTTTCGTCAATGAACTTCAGCTTTGCCACCGCGGCGCCTGAAGTAAACCAAAACAACCCCGCAGGAGACGGCGCAGCCCAGTATGACAGCATCCTGTATCGGGTACAGGACACTGGCGACGGCAAAGCCTACAACAGCTCCACGCCCTACCAGATGTGGCGCAGGGGCCTGTTGCAGGTCGCCAACCAAACCGCCTCTGGGTTATTTGGCAACGGCACAGATTTCTCGACGGCGGTTTTTGTGGCGAATTCGCAATCCATAGATGTCTCGGGGGCATGGTTCACGCCGGGCTCGGTGACGTTGCTCTGGGACAGCGCCGTTATTGGAACGGCAACCGTGGACCAGACGGGTTGCTTTAGCACATCCGTTACCGTGCCCTCGACGGCGGCTGGTAAGCATCTGCTCTGGGTCAGCGACGGCGCCTCCAACGTATCCGCTGCGGTAACCCGTCTCCCCGTGGTTACCGACAACTACGTTGGCGGCTGGCACACAGAGGATTTCCCCATAATCGTAACCTCCGACTATGCTGCAGTACAAACATACTATAGGATTAACGATGGGGCAACCCGCAGCCTCGATGTGGATGGGCAGCCAATCATAAATAGCGAAGGCGCCAGCAACAAACTGGTGTACTGGAGCTTCTGGGACGTCTACGGCTCGGGTAACCGCACAATATGCAACGTGACCCTTACAGGTATAAAGCTCGATAAAACCGCGCCCTCAGCTACTCTTCTGATAAACGGCGGCGCAAGCCAAACCACCGTCACCAACGTAGCCTTAACCATAAACGCAACGGATTCTGCCTCCGGCGTTTTGGAGATGCGGTTTAGCAACGACGTCAACTTCAGCCAAACTTCTTGGGAGCCATACAACAGCAGCAGAACTTGGCAGTTAACAAGCGGCGAGGGCACAAAAACCGTTTATCTTCAGGTGCGCAACAACGCTTTTCAAACTACCTCCGTGAACACCTCCATTATCCTCCAAGCGCCAGATGCCTCAGCTTCACCGTCGCCCACATCTGCCCCCACACAGTCAACATCAACGGCAAATCCCACCCAATCTCCCACCACCAACCCAACCTCAGCTCCCACCGAATCCCAGCCTCCCCAGCCTACCCCTTCGATACCTGAATTCAATACGCTGCTCCTAGTTGCCCTTGGGGTACTGGTAGCCACAGGGATGCTTGTCATACTAAAAAAGCCTCTGTCCACCCCGCGGCTGCCCTAAACTGTAACCATCAACGAGGGCAGTTCGAAGTCTGGGCATGCGCAAGGTTTGTTGCCAAGCATCTGGCAGCTTGTACAACGAGCCATACATGGCATGTTTTGGAAAATCGCTACGCTATCAGACAAAGAAACACAAATCAAATCCAAAAAAACCGTCATAAGCTGCCCTGTAGTGCGCAAAACTGCCCGTTCCCATAAGATAATCAGGAACCCGCTGTTATGCTTTGTGAAGCCAGCCTCTTCCGCCCTTCTTTGGCTGCTGAACCACCCGTTTAGGCTGGTCGTAGCTGCGCGTGTAGGTTTGCTGGCGCTTCTGAGAGGTGATTTCGGTTTTGACGAATTTGGTCCATCCGCCCTGACTGGGGTTTGGCTGGATGTATCGATCGGGGTTCTCGACCATGTGTTCTTCGAGGATTTCTTTAAAGTTAAGCGGTTTAAAATCGCGGGATGCATGAATGACGGTGCCTCGTTCCACACGCAGAACCTCGTAGTCCTGTTTGGAGATGTCTTCGGCTTTAACGCGGTCGTTTAGGCGGTCGCTCCAAAGCTGCTTCCACTCTACCTTGATTTCTTCAACCAGCTTCTTTTGTGCCCTAACTTTGCTTTCAGTGTCGTTCACTGGGCCTGTGGCTGATTTATCGGTGGTCTGCAAACTCCTCTTTCCCTCTCTCGCTTCTCTTTCCTATTATTTTCCCTGATATTTAACTCTATTAACCTAAACCCTGCAAAGCCCAAGGGGGCTTAGCCTGAACCGGAAACCTTGATATCTAAACTAAAGTTTTCCAGCGCGCCAGTGTCCGATGAGGCATGCAAAGTAAACGTGGCTGTCACAGTTGCGCCCGGCGCCAAGACTTCGCCTTCCCGGTTCCACGAA
Organism: Candidatus Bathyarchaeota archaeon; assembly: GCA_026014735.1. Lineage (NCBI taxonomy): Archaea > Thermoproteati > Candidatus Bathyarchaeota > Candidatus Bathyarchaeota archaeon. Next base: position 710,975 of record JAOZHT010000001.1, read on the forward strand.
AACGACAGAACCGAATCTGCGCCAGATGGGCTCCACGATGAGGCTGAAGCACTCAACTTCAACGTGGAGGTGCCTGTGTTCTTAACAAAGACCGAACGCGAAACCGAACCGCCTGCAACAATTTCCCCCCAATCGATGCTTGCGCATCTAGTCGTGGCTAAAGCATCCGAGTAAACTCCGATGTTCACGGTGCCCGACACCCCTCCCCCGCTGTCTCCATCGCTCACCCCGCCTCCCCCGCCGCCATTTTTGATGGATCCGGAGGCATCGATGGTTTGCTGCGAAATCAAAACGCCTGCCGTGACCGCGCTAAACAGGATTCCGACTGCTACCGCTGCTATAAGGGGGGCTAAAAGTTTCCGTTTAGTTGTCATTGTGCTCAAACAAATGCTATAGTGCATATTAATAAATAAGACATACTTATAATTCAGACCGCCAACTGTACAACAACAATACACAAACCCTATTTTGCTGCCTGCTAAACACCAACACCCTTCGGGTGCTGAAGGCAAAAGCAGCCGCCGACATTGTCCCCGGCAATGAAGACTGGACAACGCAATGCTTCAATCCAAAAATGGGGATAAAGAATTGTGTAAATAAGTTCTGCAACTGTACGCAGATGCAATGTGTTATTTGGGGGGTTTGTCCCAGAGTTCCAGTTTTTCTTTTTTGAGTTCAGTGCGTTTACGTTGCAGGTACTTGTAGACTGTATGGTGCTGGCAGCCCTCCACTATCATCTGCACCGCGTTGCGGGCGATGTCGGCTTGTTCAAAGCTGCCTATGATGCCTACGGTGTGGCCGTATACCACCACGTCGGCTTCGCTGAGCTCCTCGATGAGCTTGCGGGTTTTCCCGTCGGCGCCGATGATTCTGCCTTTGATGCGTTTTATGTCTGATTCGCTTCGTCCAAAAATCAAGCGCAAATCCACCATGTCAAATATGTCTTCTTCGTTGCGGATGAGGCGAAAAGCGGTTTCAGGGGCAAAGCCGCGTCCGATGGCGGTCACGATGTCTTTGCTGCGTAGCAGAATGGAGGGGTCAGCGGCGTTCTCATTGAGGATGATGGTGATGCTGCCTTCCGTGTCTATGGTAAGCTTCACTGGTAGTGTGTTTTCTATATACTGTTTTGTTTTGCCGTCGGGACCTATCAGTATGCCAACGCGCTCTTTAGGAATTCTCACAAACATGTCTGGACCAGGCATTATTTACCAACAACCAACTTGTATAATTCTTCATCTGGAATAACATCTACGTTTTGGCGACTAAAGAATCTATTCACGTTCATCAGGTCTCGCTTCAACATAAAATCCGCCAAGGGATGTTGAATGGAAACGGATTGCGAAACATCAAAAACCACGGGTTTACCCTTCCAAATCATGATATTGTATTCGCTCAAATCGCCGTGGACGAGCTTAGCTTTTTGATAGAGCCGCTTAAGAAAAATTACGATTGCTTTGTAAACTTTCTCGGCGTCCTCGGGCGCCTGCTCTTTTAACGAAGGCGCACTTACCCCTTTTTCCCCGATGAACTCCATAATTACAACATTGCTTTTAACGGCTATGGGCTTTGGAACCCGCACCTTTGCCGCGTATGCTTCCCCTAAATTGCGGAATTCTTTCTGCGCCCAGACAGCAATCAACGAGCGGGTATCATGTTTAACGTCTTTGAAGCGGGGGTCGCCTTCGATGTATTTGTGCATGCCCCGCTTGAACTCAGCTGAAGAGGTTAAATAAATCTTTACTGCTAAATCAACGCCTTCTTTGGTGGTGCCCCAGTACACCCGTGCCTCCTTCCCTGAACTGACGACGCCGTTGAGTTCGTATAATATGCCACTGTTCATTAAATCAAAAACCACCATTCGAGTGGCATGGTCAAAGACTTCTTCGACGGTGGCGCGTTCGTCGGCTCGGTTATGGATGAGCATTTTGTCGCGGCGCTCCACAAATTTTTCGCGGTGATTAAGGCGTTCTCGGGCTTTATGGGACATAACAGTCAACCATGCATACTCGTCAGTGGGCTATTAAAAGCAATCGAAGAGCGCTAAACTTTGCATTTCCGCATCGGTTTCGTTGGAGGGTCCTGAATCAAGCGGCGCTAATTCTTCAGTTCTACCCACATTATTTTTTGCTTCTTCTGGCGTTGCCTTCTCTGCCTATATGGCAAGTAGGCGCTAAAGCCTAGCAGAAATGCGCCCGCAAACACCTGAACAGCCATCCATACGTCGAACATAGCCCCCCATTTTGCGGGATAGGCTTATCTATTTTTCGCATCAACAGTTAAAATCTGCCCCGCTGCACAAAGGTTTATCTCACTGCATGTACCTTTGATGTGAAATTGCAGGCGGACAAACCTGTCCGTTGGGATGTGGCCGAAAGGCTGAACCGCAAACAAACACAATCGGAGAAAACATAAATGGCATACAAATACATCGCCGAAGAATGGGCATCGCCCGAGAAAAGCTTCGTCGAAGAACTCATGCGCCAACGCCTAGTACAATGGCGCAAGCAACCATCTACCCTTAGAATAGAAAACCCCACCCGCCTAGACAAGGCACGTAAACTCGGCTACAAAGCCAAACAGGGCTTTGTCGTTGCACGAACCAAGGTGCGCCGAGGAGGCTTACGTAAGATTCGCCCCAGATCTGGACGACGCCCCAAACGTATGGGTGTGGCTAAATTTAAACCGGCGAAAAGCCTCCGTTTAATCGCGGAAGAACGCACCGCTAAGAAATTCCCTAACCTAGAAGTGCTCAACAGCTACTGGGTAGGCGAAGATGGACGTCACAAGTGGTTTGAAGTTATCCTTGTTGACCCTAACGCGCCCACCATCAAGACTGACAAGGACATCAGTTGGATAACCCAGAAGCAGCATACAAGCCGCGTGTTCCGCAGCTTAACCAGTGCGGGCAAGAACATCCGTGGCTTACACCATAAAGGTGCAGGCGCCGAGAAGATGCGACCCAGCCACCGCAGAGGTGCAAGGAAGCATGGCGGCGTAAAGTTACAGCGCAAGGGAGACGGACCGTATTAATGCACCACATAAAAGCATCTATACAAAAGCCTAATGGCAAACAGAAACCCGGCAAGGGCTTCAGCGTAAATGAGCTCAAAGCAGCGGGCGTAAGCAGGCAGCAGGCAAAACAGGCCAAGCTACCTGTTGACTTGCGCCGCAAGAGCCAGCATGACGTAAACGTGGAAGCCATCAAAGCCCACGCCAAAAAGGCATAGTGAAGCCTCCTCTTCCCCAATTATTTTCTTTTGTTTATTTGTTTTCGCTGTTTTCCATGGATGATTTCTCAAGGCGCAGCTGTTTTTTCCTAAAACCCCATTCAATTAGGCAGCGGATACTTCTCAGTCAGCTAAGGGAAAAACCGTTTTTGAAACTTATCTTTTTATAGCCGATACGTGGCTATTGCCGCGATAACCTTGACTTACCGCTCCAAAGACAACTGCGGCGCAAGCCCCCAATATAACTCAAGTGGCAGCGTGGATGCTGCGCCCCAAATTACAGTCTCATCTTTGGATGCGCCTAAACCTAAGGGCTCCCGCAAAAAAGCCGCTGCTGCAAAAACCGCTGAGAAACCGGTGCTGTGCGAGTTTGATTCTGGCGCTATAAATAGAGGGGGGGTAGAGAGCCGGCAAGCAACAGAGCAGTCAAACAGTAAGCACAAGTATTTTCTATCCCAAACTGACCCCTTCAACATAAAAGGGCAGGTGCAAACAAGCAACTACGCGTCTTACCAGCGATTTAGGCTTAACCTTGAGGCGCTGCAAATAAAGCAAACCCGCAAAATCGACCGCCTAATCGCGTTAGATGCTATCCGAACAAAACTAACCCCCTACAATTTCCAGATGAAAACTGCCCTGCAGGTAAGTAGCGAAATGAACGCCAACGCCATACTCGCCGACGAAGTGGGGCTTGGCAAAACCATCGAGGCAGGACTCATCATCAAAGAGCTGCTGCTGCGCGAAGAAATCAACTCCATACTGATTGTGTCACCTAAAAGCCTGCTTTACCAGTGGAAATCGGAGATGGCAGAAAAATTCGGCGAAGCCTTCGCCATAGCCAACAACCCCCAAGAACGCGTGGATTTCGAGTGCGACGACAGAATTATCTGTTCGCATAATCTTTTGGCAAGAAAATTCGAAAAGATCGCGGGTCGAACCTGGGATTTGGTGGTGGTGGATGAGGCGCATGCGTTTAGGAACACGCATAGCAAGGGCAGGGCTTGCCTGGGTAATTTGCGGAAAAATCATCTGTTGCTGCTCACCGCCACGCCGCTGTGTAACCGCCTCAGTGACCTCTACAGCATCGTGGATTTGATTCAACCGGGCATCTTGGGCAGTGAACGCGCCTTTATCTCACGCTTTGCTGAGGATTCCAGGTGCCGTGTTGTGCGGCAAGATGAAGCAGCTTATCTGCGTCAGATTCTGCGGGATGTAATGTGCCGTACACGCCGGGAACAAACAGGTATCCCCTTCACCAAACGCATCGTAGAATCCCGAACGCTTGAAGCGAACCTGGAAGAGCGAGAATTCATCGATGAAGCCACCCAGTACCTGCGTGACGTAAGCCAAAACCGCTTCAAAACCATCGAGGCCTTAATCGCCGAAAATCCCTCCCGCAAATTCACCGCCTCGCAGAGCAACGCAATCCTTGTTTTCCAGGCAATAACCCTCCAGCAGTCCTTCTCCAGCTCACCGGATGCCTCTATAGAATCGCTGACTCGCCGACAGCAACGTTTTCCAATGGAGAAAGACGCCACAGACAAACTCCTTGAGATGGCAAAAAAAGTGCGCAGCGCAAAAATGGAACTGCTGAGAAGCGTTCTTCGGGACGCCCCAAAGGAGCAGGCGCTGATTTTCTGCCTCCGCAAAGTCACTGCCCGCAAAATAAAGGAGCTACTCGACGCCGAGTTTGGGCGCGCGGCGGTTTATTTAGGCGACATGAATCAGGCCGAGAGGGAAACGGTGATTGAGCAGTTTAAAAGCGGCGAGGTCCGCTATCTTGTCGCCACCGACGCAGCCGCGGAGGGCTTGAACTTGCAGAATTGCGCTGTCATGTTCAATTACGATTTGCATTGGAACCCCATGAAAATCGAGCAGCGCATCGGCCGCATCCACCGCTTCAAGCAGGACCGCGACGTCACCGTCTTTAACCTCTGCGTCAAAGACACCATCGACGACTATGTCCTGCATATCCTCTACCAGAAAATCGATTTGTTCACCATGACTGTGGGCAAAATGGAAACGGTGCTGGCGGAGCTCAAGGAAGGTTCACAGGACATCCAGAAAACCATCGGGGAAATTCTGCTGCGAAGCAGCAGCCGCTTAGATATCAAAAAGGAACTTGAGAAACTTGCCGCTGACCTGAATGTGTCGCGGGAAACTGAGGAGTTAGCTGAGAAATTCACAGAGGGGGTTATTGATTGAGCGCGAAGGCCGCTGACCCGCAGATACGTCGCCTCATCGGAGCCTACGTGGAAGCTAAAAAAGGTACAGTAACCGAGCAGTCAAACCAGACCCTTAAAGCATATTACCCCAACAGCGACACCTCCGAAGAATACACCTACAACCCCGCCCTAGCAAAAGAGAAAAAAATCCCCCTAATCGCACCCGGCAGCCCAACTTTTCAGCGGATAATGCATGAGTGCCTCACCCAAGGCATACTCTGCCAGGTCGCGGTTAAGCCTAAGCCTGATTTTGAGGCGTTTCTTAGGCGACGCTTCAGAGAGGGCGCTTTTGCCTGCGTTGACTGCGAAAAGGTGCATGTCGGCGGCGGAGTGGTGAACGTCTGCGTTAAGCCTTCACCCTGTTATCACCGAGTAAACAACGCTAAAATCGCCTCTATAGATGCGGTTAAAAAGGAACCTGCACGGTACTACCAGTTCTATTTCTCAATTATCCTCCAAAACAAGCTGCGACCAAAAAGCGAAGAAATCCTGACTTTGCTGCTTGACGAAAAATACAACGTTATAGCAGTCGGGGATTTCGGCGACAAGAATCCACTGGATGATGAGGCTTTAGCGGCTGAAGATGTCAAGGTCAAGCTCAGAGCGGATGTCTTTGAAAAACTCAAGGCGACGGCTGATGAACACATCGCGGGTCTTTTGCGCAGCAAACTGGTGCTCTATGATTTTCAACTTGTCAGGGATAAGAAGGCTAAGCTGCGGAGCTACGAAAAACGTCTCAAGCGGGAACGCCGCGAACAAGTGATTTCCAAGAAGCTGGCGCTGGATTTTGATCCTTTGAAGTGGCAGGCTAACTGTGAAGCGCTGCTGCAGCGGGAGGAAGAATCCTACCTCACCCATGTCACCGTCAAGTTCCTAAACTTGCTTGTAATCAACACCTCCAAAGTCAAGTTCGAAGTCACCCTCGACAACCACGCAACCATACAGTCCACGATAACCCCCGGAGTTAACCATGACATAGAAGTCGCTTGCCCGGTTTGCAAAAAACCCTTTGCGGAAGGCTTTGCCACCGAAGATGGTCTTTATGTATGCGGAGGATGCATCCGCCAATCTGTCGATACAGCCAAAATCTACTCCAAAAAGGCTTCGTTGGCGATGGATGAGACCATCCGTGAGTTCTTTGAATCGGATTCGGGTTTCGTTTGCTCGGTCTGCGGAAAAAAACACAGCCGCCTCCTCGAATTCAAATGCAGCCACGATAACTCCAGCGTATGCATCAACCACTATGACGTATGCGATGTCTGCGGAGCGGTCTTCTCTAAACTTAACCTCACCCCAACCGACGAGTTCCGCCGCCTGCTCTGTCCAAAACACGCCAAAAACAAGAAGGAGACCGCTTAACTTGACCTATGTAAAGCTTAATGGGTTAATCGAAGAGATTTTGACGCGTTACCCCGACATTGACATCGGAGAATTTTTGCAGGATAACCTGCAGCTTCCGCCCTTTAAAGCTGAAGCGTTAGCTGCCCGAATAGAAAAACAAATCTGCCCCCAAACCAGCCAAACCCCAAAGCTGACCCGAAACCTCCTGCAGAAACCCATCGACACACAGGCGCCTGCCGCGGGCTGCGACTACGCGGTTGATTCCCTCTCACCGGGGGAATTTGAGCGCTTCATCCGCTGGCTCTTAGAGACGCTGGGTTACTGCATCGAAGCTGAATCGTTTCCTGCTACATCAGGCATGGATTTAGTTGCTGACAAAGACGGCACACGCGTGGCGGTTATGGCGCGCAGATACCCCCGAAACCTCGAGGTAACCGATGCAATCATCTTAAATGCCAACGACGAAAAACGCATCTACCAATGCAGCAAAACCCTAGTCATAGCCACCGCATCCTTCACCTCCCAAGCCGCGCTTGACGCCCAAAACGGCGACATAGAGCTCTGGGACCTAGCCGCCCTCGCCGAAAAGATAGCACAGGCAGCCCAAAACGCCCAAGATAACCCGCAGTTCAGCTTTCCGCCCTTCAACGGTTCACTTCTGCAAAGCCTCCGCAAACTGGGGGAAACCAAAACCTTCCGCATCGAGTCACGTGGCCCAGAAAAATATGATTTGTACTTGCCGGGCGTGAGGTATCCGCTTTTAACCTTCCAAGTTTCTGAGGGCGCTGTGTCGAGCTGTGTTTTTCGAATTCGCTACAATGAGCCAGTGGTGGAATCCGCCGGTGAAGTGTTGATTGGCGGCGTCGGCGACGGCAGGGTGGAGCCCGATGAGGCTGATGCTTACGCTTTAATCGTTGAGTACCTTGAACACTTCATCAACTAAGCGTTTTTTTGACCCAAAAAACAAAACTTCTAAATGGTTGAGAAATAGAAGTAACAGCAGAAAGGGAACTTTATGGAGAAAACCGTTGACGCTGCCAAATCAATCGGCTACATAGATATCCGTGTCTTTGCACACGCAACCGAAAACCACGAGAAGGTCCAAGCAGCCACCAGAAACCTTTTTCCTGAAAAACTCCAAGAAACCCTGCTCTTCCAGAAAACCGCCTTAACTGGGCACTACTCCAACCCCATTACCCTCTTCACCGCCAAACTCACAGACCGCAGCCTGTTACCCTCTGCACTGGACAAGCTTGGCCAAGGCCTAAGTGTTCTTGACCGTGAGCAGCTTGCCGAGGAGATTAAGCTGCATCTGGAAAAGGGCAACCTGTACCTGCGTTTTGATAAGCAAGCTGCCTATTTAGGCTCAATAAAGTTTACCCAAACCGACCCCATTCACCTAAAAATCCACTTCAAGGACAAGACCGCTGAGCAAATCACTCAAATAGCAAAACAAGCTGGGTTGCTGCCATGACCCGCATCTTCGCGGATTTGCACCTCAACGTCAACCCAGCGGACGTAAACCTTACAACGCAGGCTATCCAAAAGGCTGCAAAGCTGGGTTACCGCGCCGTCAGCATATGCTTCACTGGGCAACCTAACGATGCTCAAGCTCAAGCCTTGAAAGCCGCCTGCACCCAATCTGGCCTCGACTATGTTTCGCGTCTGGACTGCAAGCCCCGTAACCAAGAGGACCTGATGCGTTTTCTTCGTAAGTTCCGCCGCAAAGTCGAAGTTATCGGTGTAATCTGCGACCAGAAAGAGGTTGCAAGGCAAGCCGCCAAGGACCACCGCGTTGACCTCCTTAACTTCCCCAGCCTCGATTACCATAAGCGCTTCTTTGACCGAGCCGAAGCTGAACTTGCCAGCTGCTCCCAAGCCTCGCTGGAAGTGACAACTAAATCGCTGCTTGTCCTGGAGGGTCCTGCCCGGGTGAGGTTTCTGTCGAGTTTACGCCGGGAAGTTGCGCTTGCCCGGGAATTTCATGTGCCCGTGGTGGTTTCAAGCGGCGCTGGGGAACTTCGGTATATGCGTATGCCCCGTGACTTGGCGAGTCTAGCCTACCTGTTTGGCATGGATGAGTCTGAGGCGCTTGACGCTGTTTCCTCTGCTCCAATGGCGATTGTGGATCGTAACAGGGCAAAGTTAAGCTCCGGTTTTGTTGCTCCTGGGATAAGTCTTGTCAGGGAGGGCAACGCTGTTTGAAGCGGGCTAAGCGGCGCTATTTAGCGGTGCAGCTTGAATGCGACGGGTTGCCTAGTGAACGCGAGTTTATGGATGCGGTTTGGGATTCGGTGACTGATCTCTTTGGGGAAGTGGGTGCGAGTTTAACTGGGCTGGCGTTGATTGAGGTTGATGTGGAGCGTAAGGTGTTTGTGCTTCGCACTTCTCTTGTGTCTTTGCCGTCGGTGCGGGCTTCTCTATCCGCGGTGACTTCTGTGGCTGGGGCTGGGGCATCGCTGCATGTTTTGGCTGTTTCGGGGACGCTTAAGGCGCTTTTCTCCAACTTTTAATTTTTGCTATGTAAAGGTTATATTTACATTGTGACAATACAGACCGGAGTTAAGTCACATATTCTATTGGACAATCTTACAAAAGTATTGCAGAAACGTTTATCAACATCATGTAAGCGTTAGTTAGCGTTGCAAAAACGCGTTGGGAGAAACGCAAAAACAAGACAGAGAAGAGCATAAAATGGACATAAGCGAATACTTCTTCAAAATGCCCCCTCTGAAAACAGAGGCCCTAATAGACGACACCACCCTTCGAGACGGCTTACAAATGCCCGGCTTAGCCGCAGCACCTAAAGACGCAGCCAAAATCGCGCAGCTGCTAAGCGAAGTCGGCGTTGAACGCATCGAACTATTCCACTACCAGGAACCAGACAAAAAAGCCGCTAAACTCATCAGCGACCTCAACTTGAACCTGCGGGTCGCCGGTTGGTGCCGAGCAGTCAAAGAAGACATCGATAGCGCCGTAAAATGCGGGTTCAAAGAAGTCGGCATCTCTCATCCCGTATCAGACATACACTTCAAAGCTAAATGGCCAGAAAAAACCCGCGAGCAAATACTCGCCAACGTCGTGGACGTAACCGAGTACGCGGCTAAAACCTGTGGCCTGCGTACCTTTGTCCATGGGGAAGACAGCACCCGTGCTGACTGGGCCTTTGAATGCGACTTCATCAACGCCATCGCTGATGCAGGCGCGGAATGCTACCGAATCTGCGACACCGTCGGCATCGGCTTATCTGACCCCGCTGCGCCCCTGCCCCACGGTATCCCCGCGAAGGTTCTGGCGATAAAGAAGCAAACCCGCATAGGCGCCATAGAGGTGCATGCCCACGACGACTTTGGCAACGCCGTCGAAAACACGATGGCAGCGATCAAGGCGGCTTCGGGTGTGTGGGATAAAATCTACGCCAGCACCACCTATCTGGGCATTGGCGAGCGCGCTGGGAACGCGGAGACCGAAAAAGTCATCCTTAACCTTTACCTGCACTATGGCGACAGAAAGTTCGAGGGCAAAACCCAAAAGCTCAAGGCAGCCGCTGACTACATTGGCAAAGCCACGGGGTTTGTGGTTCCGCCTAACAAGGCAATCGTGGGCGACTACGGGTTTGCGCATGAAAGCGGCATTCACACCCATGGCGTCCTCAACGACCCCTGGACCTATGAGCCTTATCCACCCGAGCTTGTCGGCAACATTCGCCGCTTAACCATAGGCAAGCAGTCTGGCAAGGGCATAATTAAACATAAAATCGCTGAGCTTGCAGGCAGCCAACCAAGCGACGAAACCGTGGCAGCGGTGGTGGAGCGCGTTAAAGCAATCTATGCCAACGGTCGTCGTGCCTCGCTTAAGGATGAGGAGTTCAAGAAGATCCTGAGGCTCCAGGGCGTTCTGCCGGAGACCAACGGTTGCCGCTGAGAAGCGAAAAAGAAAATAACCTATCCCTTCTTTTTTAGGGGCTGGGAAGCTCTATGGTGGATATTTCCTTAATCGTGATTGTCAGCAACACGCTGGTTGTTTTCGCTACTTTCGTAGCTACGCTTTATCGTATAAAGATTGAACGTGACCAAGTCCGGACGTTTAAAGAAAACGTGAATTCCAACCAGTGCCTAGACTTTTTTCGCAAATATGTTCGGGCAGAGAGGTCAGCGATTTTAAAGATGGATAAGGCTGAACTGGAGAATTTTATAGATTACCTAGAGAAGCTCGGCGAAAAGTAGCCTTGGCTTTTTCTGTTGCCTCCAGCGTTACCCTGTTGTGCCGTAGCCGCTCACAGTCACCTTCGCGCCACTTGAGCCAGATGCTGTTTTTGCGTCGACGATGATTGCCCAAACGATGCTCTGTGAGGGAAACAGGCTCTGCATTTCATCGTCGCTAAGCCACATTGAGGTGCTGTTGGTGAAGGTTTTGGTGAGCGGCGCCGAGAGGACGTTGTCGATGTATTCGATGCGTATTCGCACCACCACCGATTCGCCGTTTTGGAGGTTGCCGCTGACGGTTATTTTTGGTTTGAAGCTGTGGACGTTGCAGGCGTAGGTTTCTATGGTTGCGTTTTTGCCGAATTGTCCGCTGGTGCCCACTGGCACGTTGGTGCTTTCAAGGTTAAAGACGCTGCCGGCGCCGCTGACCCAGACAGCATAGGGATTATGCACCCGCGCGGTCCAGTTGCCAAGAAAACTCACGCCGTCATCTATGATGGGGGCTCCTTCGCATGATTCGCCCAGATCGATGGCGAAGATGTCCACGGGGTTATCGGTGAAGGATTCAAAGACCACGCCCAAGAGCAGCGTCTGCTTCATGGTGCCGTCTACGCGCATCGCAACTTGGTTGGTGTGGGGTCCTTCGCCTAGCCAGAAGCGTACGTTCTGGATTTGGCTGTCGGAGAATTCTGCGAGTTCCTCAACTTTTATGCCTACGGCGTTGTCTTGGAGGTTAAAGGAGCATCGTGTGATGGTTGAGCTGGCATAGGAGCCTGTGGCGTTTTCTCCTTCGGGAGTGCGGAAAGCGACGCCTTGGGTGCAGTTGATGAATTGGCAGTTTTCGATTTTGTTGTATTCGCTCCATGTGTTGGTGTTGGCGAATTCCAGCCCCACGCTGCAGTTGATGAATTTCGTGTCAGAAATGGTGGTGGCGAACGAGTTTTCCACGTGCACGGAGCCGCTGATGAGGGTTAAACCCGAAATCTGCATGTACTGCGAGGCGGTGTAGTCATCGCCACCAACCACGATTCGGTGGCCATTGCCGTAAATGACTGCGCCGTCGCCACAGATTTTGGCGTTAAGCTTGTTTGTGACATAGATGTCGCTTGTGAACTGGTAGGTTCCTGAGTTAAGGTAGATGGATTTGCCTTCCCTGAGCGCCGAGTTTAGAGTGTCTGAGGCGCTTTGGGTTTGCTGGGACACATAGCCTGTGAGCATGTTTTTGAGTTTGTAGCCATCGCCATCTGGGGAGAGCACAAAGTCGTAGTTCACCACGCTGGTTATCATGGATGTGCGGGTTCCCTCCAGAATAAGGTAGGTGTTTAGGATGGTGAGGACAAGCACTGCTGCCACGACGATGGTGAGAGCGCGTTTGGAGTAGATTTTTTTTAGGGTTTGCTTCATAGGGGCAGCTCAGAGGGTTTGCTAGCCATGGTGTTAGGCAACGTTAATTAAATTTGTTGAAAAAAACCATTTTGCCTTTGGGGCGGCATGGTTGCTGGCGGGTTTGGGTTGTCGCTGTTGCTCTGCCGCGTCTACCCCCCCTCTATTTATAGGCTCAACGGGTGGGGGTGTGTTTGGTTGGGTGTCTGCGTTTGCTGTGTGGTTTTGGGTTTTTGTGGGCGTTTGTTTTGTTTTTTGTTTTTCTGTTGGTTGGTTGCCGCGGGCTTGTTTTGGGTTTGTGCTTTGGTTGTTGGGTTTTTTTGTTGTTTTGGGGCAAGTTTAAATATCGCTAGTGATATCGTTGGTGATAATCAAATGTGATATCGATATTGATATCGGAATTGATATTAATGAACGACCAAGAAAAACAAGACCTAAACGAACTCAAACACCAAATGCGCGCACAAAAACACCTCATGTTCCACCGCCGCAACTGGCTCCGCCACAACGCCATGGTCCCCAAAGGCTTCCTACGCTACCACGTCCTAGAAGCCCTCAGCGACAAACCCATGTCAGGCAGCGAACTCATGGAAGAAATCCAGAAACGCGCCGGCGGACACTGGAAACCCAGCCCCGGCTCCATCTACCCCCTGCTCGCATGGCTCCAAGACAACAGATACATAGCTGAATTGCCCCATGAAAACGGGCTTAAACGCTACCAGCTAACCGCAAGCGGCAAAGAATTCTTCGAGGAACAAAGCAAAGCACGCGAAAAATTCCGCGAAGACGCCGGCTTTATGGCTTACCCCTTCTTTGGCCGCTCCTTAGGAAAGATACCTGAAGAGAAAACCAACGAGATTCGCCAATCCATGAAGCGGCTGCTTGTAGCCTCGCTTAAGCTGGGCAAAACCTTCAAGGAAAACTACTCTGAGCAGGACCTTAACGAAGCCCTCAAAACCCTAAATGAAGCCTCCGACAAGCTCGAGGCACTCAACGCAAAGCGGCAGGGCGAGAAAGCATGAGCCAAAACCGCAGCGAAGACGTCATTGTAGTTGAGGGCTTAACTAAGGTCTTCAACGGCAACCTCACCGCAGTTGACCACATAGACTTCAGTGTGAAGCGGGGCGAAATCTTTGGTTTTCTGGGCCCCAACGGCGCGGGCAAAACCACCACCATCAAGATGCTAATCACGGTGCTTAGGCCCACTGAGGGAAAAGCCTCGATTCTAGGCGGTGACATCGCTAAGCAAAGCATGGCGGTGCGCTCAGGCATAGGTGTGGTTCCCCAAGAATACACCGCCGACGAGGATTTGACTGCTATGGAGAATATTTTGCTTTGCGCTGACCTCTACGGTATCCCCCGCGCTGTCTCCAAGAAGCGCTCGCTTGACCTGCTTAACCTTGTCGAGTTGACGGCTTTTAAGGATAAGCGTGTTCAAACCTTTTCGGGTGGTATGCGTAGGCGGCTGGAGCTGGCATGCGGCTTAATCAACCGCCCCAAAGTGCTCTTCCTCGACGAGCCAACCTTGGGTTTGGATGTTCAGACCAGAGCCGCCACATGGAATTATGTGAAGATGCTCAAGAAGGAATTCGGCATGACCTTGTTTCTCACCACCCACTACCTTGAAGAGGCAGATGCCCTCTGCGACCGCATCGCCATCATTGACCACGGCAAAATCGTTGTGGTGGGAAGCCCCAGCGAGCTTAAAGACAGCTTAGGCGGAGACATAATCACGCTCTCTATACAGAAAGAACAAGAAGACATTACTGAGTTCATCGGCAAAGTGGAGCATGTTAAAGAGGTTAAACGGGAAAACGGCAGCTACACCATCACTTCAAGCAACGGAGAATTAACCGCGCCGCTTATCATCGAAGCACTCAGAAAAAGCGGACATGTAGTCACCAAGCTGGCGTTGGCAAAGCCCAGTTTAAACGAGGTCTACATGCAGTACACAGGCAAATCTATGCGCGACGAGGAGTCACATGAAGGAGTTATGTCTCAGCGGATAGCTATGCGGAGGGCACACCGATGAGCCAAGCTAATGAAACACAGGTTTCCACCAGCCGCTTCCATGGGCTTTGGGCGCTCACTAACCGGGAACTTAAGAAATGGTATCAGCAGCCCTTCGTCTTTGCCATGGGGATAATTCAGCCGGTTCTCTGGCTGGCTCTTTTAGGCAAAGCCATGAACCTGAGCTCCATGATACCCACCAGCATCCCCGGGGTAAGCTCCGATGCAATCATGATGGCGACGTTTGGCACCACCGACTACTTCAGCTTTATGGCTATGGGGATGGTGGCGTTCACCACTGTCTTCACAACCGCCTTCACGGGCATGTCGGTTGTGTGGGATAAACGATTGGGCTTCATGAACAAGGTGCTCAGTACACCCGTCTCGCGCTCCTCGATTATCCTCTCCAAGGTGTTCTCGGCTAGCATACGCGCCATATTCCAAGCAGGCATCGTTGCACTCGTCGCCTTCGCGTTGGGGCTTGTAACAGGCACCAACTTTGCATGGTGGAGCATACTGGGTGTCTTCGCGATTGTGTTCCTCATAAGCGTTGGGTTATCCTCGATGTTCACTGCTCTGACGCTGCGTGCCACCCGAATGGAGATGCCTCAGGCGCTCTTCCAGCTGATCACGTTGCCCTTGATGTTTGCCAGCAGCGCCTACTTCCCCATCGACAAGATGCCAGGGTGGCTCCAGGCCATAGCCAGCGTCAACCCCATCAGCTACACCATCGACGCAGTCAGACGCCTGATGATCTTCAGCGACGGATATGGTCCGCTGGTGCTGGATTTCGCTTTCGTCGGCGTATTCGCCGCCGTCGTCACCGTCATCTGCGTAGTGCTCTCTTGGCGCTACCTCAACAAGTAAGGCACCCCTCCCCTTTTTTGGGTATTCACCTTTTTTGTTTCACTTTTTGGCTGCTTTGTGGTTGCTGATGCATAGAGGTTTTAAGGGGGAAGCGCCATTAACCCCACGGTGTTCTAACTGAAGCGGCTCTACCCTGACCAGCCAATCGTAGGCGTCGGCATAGTCATCCTAAAAGATGGAGAAATCGCCCTGATTAAACGGGGCAATCAGCCGGCGCTGGGCAAATGGACAGTTCCGGGTGGGCTTGTCGAGCTAGGCGAGTCGCTGGAGGATGCAGCGATCAGGGAAGCAAAAGAGGAAACCTGCCTCATCGTGGAGAAGCCTCGTCTGCTGGGGGTAGTGGATCAAATCGACCGCGATGAAGACGGCAAAATCAAGTACCACTACGTCATCATAGACTATCTTGTGCGGGTGGTCAGCGGGAACATTGCGGCGGCAAGCGACGCAGCAGAACTGCGCTGGGTGACGCTATCCGAAGTGGAAAATTATGATTTGACTGCATCTTTTAGACGGTTCTTTAGGCAGAACCGAAAGAGCTTGGCTGAAGTCAGTTCTTTTTAGGTGCTTTAGGCAGGTCTTCGTGATGTTGGTTTATTTTCTCTAAAACTCTTTTCGCGGATTCGTACGTTGTGCTCACAAGAGCAGGGCCCTCGTAAGGGTCATTTTGTCTATTCGCATAATTGGTTACTGTTTTTAGAAGGTCAGGGTAAAGTTTAACCAACTCGTAGGCGACATTAATTTTTCGGTCCCAGAGCGCAGAGTAAAGCCGCGCTAATGGCTCTGAGCCGCCGCGTATCCTTTTTTCTGCAGTTTCTCGCTTTCCAGCATCCCAATCCTTTATGCTAAACATGCTTTCAATCGCAAAATCTTCTATGGCAGCGTTATATTTCATAACGTTCCGCTGAATAACACTTGTCACTTCCAGCGCAAACTCGGAGACCGCGGCATTGGAATCTATAGTGAAAGCTTTTAATTTTTTGATGGCGGAATCGCCATTTTTAGATAAAACGGCTCCTGCGGCTTCGTATAAAGCATTTTTATTTTTAAAGCTTAAGGGGTCTTTTCTCAACGTTGCAATAACGGCATCCACCGCGTATTCAGCTCCTAGGCTTTCTATCAAAAAAGACGTCTCCTGAATGCTTGTCGAAGCTTTCATTAAATCCCATATGTCCTCAGTCGCGGTGGAGAGCCCTATTTTGCTTAATATTTCAATGATGCCGTTGCGGACGGATGGGGACTTTTCAATTTTTAAGGTCGCTATTAATCTATTCAGGGTGTACCCGCCATCAATGTTAGACAATGCCTCAGACGCGCTTTTGCGTACGACCCAGTCGGAGTCTTGGAGCACCCCAATCAGGTCATCTACTGCGCGGTTGCCCCCGATTTTCCCCAGCGCCGCCGCTGCATTCATGCGGACGTAGGGGTCGGGGTCTTTTAGGGTAACCCGAAGTTTATCTGCAACCAAGTTACCGCCGATTGTGCTTAGTGCATCTCGAGCAGCAAATCGCACGGATGAATCTTCATGTTTGAGGGCATTAATCAAGCCATCTGCAGCGTGTTCATCGCCCATTTTGCCTAACACATGGGCAGCCTTTACACGCCTCTCAGGGAGCTTGCTGTTGTTAAGGATAAAGAGTACTCCGTCAGCCGAACCCGCAACCGATAGCGCGTTAATTGCCTCAGGTGTGTCACTCTTTCCCAACGATAGGGCAGCTGCTTTGCGAACGGATTCTTCAGAGTCAACAAGCGCTGCTACTAAGCCATCAAAAGAGTGCTCGCCGCCGATTTCTCCGAGAGCTGCGGCAGCTGATTCTCGAACTTTAAAATCGTCCCTGTAGGTTAAGGCTTTAAGTAAACCCTTTACGTCGCTTTTTAAAAGTAATTTTTCTACATCTGGCTTTTTAGAACCAAATAAGGGCATGATTGTTCACTATCAATAACGCGAAGTTAAAAAATAAAAGGGTTGAGGAACGTTGTTCGTTAATCGCCAATACTGGAGAAAACACAAGCTGTCAAATCTTAAATATGTGGCCCGCTAACTGGGTTCCATGCAGGTTGCCGATTTAATCCGCTACAACCACATCGTCCGCAAATCCTACCTCGACGCCTTTGCCAAGTTGCCCTGGAGCGAAGTCGCCGTTAACCGCGGCTTAAGCTGGGACAGCATGCGGGATGTGTTTGTGCATCTCACTTTGGTGGAGGACCGCTGGGTCAACTACATCATCCCGGGCCGCTTCGAAGAATGGGCAGACCCCGACTTTTCCAGCTTCACCTGCCTTGAGGACCTGCGCGTCTACATGAAGCGAGTGCATGCCGCCACCGACACCTATCTTCTTAAACTCTCCGCCGAGGACCTGGAGAGGAAAATCGAGGTTCCATGGGGTGAGCCACCGTACACAAAACTCCCCGTTGAAGCAGTCTTAACCCACATGGTGCTGGAGGACATGGTGCATTACGGCGAGTTATCAGCGGCGCTCTGGGGGATGGGGCAGCAAGCACCCTACAGAGCCTACTGGCGCTTTAAAACACAAGATCGCTAAGGCTTTGGGTTGTTGCGTTTGGGCTTTAGTTTCTTTATGCCGCCAAGAAGGCTGCCGGTGACGCCTGGTTTATGTTTCTCCTTTGCCTGCTCGTCTATGTTTTTTTCGTTTGCAGCCGACGGCTTCTTGTTGCCAATCAGCATGGTGCCAACCGTCGCCATGATGGCGGTGCTCACGATGACCACGACCGCTATGTCCACGAAGAGGTCCGAGTAGGGCAGATTGTACTGCGCAGGCAAAGTAGCTAGGACAGCGGCGGCTAACCCGCGGGTCAGCACAATCGTCATGATTTGTTGGTCGCCCTTCAACGCGGATTTCTGTGTGGAAACCCATACGGCGCCAAACCGCGTCACAAACAGGATAACCGAGAGCGTGATGCCCGCTAGAAGAAGACTTATGCTGGAAATCGACGCGATTATGCCTAAGAACACAAAGAAGAATGTCCGTATGAGGAAGGCGATTTCAGCTTGGAACCGCCTAAGACCCTTGCTTACGGTAAAGGGGACTTTCTCGTCTTCGTTTCGGTCCTCGTTTATCCGAAAGACCTTGAAGAGTTCCCGCTCGTTACCCAAGATTAAGCCGAACAGCAACGCAGCCAACGCGCCGCTTCCACCCATGCTTTCAGTGGCGGCGTAGCCAAGCAGAACCATGCCTAAAGTTAGCATGTAGGAGAAGGGCATATGGGCTACTTTTCGCAGGGCAAACAGCCAGGCAACCCCCATAGCTACACCGATTAGGATTCCGATTAAGAATTTCGCCGCTATCCCCCCAATGATGCCGCCGAAATCCGCGTGCCCCGTCACAATAACATCGATGAGTGAGAGAGTTATGACGATGCAGAGGATGTCGGTGATGGCGGATTCTAAAATCAATATGATGGCGCCTTTCTGGCTAATTTTAATCCTGCTGGCCAGCGAAATCACCACGACCGAGCTGCTGCCGCCCACGATGCTGCCGAAGAGTAAACCATACACCAGCGGCACGCCAAACACCACCACGGTGAAGGCGCAGACGCCCAGGAGGCTGAAGATGAAACCTAAAACCGCCAGCGTCACAGCGCGGGGGCTGTTATGCAGGACCCGTTTAATGTCAAGGCCCATGCCGCCGTCGAAGAGGATGAATGCGAGGGCTAAGGCTGCGATGTAGGGCGCGAAGTCTTTAACGGTGGTGGGGCTGAATATCCCCAGGATTGGGCCGAAGAGCACACCCAGAAAGATGAGGATGAGCATGTCGGGCAACCCGGTTTTCTTGAATAGGTAGTTGCCTAGAAAGCCAATTAACACGATTAGTGCACTGATTATTAGGGCTACTGAGACGCTGTCGACCAAGGGGCATCAACAAAGCTATGCCCCGTGTTGTTTTTAATGTTTTTCAAAGAATCAGCCCTAACTTCCTATGGCACGGCGCCAAAGCCACCCCAGGACTGAAGAGAGTTGGGGAGAAGAACTCAAAGCTGCCCTAATAACTGTAAATTAACTTTATAACTAAGATTATGGGGTTTGGTTAAAAATCAAATTGACTCTGTCAACCGATGAGGTGCAAACCTTGCGGATGCCTCTTTTTCCACGCTCATATGTCACGGTGATCAGGTTTAAGTCCTCAAGCTGGCGTACCTGCTCGCTGATGTAGGCTTCACTTAACTCAAGCCGTTTGGATATTGTGGTGACGTCTAGGTGCTCTGTGCAAAGCATCTGCATCATCCTAAAGGTTGTTGCGTTGAGGGCATCAGCAATTTTCAGGGCTTTTTCGCCGGAAGCGGAAATTTCTCTAGGCAGCAAGGTTTTAACCACCCCTCCGTAAAATCAATAGGGGATATTAATCTTTTACTATAATGCTTATCTACAAAAGAATATAATAAATCAGTTTTTCGCTTGGTTGTTTCTGTCACATGGCACCTATTGTGGTTAAAATAAACAGGATATATATGAAGAGGAAAACTGCTCCTTCCCGATGGCCGATTTGCCCGCGTGAGAGGAAGTACCAGAAGAACATGTTGGTGATTATCGAAAACAGGACTAGATTCTGGAAAATGCCTGTATTCATCTCTATGGGGGTGCCTAAAAGCCCCGGAATAAAGAGGGTTACCCCAAGGATTAAAGTGATGTTTACGAAGCTGCTGCCGATGACGTCGCCGAAGGCAAGTCCCGAGTGCCCCCGAAGCATCGCCCGTATATCCAGCGATAACTCAGGCAGGCTTGTGCCGATGGCGATGATGGTTGCGCCGATTATCTGCTGAGACAGCCCCGCGGCTTGAGCTATGCTAACAGCTGCCTCAACAAGGAAGTACGCGCTTACAACAACCCCCAGTGCCCCCGCCACGGTTAAGAGTATGTAGCGTTTCAGCCGGTTTTTATCTTCCTGGGTGACGGGGTCGGTTTCCTCTTGGGGTATGCGGACCTTGGAAAGCTGGTACATGTAGCCGATGAATATCCCGATTAGAACGAGCCCCACCAGCCAGGTTGCGGTGGTGAAGAAAATCAGGGCAACGGGTATGATGGAGGAGATGAAGAGACCGAAGTATATGCTGCTGAGTTCGGATTTGGCGAAGGATGGGATGATGTTGCAGTCGGGGGGATTGGGTTGACCCGCCTTTTTGGCTCTTCGGCGGCAGGTGAAGTAGATGATGACGCTGGCTAACCCCACCACAAGGCAGATGTTGACGATGTTGGAACCCACCACGTTTCCGATTGAGAGCGCGGCGCCGCCGGAAAAGGCTGCGGTGAACGCCACCGTTAACTCAGGCAGGGAAGTGGAGAACGCTAAAAGGCTAAAGCCCACTGCTGTTTTGCCCAGGCGGGTAACGTTTGAAACTTTTACTGCGTGATTGATGGTGACGCTGCTTGCGTAGTTGAGGACGACAAAGGAGACGCCTATGATTACTATGTTGATTATCATTTGGGTTGCAGCGTCTACCATAAGGTAAGCCTCCTCAAAACTGCCAGATTATACGCTTGCCACTAAATAAAACTATCATTGTATGGGATAAAACGTTTAGCTTACAATGTGTCGCCTCAGCCCTTGAAACAGACGTGTACTCAGAGCACAGCCAAAACAGCTATTACCGCTGAGGCAACAAACGGCAGCAGCATCAGTAAATCAACACTGAAAAACCCCGGCAGAACAAAACACAGCGATGCGCTTACCACAAAAACCAAAATCGCCAAGCTCTTTGCTCTGTTCCATGAAGGCACCGTGGCTACGCCTAAAAGGTCTTGGTAGAGGAGTTTGCGGTGGCTGAAAAAGCCGTAGCCTAGCGCCAGCAGGATTGCGCCTAAAACAATCGCCCATAACGCGTCGGAGGCAATTATCATGAAGCTGGTCATAACAAACGGCAGCGAATACAGCCAGAGCAATCCGTAGCCGATGATTAAGCCGCAGATGGTACACGCTAAAACAGCAAGGGCCACAAACAAGCCTATTTTTTTGGGGCTTTTCAGGTCAGGCTTTTGGTTTGTCATTGCTGCCCAGAGCTTGTAGGGTAAATATGCGATTAGGAAGTTGCCGACGAACCCAAACACGCTTATTGGGTTTAATCCACCTGTTGAGGCGTCATAGATGAGGTTGCCCACTGCGGTGCCCCAGGCTGCTGCCGGACCGAAGAGAAAAGAAAAAGCCATCGGAATACCCATGCCTAAACGGAGATAGTCGGCGTCTCCAGCGAAGACGTTGAAGTTCTGGAAGGGATAAATCAGGGCGGGATACAGCACCGCGGTAACTGCGAAGTAACTGATCATTTTGGGGTTTTTCCACATTGAAACTAAATCCAGCATACCCGTTGCCCAGAACAAGCAATGGCTGTGCAGCTTAAAAATTTTAATGCCCTCCGCGGGGTTGTGAAGGTTTGATGTAGGTTTAAATGTTAATTAAAAATAATACCTCATGGAGGCTAAGCGCTGTGTCATATGTGTTTAATATTCCCTATCGAAGCAACCTTAAACTCAAGGCGGTTATGGATAAAGTGAAGGATAACCGTAAACTCCAAACCTACTGGAGGTGCTCCAACGTCATGGCGATCGAGCGGATGGGCTACACCGACCACGGCCCCACCCATGTGAAGATAGTGGCTAACCTCTCGCTGATGCTTCTGCGTATCCTTGTGGAAAAGAAGCTGATTACCCCCAGCGTCGTGGAGAATTATAAACTCAAAAACGATGATGCAGAAGTGGTGGTGGTTCTCGGCTCTATACTGCATGATTTAGGCATGATTGTTCAGCGGCAAAATCACGAGCAATACAGCGCCTTTTTGGCTTTAGATATAATTGAAGACCTCCTCCAACCCAGCTACAACGAAGAGGAACGCGCCATACTCACCTCGGAGGTGCTCCACACCATCGTCACCCATGAGCAGCCGCCTAACCACCAAGCCGCCAACCGCGTCTTAACCAAGGAAGCAGGCATAGTCGGCATCGCAGACGCCTTAGACATGGAGTCTGGACGAGCACGCATTCCCTTCCAAGCCGGCAAAATCGACATTCACGCCGTTTCGGCGTTAAGCATAGAGAAGGTGGAGGTTGAAACATCCGAGTCGGGTCCCAAACCCATAACAATAAAAATCAAGATGTCTAATTCTGCTGGTGTCTTCCAAATCGACGAGCTCCTAAAGCCCCGTATAGTTAATTCTGGGCTGGAGCAGTTTTTCCATGTGATTGCTGAAATCACCGGCGAGAAGGAGACGCGTATTATCGAGAAATTCGAGATTTAGAGCCTTGGAGGCGCATTGGTGAATTATCAGTATGATGTTGTAGTTGTCGGCGGCGGCATCTCAGGGTTATATGCTGCCTACACCGCTGCACAGGGCGGCTTGCGGGTTGCCGTAGTAAGCAAGGTACACGTCGCCCGTTCGCATTCGGTGGCGGCGCAGGGAGGCATAGCAGCGAGCCTTGGCAACGAGGAAATGGACCGCTGGGAATGGCACTTCTATGACACCGTAAAAGGCAGCGATTTCCTAGCCGACCAAGACGCCGCTGAAGTCCTCGCAAAAGAAGCGCCCGCGGCGGTTTATGCGCTTGAGCATCTGGGTGTGCCCTTTAGCCGTGACGGCGCAGGCAAAATCGATCAGCGCCGCTTCGGCGGACACACCAAAAACTTCGGCGAAGCCCCCATCCAGCGTGCCTGCTACGTTTCCGACCGCACTGGCAGAGCCATCATGGATACCCTCTACGACCACTGCCTCCAAGCCAACGTCGTCTTCCACAACGAAGTCTACATTCACCAGCTGCTCTTTTCCCCTGACAGCTGCTGCGGCGCCGCCGGCTACGACCTGCAAACCACCACAACCCAGGTGTTCCATGCTAAGGCCGTTGTGTTGGCGACGGGCGGCTGCGGAAAAATCTACCAAACCACCAGCAACGGCTTCGCATCCACCGGCGACGGCTTGGCTTTGGCGCTTGATGCGCATGTGCCGCTCCAGGATATGGAGTTTATGCAGTTTCACCCCACCGGCATCTATGGCTTAGGCATCCTGATCAGTGAGGCAGCAAGGGCGGAAGGCGGGGTACTCCGCAATAGGCTGGGCGAGCGCTTCATGGAGCGGTATGCGCCGACGCTTCTGGATTTGGCTCCCCGAGACATCGTTTCACGCGCCATTCTCTGTGAAGTCGCTGAGGGCAGAGGCATAGACGGCAAAGACTACGTGTATTTGGATCTGCGGGGTATAGGCAAAGAACGCCTATCCCTTAAGTTGCCTGAAATACTCAGTTTCGTAAAAACCTATTTAGGCATTGACGCCGCTGAGGCTCCGATACCGGTTGCGCCGACCTGCCATTACATGATGGGCGGCATCCCAACTGACACATATGGGCATGTGCTGATGGATAGTTCAGGCAAAATCCTGCCGAGCCTTTATGCAGTGGGCGAATGCGGCTGCGTAAGCGTGCATGGCGCTAACCGGTTAGGCTGCAACTCACTCATCGACCTAGTTGTGTTCGGTAACCGGGCGGGGCAGGCGCTCATAGAGGACCTTAAAGGCAAAGCGTTTGCGCCGCTTCCCTATCAGGCAGAAAATGTTGTGGCTGACCGAATCAGCGGTCTTCTTGATGCCCAGGGTTTTGAGCGGGTTTCGATCCTTCGGGAAAGCATGCAGAAACTCATGACTGCAAACGTTAGCGTTTTTAGGGACAAACAAGGCCTCATAGCGGCGCTAAAGAAGATTCGCCAGCTAAAGAAGCGCAGTTTACACGTTGGCTTAACCGATAAGGGCACCGTTTTTAACTACGAGCTAGCAGAGGCTTTAGAGTTCAGTAACATGCTGAGGGTTGCCGAATGCATCGTTGCCTGCGCGATTTCCCGCACCGAAAGCCGCGGAGCACATTTCCGAAGCGACTACCCCAAACGCAACGACAATGAATGGCTCATGCATACCCTAATCGGCGAAACCGCCTCGGGGCTCATGGTAAACTACAAGCCCGTTTCCATCACGCAGTTTACGCCCCAACCCAGGAGGTACTAAAGTGGAAATAACCCTTAAAATCCGCCGCTTCAACCCCCAAACCGACAGCCACCCCCACTACGACAGCTTCCAAATATCGGCGGAGCCCACTGAGCGGCTGCTGGATTGCCTAAACCGCATCCGCCAAACCCAAGATAGCACCCTGGCGTTTCGCATGTCCTGTGCCCATGGCGTCTGCGGCAGCGACGGCTTAACCGTTAACGGGCAAGCGGTGCTGGCATGCCAAAAACTCGTCAGGGACTTCGATTACAGCAAAGAAATCCTCATCGAGCCGCTGCGTTACTTTGAGGTTGTTAAGGATTTAGTGGTTGACCTTGACCCCTTCTTTGAACGCATCAAATCCATCGCGCCTACTCCGCTACATGGCTCCGAGCCCATTTTCCCCGCCGCTGAGAGGCTCCAAAGCGTCGAGGAACGCAGCCGATACGACGATGCCCTCAAATGTATCCTCTGCGGCTGCTGCTACAGCGCCTGTCCCGTGCTGACTGAGCAGGATGAGGAGTTTTTGGGTCCGGCGGCTGTGCTGCGAGCGCAACGCTACATCTACGACACACGCACCGCCGACGCCTCGGAGCGCTTGGCGATACTGCAGAGGCCTCATGGCATTTGGGGCTGCAAAAGCTACTATATGTGCACGCTTGTTTGTCCAAAGAACATTAAAGTAACTGCCTCCATAGTTAGAACCAAAAAGAAAATAATAGCTAACAAACAAGCCAGTGAGACGAAAGAGCCATGAGTACACGCAGAGAAATCGACCCCTTAGGCGAGCGGTATATCCCCAAAGACGCCTACTACGGAATACAGACGCTTCGGGCAACAGAGAATTTCCCCGTCAGCGGCGTCAAAGCACCCCTCCAAATCATCAAAGCCTATGTTCTCATAAAGAAAGCTGCTGCCACAGCCAACATGCAGGTAGGCTGGCTGGATAAGAAAATCGGCGGCGCAATCGTGGCGGCCTGCGACGAGGTTCTTGAAGGCAAACTCATCGACCAATTCGTCATCGACGTGTTCCAGGCGGGCGCAGGCACCAGCTTCAACATGAACACAAACGAAGTCCTAGCCAACCGTGCCTTGGAAATTTTGGGCAAGCCGCGGGGCGACTACAAAAGCGTAAGCCCCAACGACCACGTGAACATGGCGCAGTCAACCAACGACACCTACCCCACCGCCCTGCATGTTTCAGTGCTTCTTGCACTTCAGCCGCTGCTCTCCGCACTCGACGAGCTTTCAGACGCCTTTTTTGAGCTGGGCGAAAAATACGCTCATGTCCTCAAATCGGGCAGGACACACCTTCAGGATGCCGTTCCGGTTACGGTTGGGCAGGAGTTTAGCGCTTACGGCGCAAGCATTCATCACGCCGCCGCTGAACTACGCAAGAGGCAAGAAAATCTCTATGCGGTTGCTTTGGGCGCTACGGCAACGGGGACGGGAGCTAACAGCCACCCTGACTATGAGGAGCTTGCAGTAGCGGAGCTAGCGAAGCTTTCGGGTTTTCCTCTGCATCTGGCATGCAACAGCTTTGAGGCGCTGCAGAGCCATCGGAGGGCACAGACGGTTTCCAGCGGATTAAAAGAGCTTGCGCTCGAGCTTATCCGCATCGCTAATGATTTGCGGCTGCTTGCCTCTGGCCCCACAACGGGGCTGGCTGAAATCGTGTTGCCGCCCGTGCAGCCCGGCTCGTCGATTATGCCCGGCAAAGTTAACCCCGTTATGGCGGAATGCCTCGACATGGTCGCTTACCAGGTGGTCGGCTGCGACGCCGCGGTGGGTTTAGCAGTGCAGGCTGGGCAACTGGACCTAAACGTGATGACGCCCGCCATAGCTTACAACATGCTCTTCTCAATCCAAATCCTGAGCAATTACCTGCCTGTCTTCACCGAGAAATGCGTCAAGGGCATAACGGTGGATGAGAAACGCTGCGAAATGTATCTGGAGAAGAATCCGTCTCTTGCGACGCTTCTGGCGCCTAAAATCGGGTATCTGGAAGCCGCCAAAGTCGCCAAGCAGGCGCAGGCAGAGAACCGCACCGTCAAGGAGGTCGCGCTTGAAAGGGGCTTGCTTAGCAGGGAGGAGCTGGAGAGGATTTTCAGCCGCAGAAACCTCCTAAACGAGCCCTAGGCTACTGTGCCTATTTCTTTTTTGTTCTGTTTGAGTACAAGCAGCCACAACCAGAAAGCAGATGCCGCCGCAGCCCAAACAGAAAAGCTGCCGCCCACAAACCCCGCAGGTAGTTGTTGTGTAAAGGCAGATTGCCACAGCAACAACTATAGAAAAAGAACCGTCAATCCCGATTTCACCCTATATTTTTTGTCGCGTCCTTTCCTATGGGTTTAAAGGACAGTTGTTCTTTGATAATTTTGGCGAATGCTCTGTGAAATTGGCGTTTTGGCTTCTTGACATCAACCCCAAGGTGGACAAGGATGCAGTGGAGCTTTGGCTTTGGGGCATCACCGACTCAGGCGAGCGCATATTGGTAGTTGAACGCAACTTTTCTGCCTACTTCTACGCGGTCGTCGCCGAGAACGCGGATGCCCAGCGGGCGGCGGATGAGATCATGCGAATCCAAGGCGAGGCAGTTGCCAAAACCGAGGTGGTCAACCGCCGCTTCTTCGGCAAACCCGTGGAGGCCATAAAAGTCAGCCTCAAAGACGCCACCGCAGCAGGCAAAATCGCTAGGCAGCTCCGCCAAATCGAGGGAGTAGCAGACTGCCTTGAAGATGACATACGCGCCGCCATGCGTTACCTCATCGACTGCAATGTGGTGCCCTGCAGCTGGGTCGAACTCGACGCCTCCCAAGCAGAGAACACCTGCGGCGCTCGGGTTTCCAAGGTTTATGTTGCCCATTCGCTGCCCCGCCAACTCGACCGAGCCGATGTGCCGCCCCTTCGGGTTCTGGGTTTTAGCTTGATCTGCTACAGCCGCGAGGGCTCCCCAAGACCCGACCGCAACCCCATCCTTTTGCTCTCCACAGATGCAGGCAACGGCGAAACCCGCCAGTTCATCGTGGGTGAGGACCGAAACGACCGGCCAGTCCTCGAAGAATTCATCGGGTACATCGCCGGCTTTGACCCCGACGTCATCGCCAGCTACGGCGGCAACGCCGTGGATTGGGCCTATCTGCGGGGCAGAGCCAAAAAACATGGCTTAAAACTCAGCTTTGACCGCGCCGGCGTCGAACCCCACAGTAGCCTCTACGGGCACGTCTCCACGACGGGTGTAGTGAATGTGGATTTAGCGGATTTCATGGATGTTTTTCCCCAAGTTAAGGTTAAGACGCTCTACAACCTAGCTGACCACTTAGGCGTACTCAAAGACAGCGGCGCTTTGGTGGAGGATGTGGAGTACGCTGATTACTGGGATAGCCCAGCAAGCCGAGGCGATTTGGTAAGGTTTGGGCTGGATAACGCACGCAAAGTCGCCGCTTTGGCGGGGCTGCTTTTGGGCTTTGCTATGCAGCTCTCAAACCTGACCAGTCTGCCGCTGGATCATGTGATGACGGCGGCGCCGGGTTTCCGCATAGAATGGTACCTCATAGGGCGCGCCCAGAAAATTGGCGAGTTGGTTCCCAAGAGGCTTGAGCAGCCATATGTGCCCTACACCGGCGGCCTGGTGCTTTCGCCCAAACCTGGCTTGCACGAGAACATCGCGGTTTTAGACTTCAAATCCATGTACCCCAACATCATGATAACCTACAACCTTTCCCCCGACACCTACATCGCCCCCGAGCAGCCTGAGCCGCCGGAGGATGTCTATGTGGCTCCTGAAGTGGGATACCGCTTCCGCCGCTCACCGCCCGGATTCTACAAGGAAGCCCTCAGCCACCTCATCATGGTCCGAGGCGAGATACGGCAGAGAATGCGCCAGCTCAATGGGCAAACAGTGGAGTACCGCATTTTGGATGCACGCCAGAAAGCCGTTAAAATCATCACAAACGCAGCCTACGGCTATGCGGGGTGGGTGGGGGCACGCTGGTACATTAAGCCGGTAGCGGAGGCCGCGTCGGCTTGGGGCAGGCACATTGTTTTGGCTGCTTCGCAGATGGCAAAGCAGGCGGGTTTGGAGGTGGTGTACGGTGACACAGACAGCTTATTTGTCAGCTACGATCAGGCTAAGGCTATGCAGCTACGAGCAGACATTGAGCATCAGCAGAAGCTGGAAGTGGAAATCGGCGAGGTTTACCAGCGTATATTCTTCACTGAAGCCAAAAAACGCTATGCGGGTCTGCGCAGGGACGGCAGCCTAGACATCGTGGGTTTGGAGGTTATCCGCGGGGACTGGGCGGAAGTCGCAAAAACCGTGCAGGAGCATGTGCTTGAAATCATCCTGCGCGAGCAGTCACCCTCCAAAGCGGCGCAGTACGTGCGAGACGTCGTTGCTGATTTGCGCAAAAGAAAAGTGCCCCTCCATGACCTGATTATCTGGAAAACCCTCACCAAGCCCCCCGAGCAGTACGCCATAAAAGCGCCCCATGTGGAAGCGGCAAAGATGCTAAAGCAGCAGGGCTGGCGGCTAACGGGCGGCGACAAAGTCGGCTACGTGGTTCTGTCGGGGAAGGGGCGCCTCTACAGCCGCGTGAAACCCTACGTGTTCGCTAAACCCGCCGAAGTCGACGTCGAATATTATGTGACTCATCAGGTGCTTCCTGCGGCAACAAGGATTCTGGGTATGTTTAATGTGACAGAAAAGGAATTGCTCAAAAAAGAAGCAAAAGAAAGTGAAGAAATCCGCAGCCTAATGGATTATGTTTAGGCAGACGGCATAAAGCTCTGGAAGGTAACCAGTTCCACGTTGAGTGCGGGTTTAACGGCTTCGCTTATGCGTTGGGCCACGATGCGCTTGATGTTTTTGTCGCCTGCGATGTCAACTATGCGCTGTGTAATGATGCCGTCGAATACCACGGTGTCCACGCCGCCGACCTGCTGAAGCTTCTCGGCAAGCTGACTGACTGGCAACCGCTCGATAAGCTCAAGTTTATCGTTTAGCAGAACCGCTTCAAGGGTGCCGACGAGGGCTTTAGCCGCTTGGACTATTGTATCTGGAACTTCAACCTTGGGGCGCTCGGGCACAACTGGTTTTTTGGGTACAGGCGCCGGTGCAGGTTGGGGCGCTGGTTGCTGCTGTTGAGGTCTACCCCCGCCTTCTTTAAGTTCTGAGACGGGCACGCGTCCCTCAAGAGCCTCAGTGATTTCTTTGCAGTTGCATTCCTCGATTTCTTTGCCCCTTGGTGCGCGGCCGATGAATTTGACGTTGGTGACCTGCAGAAGCTCTTTCTGGATTAGGTCGCCGCCTCGGTCGCCGTCAAGCAGGGCGGTTGCGTTGCGTTCTTTGGTGATTTTGCGGATTGAATCAGGCACCTTGGCGCCTTCCAGCGCGACGGTGTTGAATATGCCGCAGCGCATCAAGTTGATGACGTCTGCTCTGCCCTCGACCACGATGATGTCTTTGGAGCCTTCAAGTCCGGGTCCCGCTGGGAGATCTTCGGGGCCGTATTTCTCGACTTTACCGACCTTCATGGTGTCGCTGATTTCCTTGTAGACCTCATCTACGCTGGGCATGGATTCGATGTTCCATCGGTGCAGGATTTCTTTGGCTCTGTCGATGATGATTTTTCGGCGGGCTTCACGGATGTCTTCTATTCTTTCAAGTGTGACTCTGGCGCCGCAGGGGCCGACGCGGTTTATGCTCTCGACGCTTGCCGCGATTAGCGCGGTTGAGACTCGATCGAGGCTGGTGGGGATGGTTATGGCGCCGTTGGTGCGGTCGTTTTTAGAATGCAGATCGATTTCTATTCTGCCGATTCGACCGGTTTTTTGCAGTTCTCGCAGGTCCAGTTCGGGACCAAAAAGTCCCTCTGTTTGCCCAAAAACTGCGCCTATAACATCGGGTTTTTCAACGACTCCTTCAATTTCAAATTTAGCGTGTACAACGTACTTTATAGTAAAGGTTTGGGATGCTCCCGTAAGTGTGCAACTCCTATTGTAAGTTTATTTTTTTGGTTATTTTGTAATCGCATAATGCGAGTGTTCTCGCAATGATGAGATTAAATTTTATTCTAATCATAAATTAGGGGACATGCCATCTAATAATACTTGTGGTGCCCTGATACAGTACCTCACTGCAAAGCCGACACCATGATCGCGGAAGACCCATGAGCCTGCCCAAGCTTTGTTAACAGAAGAGTTTGGCAAAGCAGCCGTAACGGCGGCGGTAAACATGAAACCTTACAGGAAGAGAGGGAAGAGAGAGCAGCCGCACACCAAAACCTCCACTTTGCCAAACAGCGCGGTTCACGCATAATCTATACCGTTCCGGAAAAAAATAAAAGGGTATGTGACTGCAGCTGCGAAGTCACAGAGAATTCGAGCAGAACACTCCACGCTCCCGCATTTAGCCCTGAAAGCGAGCAGTTGAACCTGCAACCTTCAATGAACAGCCTTTTAAGCAAGAAAAAACTATTGTACACAAATCCGATTAATTGAGGCATACATTTGGGCAAGAAAAAAGTGTTAAATGAAGGCGCAATCAGCGAGATGGTTTTTCCCTCACAGGGCGAAATTCTCGGCGTAGTGACAAAGCTGCTTGGATTCGACCGCATCATGGTGAAATGCCAAGACGGCGCAGAACGCCTCTGCCGTATCCGCGGAAAAATGAAGCGGCGCGTCTGGATACGCGAAGGCGACATCGTAATTGTGTCTCCATGGGACTTCCAAACTGACACGCGAGGAGACGTTGTGTGGCGCTATACACATGCACAGGCAGAGAACCTGCGTAGAAAGGGGCTCTTAACCCTCTAACAAGCCGTTTTTCTATCGGCGGCAGTGGCTTGCCCCCTACATTAAGCCACATCTTTTTATTCTAAAAAAGCCGATACAAGTACCAGAGTGCACCCTAAATGGCCAAACCCCGCTTAGCTGTCTTTAACACTCAGCCCCCCCACCTCTACTTTGGAGGTGTCGAGCGGCGCATAATGGAAACAGCCAAGCGGCTTCAAAGTAGCGCTGAAATCACCGTTTACTGCGGCACCAAAGCAGGCTTTAGGCAACCCACAGTCGTTGACGGCGCAAGGCTGACTCCGATTCATTCAACCGACCGGGCATTCCCCATCGATAACTGGTTTTTCAACCGCAGCCTCACCAAAAAAGCCCGTGAAATCCAAGCTGACGTCTATGAAGCCCACGCCGTCAGCGGCTACTGTTTCGCCAGAAAACTTGTGCAGTTAGGCATCCAAAAGCCCTTCATCCACACTGTGCACGGAGTACTCGCCGACGAGTATGAGCAGGCAAAACTGGCCGGGTATCCCACGCTTAAAGCCCACGTGGCCAACCGCTTCATGGCTTATCTTGCCAAGCTGGAAAAGCAAACCGCCCACCAAGCCACCACAATAGTGACTATTAGCCGCTATTCACTAAAAAAACTAGAAAGCTGCTATGGTATCGACGCAGGCAAAGTTCGGATTGTCCCCAACGGAGTGGACCTGAAACGCTTCAAGCCGGCGGCGGATAAGGCAGCGGCGAGGCGGCAGTTCGGTTTAGGCGATGACCCCTGTGTGCTGTTTGTAGGCAGCTTGATTGCACGCAAAGGCTTACCGTATCTTGTTGAGGCAGCAAAACAAGTAGTCAAAGAGCGTGCAGACACAAAATTTTTAATCGTTGGAGAAGGGCCTCTTCGTCTACAGCTCGACGCATCCATAAAAGACGCAGGCTTAACCCGTAGCTTCCGTTTTCTGGGAAACCTAAACGAGGAAACGTTGGCTGCGGTGTACGGGTGCGCCGACGTCTTTGTTTTGCCTTCTATTCAGGAGGGACAGGGAATTGTTCTGCTGGAGGCGCAGGCATGTGGCGTGCCCGTGGTGGCCTTCGGAGTCGGCGGAGTTAACGAGGCAGTACATGGCGGGGAAACGGCTTTGTTGGCTGAAGTTGGCGATTGTGGCGAGTTGGCGGATTTTTTGCTTAGGCTGCTCTGCGATGGGGATTTGCGCGATAAGATGGGGGCTGCGGGGAGAAAGCTTGTTTGTGAGCATTTCAGCTGGGATTTATGTGCCCAAGGGATGCTGGATGTTTACCGTGATTGTGGATTGTAGATTTTGCTGGCAAGTTCATAAAGGATATACTTACAACGGGCAATTATTCTTCGAGGGACATGGGTGGGGTTATCGTTTAAGGGGTATCTTCTCTTTGCGGGTTTAGCGCTGCTGTTCCTGGGCGGCTACGTTGCGTTCTCAGCAAGCAATATGCCAACCCATTTTGACGCGCCCCCAAACCTGACAAACCCCGCTGTTGCTCTTTTAGCAGGCTCATTAACCGCGGTCGTGGGGGCTTTTGCTGCTGTTCATATCCTGCACTTCGATTCTAAGAAAAAACCCCTATAGCTACTATTAGGCGCTTATGATAATCGAGATGTGTTTGCACAAGCGCTGGGTATCTTTTTTACAAGCAATCTCAGGAAAACGGGAACAAAAAAAGAAAGGATAGATTTGTTTGTTAGCCCTCTACTTTTTTCTGAGGACGAGAATAGTGACAACGAAGCCTATAGCGATAACAACGATGATTGCTGCGATTCCGGGTAGCAGGTACATGTCAGCTGCGTTTGCTGGTGCTTGCGTTGCTGGTGGCTGTGTCGGCGCTGCGGGGTCAACTGCAAAGCCTGTCTCTGCGTACGCTGGCCAGTAGCCGTTGGTGCCCTGGAAGCTTGCGATAACGGTGTATGCTCCTTCTATGTCGGGCGTCCATGGTAGTAGGTATGTGCCGCTTGCATCGGTTTTTGCTGTTCCAATGTTTCGGTAGTTCCCATTGGCATCAATGACATCGATTACCACATCGACACCTGTGAAGTTCGTCGGCAACGGTTTTTGCTGGTAGATATAGCTCATCCAATCAGTCATACTCTCATCCGATACGACTGGAACGCCATGTGGGAAGCGTGCTGCTTGCTCATCCTGTTGTGTGCCTGCGGAGATGTCGGTGACTGTGCCTTTAATTACGAGACCAGAGCCGAGGGCAACATTTGCCAATGGTGCATCCACTGTTAGGGCACTTGGGCCTCTGCCTAAAGTGTAGATTTGGTTGTCGTAGCCGTTGAAGTAGTTGCAGTAGCCATCTGCGATGGCATAGCTGTAGGAGTGGAATTCACCAGTGTAAGCTGAAAGCTGCCAAAGTTCGGAGCCGTCAGTTGCATTGATTGCTCTGACTGTTGCGCCTTTGTAGATGGGTGTGTTGACGGTGTGTTCGGTGGTGACAGTGTAGATGACGCCGTTTCCGATAGCATTAATCGCCATTGGATAGTTGCCTGGGACTGCAAAGCCACTGTTGGTGCTGTTGCCTTCGCCTCCGTTACCATAAGTCCACAGTAAGTCGCCGGTGAATTCGTCGTAACAATAGACTATGCCAGAGAATTCTGAGCTATAGACTTTGCCGTATGCTATGGAGCAGACGCGGTCTTCAATGCCGGGGATGCCGTAATAGTCCAGTGCTGCTTGAGAGTCTGTTGGACCCCACATCTTCTTGCCAGTGTCAAGGTTGTATGCGTTCCACTGCATTGTTTCTTTGTATCCTTCCAGGAAAACGCGCCCGATGGGGTCAGCCCCGCTTTGTACAACGGTGATGTTGCCAGATGGCGGTTGGATTGTGTTCTGCCATAGGATAGAACCAACAGTGCCCTTTGAGGAGTTTAGGTTAACAGCGAAGTAGGTGAAAGGTGTCCAGCTAGTCATAGAGGGTAAGGTGCCATTGTAGCAAAGCATTACGTCTTCAGGCCATGCAGCAACTACTGTAGTTTGCGTCATTGTGCTGCGCCAAGTTATAGGAATGTCGTAGTCATAGCGTGCGGGGGAGCTTGCGTTTACTGTGCCAGTGTTTGGGTTAATGTCAATTGCGGGTGTGATGCCGAAGCCAGATCCCAGGCTCTTAAAGCCAACGCCAGTCCACATGTTAGTTGAATTCCACTGCATTAATCGCCAGTTCGGCTCGCTTGTTGTGCCTGCATTGGTTATTACATAGCGTATTATTTCGCCGTTTGGACCCATCGCTGATGTAACTGCGTTTGGAAGCTGTGTAACATTGAATAACAATAGACCTGTGTCTGCATCATATGCCTGCGCAAAGTTGGCTGTAAAGAGAATTGCCGGTAGGACACCGTGCTGCTGGGGGTCTTGTAGGTCATAGATCAATGCGAAGGACAACGCTGGAATGTTCTTGGACCATATGAGTTTACCCGTGTGTAAATCAACGCAGTTAGTCGCGCCATAGCTAGCACCGCCAAGCATTGAGAATTCCGAATTGATTCCCTTGGGATCAGTGTAGTAGAGTTTCCCGTTAACGATTATGGGGTTGGTGTATCGGGGGATGTATGCTGAACCATCAAAGTAGGTGTCGCCAATGATTTCAAAGTCGTCTCCGCCCACTACACCACCGTTCTGGAGGGGTTTAGTCCACATAACGTGTGACGTTAATGAGCCGACGCCGTCAGGTAGAAAACGCGAACTGTATACTCCGAACATGTTGTTTATCTTAGGCGAGCCGTTACCAAGCCAGTTGGATGAAACTGTATACCAATAAGGATTTTCGCCGTAGATTGGTCGTGTCCAGTATTCAGATGGAAGCGGGTAACTATCTGGATAAGATGCGATTGGTTCTTCTTGGACGATGAGAAGAGTTGTTGCCCTGCTGGCTAGGTAGGTGTCATTTACATAATCGCCACTAGTACCTGCATAATTTTGCCCTGGAAAGTTGAAGGTTAAGTTGTAGGTGCCGGTCTGCGTTGGAGTAAATGAGAAACCTTGGCTGGAGGTTGTGTCTTCGATTGTGGCAAATGTTTCAGTTGTCACTTCGCCGTTTGGCGCAGTGATTGTTAATTGATAGTCATGGAATCGGATGTCGTTTCCGATAGCTGAGCCGGTTTGCACTTTATCGAGCCACATGTAGATGTATGCTGCTTGGTTGACGCCGATTGGGTTAGGTACTGCCTGGATGTAAGCGTAGGTTGGTATTTGCCAACCTGGGGTATGTGCTGTGGTGCTTGGTAGAAGTACCATTGAGGCACCCATTGAGATTATCAGGAATGTCGCTAGAAAAATGGCGTATGTTTTGGTGTTTGAAGATTTCATTTTGTTTTTTCTCCTTTAATTGTAAGCTCTTTCTTGCTTGCTTTTAGTATTTAACATTTTCCTAGAATACAGTAAAAAATCGGAAAAAGTAGTTATTAGCAGTTTGATGATAATCGTTTTTTACGAAATTTTGATTTGTAAATACGAAAGAAAAAAGCGAAGCGATTAATATAGTACCGCTCAAAATATCTCATGAGATGTCATCAAGTATAGACCTAATCGACGCAGCCATCCTAAAAGAACTCCTCATCGATGGACGCCAGAGTTTCACCCAGATTGCGATTAAAAACGGCACAACGAAAGAGGTCATTGCCAATCGATACAAAAAACTAAATAAAAACGGAGTTATAGTGGGCTCAACAGTACAAACAAGCCCTGTTTGTTCTGGAAACCAATTTGTCGCTGACTTCTTTACCGTCACGAACTTTCAGAATCTAAATCAACTAATGAACCTTGCATCAAAAATCCCCAACGTAATTGCTGCGATACCAATTAGAATAAAACGTACCATCATTGTGATCGCTGCCCTGAAGGATATGCAGCAGTTAGAGGCTGTTAGGGGGCAGCTTAAGAAATTGCCTTTGGTTGAAGATATTGATGTTAGAATCATAATGGGGGTGAGAACCATGCCGCACAACCTTTCAGTACTATCAGCCATTAAGGCACCCGAGGTTAAATTTAGGCGTACTGCGGAAACCGATATAGACGAATTGGACACACGAATTGTAAATAAGCTTCTAGTTGACTGTAGGGTGCCGTTTTACAAGATTGCCAAAGAGTTTGGTGTTTCAACCGACACAATAACCCGGAGGTACCAGCGGCTAAAACGCAACTGGCTCATTAAGCCGATCATTCAAATTAACGCTACTAAAATTGGTTATTTTGCCTTCGCAACGTTTAATCTATCGGTTTCAGAAAAAAACATGCAGGAAGCTATCGATCTCGTAACACACATTGAGAACGTTAACTTACTTGAGAAAACAAGTGGAAAATTTGACCTCTACTTTACTTTAATGATTAAAGACATTGAACAATTCACAACTGTGCAGGAGAAAATTGTGAATCTACCGGGCTTAACCAACCTAGAAGTGTACGTTATGAAGATGTTTGAAATTTGGCCGCCGGTTGGGGAGCTCATTTCGAACTTCTGACCTCTACTGGCTAGATGAAACACGGCCGTGTACACCATCCTTAGCGAGAGAGAATCGTTATTCTAAAAAGCTTCAATTTTGCTTGATTGCTACATCCCGACTATCTTGTACTTCGAATTGGATCCGGTGCAAAAGGGCAAGCGTTAGACTTTCCCGGAAGAAAAGGCGGCTTCTATTAAATAGTAAAATACCCTGTTTTAACTGCTATACGCAAAAGAGGTGGTGGCGCCGCCGAAAGGACTCGAACCTTTGACCTACTGATTAACAGTCAGTTGCACTACCGGGCTGTGCAACGGCGGCAAACCATCGGTGCTTCTGCCACTTTCACATCAAAATAAGTATTTAAGCTTAGTCGTTGCATCGCAGAATTATGCCCTATTCTACTTGCCGTACTTTGTGTTTTGCAATCGCCGAGAAGCCCTTGTAGAATTCCTTCATGATGCTCTGGTACCATTTGCCTTGGAAGGACATGTCGATGAGGCTGTCGACCCAGCGGAAATCATGTTCTGCGCATTGAATTAGCAGCTGCTTGTGGCGTTCGCCAAGTTGGGTTTTGTTAAACCAGTCTCTGGATTTAAGGTGCCCCAGCGGAACAAAGAACAGCGGCACGATGAGGCTGCGCATCTCCTTGAGGTCGTCGACCAGATCCATTGTTTGGGTAATGTCCTCCTCGGTTTCCTCGGGTAACCCCACGATGAGGGTGCATGCTGGAACCAGCTTGTTATCATGCATCAACCCCATACCATCCACGACCACGTCATGCCAGTTGTCAGCGCTAAACGGATGCGCTTTTGCAGGCATAATTTTCTTCGCGACCTTTGCTGAGCCGGTTTCGATGCCGATTTCTGCGCCCCACCAAGCTTGCTTTTGTAGAATAATTTGGGAGATTTGATTAAAAAGCTTAGGTGCTGCTGCGACGGCGGCGAGGGAGCAGTGGCTCCAGCTTATGCTTTCAATGGGTGCCATCACGGTCTGGTGGAGTTTTAGTAGTTTCTCCGGGTTGGGTATGGTGTCTTTTGAGCCGTATAACATGACGTCTTCGGCGTGGAGGCAGGCGCCTTTCACTCTGCCCGAGGATAGGTTAACGGTTAATTCATGCTGGATTTTCTCGATGGGGTACCATCTTAATGGACGTAGGGTAACGTTGCAGAATTGGCAGCCTCTACAGCAGCCGCGGCCGATTTCAAGCAATCCGTTGATGGATGGCCCCACAATATCTGGGATTTCCTCAACAGTAGGCACTTCTCCAAAGTTCACTTCGTAGTGGCGGGGTAATTCCTGCCCCTCCAGCGCAGCGCGGAAAAGTTTACCGATGACGTTTTCGCCTTCGCCCTCCACAACGCAGTCTATGCCTAACTCTTTGATGGCTTTTTCTCTGTACTTAAACTGCCAGGCGCCGGGTCCGCCGACGATGATTTTTAAGCCGTTCTGTTTAGCCTGCTGTATCTCTTGGCTTGTCAGCATGGCATGGAAGTACTTGGCTAGGTAGGGTTCTTTTTTAAATAGGGCTGCCAAGGTGGTGGATGCGGGGCCCAGGCCAAAGGGATCCATGGCGTGTATGCCTAGCACTTTGGCGTCTTTGAGTTTATATTTCAGGTGGTTGGGGCTTACTGTGTCGACGTTAAAACCCTCTTTTATTAGCTGCGCTTCGGTTTTCCGCAGTCCATAGGGCACCGTTTCGGGGTTTTCGCTGGTGACGTCAAGCGGTGGAAAAAACAGGTAACTGTAGAGCCATTCGGGGATGAAGTTTGGGGGTGCGCAGGTGCCGAAGCCGAGGAATTCGTTATGGTGGTAATTACTCATTAGGGTTCGGTCGGCGGTTAAAATTATGTCAGCCTGCTTTTGATATTCCATAAGCTTGCCTCCTCTAACTGCACTTTTTAGAGGAAAATCTAGTCATTCAAAGAGGGATATAACTTTATTGCTTGCTCGCTATGTAACAACTTCTCTGCGTATAAATAGGCAGACTTTCAGGTTTAGGGACAAGTTACCCTGAAGCTAACAGTATCTATGTCAAAGCGCAAGCTAGGAAATTTTACATTAACGGAGATGTTTTTGCGTTTTGACTAGAAAAATGTATATCAAGGGATTCGTCATTTTTACTGAGACACACTTTAGAGAAGGGACTGCTTTGAACACAATGGTAGAGTTTAGATGGCACGGTAGAGGCGGTCAGGGCGCTTGGACGGCCAGTGAACTTTTGGCCAGAACTGCCCTCGACGAAGGCAAATATATTCAGTCGTTCCCCGAGTTCGGTCCTGAACGGATGGGGGCGCCTGTGACTGCGTTTACCCGAATCAGCACACAACCAATACGGTTGCACTGCGCAATCTATGACCCCGACGTTGTCGTGGTACTGGACAACACGCTTTTGAAAACGGTACCTGTAACGGCCGGATTAAACCGCGATGACGATTGTCTAATCATAAACTCAAGTGAAGACCCCCGAGAATTAAAGGAGCACCTGCGGGTTGTGAAAGGCAAAGTATGGACTGTTCCCGCAACCGAAATTGCCCTAAAGATTCTGGGAGCACCGATAACCAACACTGCCCTGCTGGGAGCAGTTGCCAAAGCCACCGATATAGTGAGTCTCTCCGGCATCGAGAAGACACTGGGGGGTCGTTTCCGCAAGGATTTGGCAGAGAAGAACTTTGCCGTTATCCAGGAAGCATACAAGGAGGCAAAATCCAGTGAGTAAAGAGAAAGGTTGGAAGGAAATCGCGTTGGCAGGCGTCTGCCCTAAATCCAGCATCGGATTCATGACAGGCGACTGGAAAACATTCATGCCTATACGAGACCTCGAAAAATGCAGCGTCTGCTTGACCTGCGTGATGATGTGCCCCGAAGGAGCAATTCGGCATCGTCCCGAGGCGGGTAAGGTAGAGTTTGATATGACCTTCTGCAAGGGCTGCGGCATATGCGCTAACGTCTGCCCCACGAAGGCAATAACCATGAAAATAGAGGAGGAAGAATAGTTGGCACAGCAAACTAAGCAGGAAACAATGGCTCTTAACGGCGACGAAGCAGTAGCCCATGCAGCTAAACAATGTAACGTCGATGTCGTCGCAGCCTACCCCATTACTCCCCAGACCATTATGGTTGAGAAATTCAGCGAATACGTCGCCAACGGCGAAGTCCAAACGCAATTCGTCTGCACCGAATCCGAACACAGCGCCATGACCGCATGCATCGCTGCCGCAGCGACGGGTGTACGCACCTTCACGGCAAGCGCCTCAGCTGGGTTGGCTTTGATGAATGAAATGCTCTTTGTCGCCTCAGGCTGCCGCACACCCATTGTTATGGCGATTGCAAACCGCGCGTTATCTGCGCCGCTCAACATTCACGGCGACCAATCTGACAGCATGGCGGCACGTGACAGCGGCTGGATGCATGTTTACGTTGAGAACGCACAGGAAGCCTACGACTCCATCATTCAAGCCTTCAAGATTGCCGAGGACCTTGATGTGTCTTTGCCGATGCTTGTGGGTTTAGACGGCTTCACTTTGAGTCACTCGCTGGAAAACGTCAACGTCTTGCCGGACGATGTGGTTGCCAAATTCGTTGGAGACCGGCAACTGCCCAAGGTGTTGACCCACGAGGGGAAAACTGTGCCGTTTAAGCTTGACCCCGCCAACCCCATGACTATGGGGCCCGTTGCGTTCCAGAACTACTATTTCGAGTTCAAGCGGCAACAGGAAGAAGGCATGGCGAACGCGCTCAAGAAGATCCGACAAGTCCACGATGAATACGCTAAGCTCAGCGGACGAAGCTACGGCAACGGGCTAGTTGACCGCTACCGCCTCGACGACGCCGAAGTCATCGTTGTCTGTGTTGGCTCAACCGCAGGCACCCTTAAAGTCATCGTGGATGAACTTCGCGGCGAAGGCATCAAAGCTGGATTGCTGCGGCTACGCACTTTCCGTCCGCTGCCTGTTGAGGAACTGCAGAATGCACTAAAGAACGCTAAAGCCATCGCCGTTATGGATAAAAGCATGAGTTTCGGTGGATTCGGAGGCGCAGTTTTCCATGAAGTCCGCCATGTACTCTACGACACCGGCGCACGGATGCCCGTCGTTAACTTCATCTATGGCCTTGGCGGCAGAGACTACAGCACCCGTGAACTCCGCAAAGTCTTCGAGTACCTAACCACCATTGCAAAGTCAGGTAATGCCGAAACCAAAGTGCATTATCTGGGACTCAGGGAGTAAGGAGGAAAAAAACCATGACTACACAAGAATGGAAATTCACCGCAAAAGACATCGCGGCAAAACCCGACCTGTTCCTTTCTGGTCACCGGGCCTGCGCAGGCTGCGGACCTGCTTCTGCACTGCGTCTGGTCATGAAAGCCACCCGTGGACCAACCATCGTCACTCAAGCAACCGGCTGCATGGAGGTTGTCTCCTCGATTTACCCCTACACTTCATGGGCTGTTCCCTGGCTGCACACTGCATTCGAGAACGCTGCGGCGAACGCCTCAGGCATCGCGGCGGCGCTTAAAGCCCTCGAGCAGAAGGGCCAACTCAAAGAGCATGTTGACGTCATCGCCATCGCCGGCGACGGCGGCACCTTTGACATCGGATTGCAGGCTCTCTCAGGCGCTGTGGAGCGGGGACATGACTTCCTTTTTGTACTCTACGATAACGAAGG
Source organism: Candidatus Bathyarchaeota archaeon (assembly GCA_026014735.1). Classification (NCBI taxonomy): domain Archaea; kingdom Thermoproteati; phylum Candidatus Bathyarchaeota; species Candidatus Bathyarchaeota archaeon. The sequence goes on from JAOZHT010000001.1 coordinate 752,121, forward strand.
CTACATGAACACTGGCATCCAGCGCAGCGGCGGCACCCCCACGGGCGCAGCCACCACCACAACCCCCGCGGGCAAAGTGATACCTGGCAAACTGGAAAAGAAAAAACCCATCGCTGAAATCATGCTGGCGCACGAAATGGAATACGTTGCTACAGCCTCGCCTTACTACTGGAAGGATATGCTGACAAAAATCCGCAAGGGCCTAGAAGTGGAGGGACCCGCGTTTGTGCATCTGTTTGCTCCTTGTCCCCGAGGCTGGAGAAGCGACCCTGCAAAAACGATGGAGTACGCTAAGCTCGCAGTGGAGTCCTGTGTGTTTCCGCTTTGGGAAGCAGTTAACGGGAAACGGCAGCTCTCGATCCCCAGCAAAGTAATCTCTATGGCGCCCCAGAAGAAGCGGCCTGTCAAAGATTACCTGGAGGGTCAGGGTCGGTTCCGTCACCTCTTTACCCCGCAGTTCAGCCACGTCCTGCAGGAGATTCAGCAGGTGACTGATGAGCGCTGGGCAAAGCTGCTGCAGAAATGTGATGGATCAGTTCCCTAAACCTTTCCCTTTTTTGTTTTCCCGATATATTATCGGTTGGTTAGCTGCTTATCGTTACCCTACACGCTTGTTTCTACTATTTGCCCCTGTGATATCTGAGGTTTACGATTTTTTACAGTGATTATTTAACTAGGAGAAACACAGCTTTCTGATTGACCGTGATGTAGTGAGCCAAAAAAACATCCTGCAGCTAAACCTCGCCAACGTCGAACAATCCCTCCTCGACGTCCAAACAAACTGGAAGAACATCGACGATGAGTTAGCCCGCAGAAAAATCGGTCGCCGCGACACCGCCTTCGATGGGGTAGTCCGAGGCAGAATGATGGCTGCCTACCGTCACCTCGACGTGCAGCTACGGCGGGGGGTTGAGCCGTTTTCGCAGGCAAGCATCCCTGAGATGCTGGAGCTCAACTGCCTGGTGCATTACGGCGTTGACTGGGACCTGCGGCTGGAGTACCACAAGGCAATAATGGCGACGTCTGAGAAATTCTACAGCCAAATCATCCCCCTCCAGAAATGGTACAGAAAACACATGAAGGGCGAACCGCATCCGCTTAAAGTCGCCGCGGAAATCTACGTGGCAATACTTGGTCACCCCCAGCTGTTCATAGAGGGCAACCACCGCACCGGCAGCATAATCTCAAGCTGGATAAGCATGTACCATGGCCGCCCACCTTTCGTGCTCAGCGTAGATAACGCAGTCGCGTACTTTAAGCCCTCTGCGGAAATCAAAAAGTTCGCTGACAAAGCCACCTGGCGTGGACGACAGCGTCTGCCCAAGTACCGCCGAAGCTTCAAGGAGTTCTGGGAAGCAAACATCGACGCCAAATACGTCGAGGGCGCCAAACCTAAAAAGTAGCTTCTGAGAGGGTCACCTTTTCGAAAGGGACGCCCTTGAAAAGGACTCAAATGAGTTTTGCCATCGGGAAATTTTTAAAGTACAAGGCAGGGATAGTAATCGGTGTGTTGTAGTACGCAGGCCATCGCTTTCCTGACTGCAGAGGTAATTATTACCTTACTCTTTGCTTTGTTTATCTCAGACTTTAGAAGCAAAAAGGGGACCGCTCCCTTAGTGAATCAGAAATTTATCACCCTAATGAAGCTTCTTTACCTGTTTCCCCTTTGCATTTCTTTCTATGCCCTCTTGTCTCTCTCATGGATATCGCTCCTAGACGTTATCGGTCTAGCAATTACAGCTTTAGGAACAGGGCTTGTTATAAAAGCAAAGATTGACTTGGGAAAATGCCATTCCTGGACGGGGTATTGCTTCAAAAATTCAAGCCTAAAATTTCACGGAGTCTACGCTTACATTAGGCATCCCCTATACACGGGTATATTTCTTTATGCCCTGGGCGGTTTGGTTATATTGATTCCGCATGTCGCATGGTATTTTTCCGCAATCGTGCTTTTTTCTTTGGCGTATATACTGCCCTTTATTGCTTATTTGGCTCGCAAAGAAACCCTCTATCTTACTGAAGCATTCGGAGCCTCTTTTTTGGACTACAAAAGTCAAGTTCACGCCTTTTTACCACTGCGAAAATATTCAACCAAACCGCCATCAACTGTTGTAGGTGGGCTCTTAGGTGGCAAATCATCTGTATAGCTAGGGACAAGCCCTAAACTTGTCATTTTCGCCACCTCACACTCAAGATCCACATCATCTTTGTGTCTGCGGGGCCAGACTCGTCATCGCCCACCCAACCCAAAACAGCCCCATCAGCCTTTAAATGTTCAGGTAGCCCCCGAAGAATCCGTTTTTCTGCATCAAAGTTTAAAGGGCGCCGAATCATCAATCATTTAAAAAATAAAGTGACCTTATGCCGTTTTGCCGAAAATGCGGACGCCGCCTCGTCGAGTACAGCGAGTGCTGCCCAGACTGCGGAACCTCCACCACCGCCCCCATGGTGAACTTCAAAAAAGCTAGCAGAAGCCATAACTTCAAGGCGCCCGAAAAAGGCAAAGTCATCAGGGCAGTTCTTCCCCCCGCCTCGCCCGTGGTCATAAAAGTAAAATCCCCCTCCAAAGCCTCCGCACCCACCGAAAAGCATGAGATAGCAGCGGAAATCCTCATTCCACCCCAAGCAAAAGCCCCCGCCCCAGCTAAACGACCCGTAAAGATTGCGCCGCCGGCGGAGGATGCGCCCATCAAGATTTTCGTTCCGCCTAAGGCATCAGCGGCGGCTAAACCTATTTTCTCCACTAAACATAAGCTAACAACTAAACGCAAAGTTACCCTGCCCCCCCGGGTCGTAATAAGACCCACTGAGGTAACCACGGAACCCCCCCTTGCGCGTCAGCCGCCTAAACCTGCAGCTCAAATCCAAAAGCCAAAACCTGAAAAGCCCCCGGCACCACCCAAACCCGCCGAAGCATCTAAACCGGTTGTCCCGCCTAAACCCGTCACGCCTGCCCCCGTTTATCCACCTCACAAAATCATAAAGAGCAACGTGTCGGTTAAAGAGGACATCTTAGCTAACCCCCATGACTACGAGTCGGAGAGCTTCGAGTTTGACCTCACATGCGAAAACGGGCACTTCTTTGCCGAGGGAACTTCTCTTCCGGTTTCTAAGGGTAAAGCGTACTGTCCCCAATGCGGCGAGCAACTGCGAAAGCCTAAGCCTAAACATGGCAGGCGCCGATACCACCGCTACTAACAGGCAGAGCGCTAGATTTTGACGCTGATTTCCACGCCGTCCCCAGCTAATTCAACGTAGCGGCTTTGGTAGTTGCCGCTGGTCCGCACGTAGCTAAGGTAATCCGCCATTTGGTCAGCGAAGACCCCTGCGTTATCCGCGAAGATTACGGCGCCGCTGCTCAGCAAAGGCTCAGCGAGCTTGAGGTATTGTAGGTACTCGGCTTTTTCTGCGTCGATAAAGGCGAAGTCGAAGGGTCCATGTAGCGTAGCTATAACGTCGAGGGCGTCTCCTACGATGACGTTGATTTTAGGGGGCACGTTGGCTCTCTGGATATTCAGGTTTGCCAGTTCTGCTTCGTCCTCGTGGATTTCTATGGTTATCATCTCTGAGTCCGCAGCCATTTCCCTGCCCATCAAAATCGCTGAGTAGCCAATCAAGGTGCCTACCTCCAGCACATGCTTAGGCTGGGCTTTGTGCACTTCCTCCGCTAGCAGCTTGCCCTTGACGGGTCCGATGATGGGTAGAAAACTCTTCTGCGAAGCCTCCTCAATCTGCCCAAGCACCCCCTCCGCCCCGCTAAGCATCGATTCTGCTGTCATAGCGGCACCTTCATTTTATCTAGAAACTTTGCTTGCAGCTTAGCCACTTTGGGTGCGATGACGGCTTGGCAGTAGGGTTCTTTGGGATGCAGCTTGTAGTAGTCTTTATGGTAGGTTTCAGCCCTGTAGAAGTGGGTGAGGGGCACCACTTCGGTGACGATGGGGCGGCTCCAGATGTCCTCGTCGTTAAGTTCATCGATAAGCTCCACCGCGATTCTCCGCTGTTGCTCGTTCTGGTAGAATATGGCGCTGCGGTACTGTGTGCCCACGTCGGCGCCTTGGCGGTTAAGCGAGGTGGGATCATGCATGGTGAAGAAGATTTCGAGGATTTCGCGGTAGCTGACGGCTTTGGGGTCAAAGTAGATTTGCGCTGCCTCCGCATGCCCCGTTTCGCCCGTGGAAACCTGCTCGTAGCTGGGGTTAGGCACGACGCCGCCGGTGTAGCCGGGCATGATGAATTCGACGCCCCGGATGATGCCAAACGCCGCTTCAGTGCACCAAAAGCACCCTGCCGCCAACGTGGCAACCTCGAGGTTCTTAGCTTCGCTTGATTTGTCACTCATACAAAACACGCCTACACCTTTAATGCTAGCAGCGGGGGCATTAATGGTTTGTGGCAGAGGGCTGGGAATGTTTTTACCCGTCAAGCTGCATCCAAATAGGCATGGCGAAGGCAATGGCTACTCCACTGAGTAAAATCAAAGTTACGCCGCTGGCATCGGAGAGCTTCGGCGTGCGCTCCATGTGCACACTGGTGCAGACCCCCGACGTAGCCGTGCTCCTCGACGCAGGCATCTCGCTTTGTCCCTACCGCTTCAATTTGCCCCCCCATCCCATCGAATTCCAAACTATCCAGCGCCTGCGCCAAACCATCGCAGCCGCCGCCGACCACGCCTCCGTCGTCACCATCAGCCACTACCACTTCGACCACCACACCCCCAGCTACACGGATTGGGTCGTAAACTGGACCGAGGATGGCGAGACAGCGCGGCAAATCTATGGGGGCAAGGTGGTGCTGGCAAAAAACGCCAAGGAGAACATTAATGCGAGTCAGCGGCAGCGGGCATGGATGTTCCAGAAGACAGGCGGCAAGTACGCGGCGTCTGTTGAAGCGGCAGACGGCAAAACCTTCCGCTTCGGCGAAACGGAGCTGCAGTTTTCGGTGGCGGTGCCGCATGGCGCCGAGGATGGCATGCTGGGCTGGGTCATCATGACGTCGGTGCAATGCGGCGGGGAACGGTTTATGCATGCCCCCGACGTACAGGGCCCCATGTCCACAGGCACAGCCAACTTGATTCTGCAAGCTAAACCAGATGTGCTCATGCTTGGGGGACCGCCGCTGTATCTGGCGGGGTTCCGCGTTGAGCAGAGCCAGCTTGATTTGGCGCAGAGAAACCTTGAGCGCCTCGCCGAGGCGGTGCCAGTTGTGGTTTTGGAGCATCATGCGCTTCGGGATGAGTTCTGGCGAAGCAAAATGGATGCGATTTACCAGAAAGCCCAAGATGCGGGACACCAAATCATAACTGCCGCCGAGTACGCAGGCAAAGAAAACCTGTTCTTGGAAGCTAAACGGAGGCAGCTCTACCATGACTATCCGCCTTCGGAGGAATTCAAGCAGTGGACTAAGACGCTAAACCGCAAAGAAATCGCCAAACCCCCCCTCTAGATGCAGCTACATTTGCCGCCGCAGAGTCTGGCTGTTAACTGCAACGATAACCGTGCTTAAAGTCATCAAAACCGCGCCTACCGCCGGGTCGACAACTATGCCCAATCCCGCAAAGACCCCTGCAGCAAGGGGCAGAGCAAAAATGTTGTACCCCGCCGCCCACCAGAGATTCTGCACCATCTTGCGGTAGGTCTTCCGCGAAAAACAGATGGCGCATGCGACGTCTTTGGGGTTGCTCTTCACCAAGATTACATCTGCGCTCTCTATTGCCACATCGGTTCCCGCGCCAATAGCTATACCTACATCGGCGCTTGCCAACGCAGGGGCATCGTTGATTCCGTCGCCCACCATAGCCACACGGTACCCCCGCTGCTTAAGCTCCACTATTTTCTGGGCTTTCTGCTCCGGCAGCACACCCGCAAAATAATCCTCGATGCCAAGCTCCACTGCAACCCTGCCCGCAACCGCCTCGGAATCCCCCGTTAACATGAAAACTTTGATGCCCTGCGCCTTCAACTCCGCCACTGCAGCCCGCGACTCAGCTCTCACTTGATCAGCCAAAGCAAAAGCCCCCGCCAATCGACCCTCAACAACCGTGAAGACAACGGTTTTCCCCGTCTGAGCAAGAGCCAAAATCTTCTCGTCGGTTACCGATATGTCCAGCTCCGACAGCAGACTGGGGCCGCCCACATAGACGGTTTTGCCCATGACAACTGCTTTGGCTCCTCTGCCTGGCAGCGCTTGGAAACTGCTGCTTTGGGGTATAGAGGTTTTTTTGACTTTCGCGTTCTCAACGATTGCTTTGGCGATGACGTGCTCGGAGTTCTGCTCCACCGCCGCCGTCAACTCCAAAAGCTCGCCCTCAGCAATCAAAGAAGCCGTGTCGGTGACGCCGAATTTACCTAAAGTCAAGGTGCCTGTTTTGTCAAAAATAACCGCGTCGATGCCTCGGGCGTCCTCGAATGCTTTTCGGTCACGGATCAAAATCCCGCTTTTAGCAGTAAGCGAAGTGGATAATGCAACCACCAAGGGAATAGCTAAACCCAACGCATGGGGGCAAGCTATCACCAGCACCGTGACGGTTCGGGTTAACGCAAACTCGACGTTACCGAGCAGTGACCAGACAGCAAACGTAACCATCCCCAAAGCTACGGCAACATAGAAGAGCAATGCGGCGGCTCGGCTAGCAAGGTCTTGTGTGCGGGATCTGCTTTGCTGAGCTTGCTGGACAAGCAAAATAACCTGGGCAAGATAGGTTTCTTTTCCTGTCCTCTCAATCTGTAGCTTCAGCGAGCCCTCACCGTTCACTGCGCCGCCCACCACCCTATCGGGTGCCCGTTTCTGCACGGGAGCAGATTCACCGGTGATTAGCGCCTCGTTCACGGTAGATATTCCCTCAACAACTATACCGTCAGACGGCACTTTCTCGCCGGGTCGAACCAGCACCAAGTTGCCGACCTGGAGCTCCGAAACCGGCATATCCATAACTTCACCGTTCATTTCCACATGCGCCACCGTCGGCATAACCTTCACCAGCTCCTCAAGCGCCCGCGAGGCCCCCATGACGCTTCGGGCTTCAACCCAATGCCCCAACAGCATAACATCGATTAAAGTGGCAAGTTCCCAAAAGAAATCCATCCCGACCGGAAAGAACACAGTGGCTGCAGAAAAAAAGAAAGCAACCGAAATCGCGGTGCCAATCAGCGTCATCATTCCTGGCTGGCGAGCTTTCGCTTCGCCGATTAATCCGATGAGGAAAGGCCAGCCACCGTAGATGTAGATGGCAAACGCTAAAGCCAGCAGGATAAAGTTTTGGTAGGGCACCATTAGCGTGAAGCCAAACCAGGTTTGAATGGTTTGGGACAACACCAATACCGGTATGGTGAGGATGAGGCAAAAGATGAAACGTGTTTTGAGGGTTTTATTACGCATGCTATGCATCATGGGCGCTTCATGGTTCATCTCGCGCCTGCTCTCTTTTTGGTGCATGCTATGGTTGTTGTGGTTCAAAAACAGGTGACCTCGCGCCTGCTGCCTTGAGTGCGCGTAAGCGGCCTAGAGCAGACCCAACACATCTATGAGTGCGCCGTTGATAATAGCTATTGCCCAGAGTAACCAGAAAAATACGCCTCAGATACCTCTTGGGATTGGTTCTGGATTAGCGCGCATGCCTTAAACATTTACCGGTGCCATCCCCATCAGGCAGGCAGATTTTGGACCCAGAGCCTGAATAACTCCCCCATAAACTGTGCTTTAACAAGTTATTTTAAGGGGTGCATCGCAAAAACCTTAACTTGCACCCTACAGCTAGATGTTCCAGTGAATGATTATGGATCGCTCAGCGGTTATTTTGGCGGGAGGACTTTCAACGCGGTTCGGCGGAGAAGACAAAGGCCTGTCCACCCTCGACGGCAAACCCATGCTTAACTATGTGGTAGACGCCGTGAAGGGTCTGGTAGATGAAATCATCGTAGTTACAAGCTCGCAGGAACGCGCGGATGCCTACAGTAAAATCGTTTCTGCCCCCGTCCGCTTCGCAGTCGACATCGAGCAGCAGAAGGGCCCCCTGATCGGTGCCTTAACAGGTTTTGAAGCCGCCGCCGGCACCTACACGCTGCTTTTACCTTACGATAGCCCATTCCCCAACCGCGAGGTCCTTGCGTTGATGCTGGATTTATGCATCGGCAAATCCGCGGTGGTGCCACGGTACACTGACCAAGAAATTGAGCCGCTGCACGCCGTCTACAACACCAAGCTGGCGCTGCAGGCTGCAAAAGAGGAGGCGGCGGAGGGCACATATGACATGCATACGCTGGTGGAGAAGCTGCACGGTGTACGTTACCTCTCCACGCTGGTTATCGAGCAGTTGGATCCGGATTTTAAAACCTTCCTCAACGTCAACCGCCCATTGGACCTTAAAACTGCGCAGGCCCTAAGCAAGCCCCGGCCAACCAAAGCCAAGAAGCGACGTTAGCGGGTTTAGGCGCCTGCTCGGTTAGCTGTGGTAGTTTGGGTGCAGTCACAAGATTATTTATGACTCCGCGCCTCCTATGGGTAATAACCGCTTTAAGATGTGATAGCATCCAAGGGCGGCAAGCAAGCAACGGTTTACCCGCCGCTTAATGGGGCAACCGATGCCTGCGAAAAATTATCTTTGGAGGAAGCAATATGGAGTTTTGTAGTCAATGCGGTTCTGTTCTAAAACCCGCCAAGATACGCGTTGGAAACCAAGTTATGTTGATGCTTGCCTGCAGTAAATGTGGGCAGAAAAAACCTGAAGCGGAAGCCAACCGCAAAGTTAACGGAAAATACATCGAGCATACCCCCAAGCAGTTTGTAGCCGTCATAGGCAGAGAAGAGCAGGAACTCACTACGATGCCTACGATTCATATGGATTGCCCCCGACGCGGAAACAACACCGCTAACGTTTGGCTGGTGCAAACCCGCGGCAGCGACGAATCCTCCACGCAGTTTCTGCGGTGCATTCGATGCGGCTACACCTTCAGAGAATACACCTAGCTCCCTAGCACTAACGGCGACGGCTTGGCGGTTGTCACAGCCATCAGCAAAGAAACGTTGCAAACCCAAAAAGCAGCCGTTCCCAGACGCATTTTGGCCTATATATAAGGGGGATAGAGGTTGATGGAGCAGCCGACGTTTGCGCTATGTTGCTATAAATAGAGGGGGGATAGAGCTTTGCAAGCAACAGCAACCGTCTCTATAACGGTTTATGTGCCGAAGAAAAAGCCACTCCAAAGAGGCGATATCAAAAACCGGGGTTAGGAAAGTTGCTGCGGATTATTGGGTAAACCCTCTTTTTCCATGTCTAGGCGCAGAAAGCGGTGTTTGCATTTGGTGTCTTTGCAGCCGTAGAGGAGCAGGTTGGGGTTGCTCTGGTTTAAAGCCAGAATCTCCGCTGCTGATTTACAGTTGAAGCAGCGTTGCCCCCGAACTTGCCCGTTAAGCATAAAGCCTTCCTCGAGCAAAACGCTCCATGATTTCTCCTTAATTGTGCTAAGCAAAAAACCGCATTCCTGATGTATATGTGCAAATGCCTTGGCGACTTAAAACATTTTGTTGGTTACCCGCAACAACCACATCAACCGCTTCAACATGGTTTTTTGAGAAGAAAACCAAGGCCCAACACAACCAAACTGGAGGCCCAGAAATCAGTCAACCAAAGATAACTGAGGTAGCCACCGCTAAAAGCAGCAACCAGCAGGTAAACCAGAAAATACGCGCCTACAAAACACAGCCCAACACCTAAAACTCGGCGGTGATAACCGGCTTTGCCTTTCATCGTTGGGAAGAGGGCAAAGAGCACAAGCAGGGCGCCTACAAGCAGGGTAATTATGGAGTTAGCTGAGCCTATAAGCAAAATGGGACTGGCTGAATCGGCGGGAAGGGCGTAGAGGCTAAAGAGGAAATGCTTGATCCACAAGGCAAAGGTGAAGGTGACGGCGCAGAGGGCAAACCATTTTTTTATGCCAAGGTTCAGTTGTGGGCTGCGGAGTTTAATGTAGAGGGCAAGGAAGGCAGGGGTGATTAGGAGGGCTTGCAGGATGTAGGAGGAAGCGGCAAGGTGATAGGCCATTGAGGCATTAGGCGAGAAAAGCTCCAAGCCTATAAATGGAATAAAGAAGAGATAGTAGAGACCTTCAAGCAGAATGGCTTTACGCAGCAGGGCAAACCGCGGAGTTCTCCGCCACAGCAGCCACATAGTAAAAGCCAAAAGCAGGCAAGCCCCGCTGAACCGCACAAACAACCCGACCTCACCCACCAACTCGGAGAATAACCAGTAAACCTTCCAAAAATCAAACCCGTGCTCGGAAACGTAGGCGGCGACAGTTTGATAAATCCGGTAATCAGCAGAAAAAGAATTCAACAGCAAGCAGAGAAGGTACACAAAAAATGCGCCGACAACAACGCATAGGAAGGGAGCTAGTTGCCTTGTGGCTTTGGTTATCGTCTGTGTGCTTTCCATAAATTGATTTTTGTGTTCTTAATATTATTATTTTTGGTTTTGAAATTGTACAGTTATTTTGCAACATACATCAAGTTATCTGTAACTTAGCCTACTATAGATTCGATGATGGGTATCAGGCGAATCAGAGGTAAATACCGCGTCTTCGAGGGTTTGCGTTAGGTTTAGAACTACTTATTTATGATTCAGAGGTTGCCTTCATAAGTCAGTTATATGGCTTGCACATATTTGGAGTACGTTAATAATTTGAGGATGTGTGTGAGTATGAAGCAATTTGCGGAAAAAAACAGAAAAGAACTTGAGGCAAAATTCGCCAACGTTTTCGATGAACAAATCAATTATTTGTCAACCGAATTGCGTGATATATTGCTAGATGACATGGTGACTGCCTTCGAAAATAGATTAAACGTGTTAAACAACATCATAGAAAAATCAGCCAACTAAACGCCACCATGGTTAATAATACTGATTACCAATCCATAAACGATAAATATAAAGAAACAAGAAAATAGACAAAAGAGGAAACACAAGTGCGCCGATCAAAACTGGAAATGTATGTCGACATTCTGACGGTACTCGCTCACCGAGGACCCTTAAAGCTAACACACGTAATGTACAAAGCCAACGTCAACTGCAGCGTACTCAAAGAATACCTCGACTTCCTAATGAAACAAGGTCTAGTCGAGGAACGTACCATCGGCAAACGCCGAGTAGTCTTCGCCATCACCCAACGCGGCATTACAGTTCTAAAGTACTTCAAGGAACTAAAACAGGTCTTGCCTATCGTCGAAGAAGCACGAAACCAAGCACCAGTTCCCTTCTAAACCCCCATCTTCCCAACAACATTTTCCTTTACTGCTTTTCAAACTAATTCCCTTCTTAACCGTCACAGTGTTTTTCTGGTTAACTTTTTTTGGTTTCATCCATCTGTAGTTCAGTATCGCAAGACTTAATAAACAGTAATGGTTTTAGTATACAACAATAGTACAGATGAAATACAATTCAGGGATAATGCGTGATAAGAAACGACCTGTCTAGTAAAAAGCCGCTGAGCATACTTGAGAAGATAGAAGAAAATCTTGTCAAGCTTAACGAGAAGATGGAAGTCATGATTGAGATTCAGAAAAACGGATCCGGGGAGACTTCTCGGGTTATGCCTAGCGTGCCTGATGCATCCTTGGATGTTATGACTCTGCTTTCTATGCCTGATCATCTGCGAAAGACCGCCATGACTATTTGTCGATGCAGCCGCGCGACTGCAGAGGAAGTTGCGGGTCAGACGCAGCGTGCCAGGGCGGTTGAGAGTGCGTATCTTAATCAGCTGGTCATTATGGGTTATGTAAAGAAGGAACGTAGGGGTAGAAAGGCATACTTTTACATAGATAGGGAAACACAGAGTTGAGTTTATGAGCAAAATCATTGCTGTTCACAGCTACAAGGGCGGTACCGGTAAAACCTCGATGTCAGTTAACTTGGCGGCGACATTTGCCAAGATGGGGAAACGAGTTTGCCTCTTTGATTTGGACTTCCGTGCACCCAGCTTGTTTGCTATCCTTAAAGCCCAAAACATCGAACACTGGTTTAACGATTACCTAAACAGCACCTGCGAAATCAACCAAGCCATAGTGGACCTTAGCAGCAGACTTACGGGCACCGGAAAATTCTATGCTTGCCTTGCCAACCCATCCACCGAAGCCATCCGCGACATGTCCAGCAAAGACCGCAAATGGGAAATGCGGGCGCTCGGACGGCTCTTGGCGCTGCGGGAAGTGCTGCTTCGGGACCAAAAATTCGATTACCTAGTCTTTGACACCAGCCCAGGTCTTCAGTACTCCTCAATTAACGCCATTGTAGCCGCAGACTTCGTGGTGGTGGCGACAACCGGCGACCGCAGCGATGTAGACGGCACCAAACGCATGCTAGCAGAACTCTACAACCTCTTCGAGAAGAAAACCGGGTTGGTACTAAACAAGGTTCTTGACCCCTCCGCGACTTCACGCAAAGCCGAAATGGCCGCAAAAATCAAAACCGACTACCAAGTTCCACTGCTAGGCATAATGCCCTGCTTCTGCGAGGTTCTACGTGCCGAAGGCAACTTCATCTTCGTCCAAGACAAACCCGATCACCCCTTCACAAAAATCGTTTCAGAGATGGCTAAAAAAATCGACACCGACCAAGTCAACTAAATTCCCGCTTGACGCTACATTCCTTTCTTTTCTGAAAAGGGCTTTTTCTTTACTATCTACTGTAGCTACATAGCGTAGTCACTGTTGCTCTGCTGCCTCTATCCCCCCTCTATTTATAGTCAAAAAAGCGGGTGGAAAAGGCTGCTTTTTTCGTTTACATTGTTTCTCTATACCTGAAAGGAAGCGGCAGAGATTTTCTAAATGCTTGTCGCTTAATTAGATAAGGTTTTTTATGTTTTATTAAAGTGGTTTCAACGGGTCGCTTGATGGCTTGGCGGCGGCATGCGGTTTAGCGGTTCATGATGTCTGCGAGGGCTAAAACGAAATCTTCGATGCAGTCGAAGGTTTGCCCAAACTGCAGCGTCGAGGTTATCGTGGTAACGGGGGTTTCTCCGCTGACGAGCATATGTGTGGCGTTCTGGTTATGTTTTAGATTCACTTTCAGGGTCGAGCCATATGATGTGAGGGTGTCTGCTGTTTTAATGGTTATTTGATGGGTGGCTACGTCTTGGCCCAGGATTTCCCAGTCGAATTCATCGACTGCTTTGTGTATCGCTTTCCACACTGAATCGAGGGGGAAATCAATGTCGACTTCCTTTGTTTGTTCCCTAAGATAAGCCATACTTATCCAGCAGAACTCTGTTTGCCCAATGTAATATCTTTTATTTCAATCCAGCCTTCGCAGCCAAATACGGCTAACCCTGTATGCATGTTGCCATTTGCCATTAGATTTTGGACACTTGTTCATACAGCATGTTGCCACATACTGCTATAAACTCCTGCCTTCCACGGTATAGTGGTGATTTTCTTGGTAGTCGAACATATGATGGAAAAAGCAAGCGGCAGAACTATGGGACCCGTGGACTATCTAATTGTGGGGTTCCCGGGAAACAAATTCAACGGCAAAATCGTGCCTGAAATGGTGGATCTGGAGAGGCGCGGCATAATTCGTGTAATCGACTTAGTCTTCGTTACAAAAGACGCCAACGGAGCAATCTTTGTTACTGAAGCAAGAGACCTGCAGGGTGATGAGGGTAGAGCGTTTGAGAAGTTAGCTGGTAACCTTAAGGAGTGGTTCTATGAAGGTGACATAAACGCGTTGGGCGAGTCGTTGCCTAATGAGAGTTCAGCGGCTTTGTTGTTGTTCGAGAACCTTTGGGCTATACGCTTTAAAGAGGCATTGATTGATTCGGATGCTGTCTTAATCGATATGGGCCGTATTCCCCCGGAGAATCTGGACAAAGTCAGAGCGTTATTCGATGAAGGAGGCGACTAATCTTGCGCGGTAGAGGATTAATGCTTGTGGGCGGAATGGCTATGGGACGAGCTTCTGCCCAGCGACAAGCTCAAGCACAGCAGCAGGCGTATAATCAGGGCGCACAGGCGCAGCAACAGCAAAGCCAGCAGGCACAGCAAGTTCCACCTGCACAACCCGCTCAGCAGACTGCACCCCAACAGGAAGATACCATTGCTCAACTGCAGAAACTAGGTGAACTGCACAGCTCCGGTGTACTGTCAGATGAAGAATTCGCTGCGGCAAAAAAGAAACTGATAGGTTAGCGCCCCAGAAGCTTGCATTATCGCCTTGTTCTGCGCAAGCTCCCTTGTTTATTTCCATTAATTTGATTTTGAAAAACGCGGAGGTGAATTTATTGACTGAACCATCGTATGAAACTACATCCACAACAACTTCTTCTGGCCGCAACATTGGCTCAGCTATGGCTTTCATCGGTAGCATAATTTTGATTATCGTCGGCGGCTTAGCGATGCTTGGGATTTTTGCTTTGATATGGTATCCGTTGTATGCTTTGGCTGCGTTCTGGTGGGGACTTGCCATTCTGATCATTGGTTTTCTGGCGCTTGGCGCGTCGAGGTGGGTTAATAATGTCGGCGCTGCGCTTTGGCTGATTCTTCTTGCTATAATCGCGGGCATTTTTGGGGCATGGTGGGGCTCATGGCTCATCGGTCTTGGAGCCATCATCGGCTTGGTGACAAGAAGATAACGCCGCCAAGCCCCCATAATCATTAACTCCCGATTTATTGATCTCAAAATTTCCTGCAGCCGGCACCTGCAACTTTTTTTGGAATTCTAGTTTTGGAAGCAAAGTATCGTTTTAACTCGTCTAATTCCCAGATGGTATGCTGCGTTTGGCAGGCGCTGGAAAACTGCTTTTTTGGGGTGGGACGGCTTTTTTGTGGTCTGTAGCTTGCTTTGGAAATGTAGAGTTTATTAGGTAGTTTTTAGTTTGTTCGTTGCGCTATACGCGGTAATAGTACAGCTTGGTTAGTACATAGGCTTGCCAAGTCTAGGACCCGGGTTCAAATCCCGGTTACCGCACTTCCATTCTTAACTCGATTTGAGTCGTTGTCTCTTTTGTCTGGCTAATGGAGAGTGGAAATCAACCAGATTTTTTTTAGTTTAGTCAAAAATGGCTATGCCTGGAAGCTTTTATCTTGGTTTAAACAAAAAAAAGAAAAGGGAAGGAAATTTTAGGGCTTTTTTCTTGTAACCAGCAATGCCAGAATAGCGCCGACCACGATTATGGTCACGATGATTCCAGCTATTCCGGGTAGCAGGTAGGTTTCGGAAGCTGTAGCAACGGGTATTGGGCTTGGTGTCGGTGTTGCTGGTGCGGGGTCCACTGCAAATGCTGTTTCTGCCTGTGAGGGCCAATAGGATTCGCTGCCTGCGAATGAGGCGTATACTACGAATTTGCCTTCTATGTCTGGTGTCCACTGGTAGCTGTATGCTCCGTTAGAGTCTGTTGTTGTAACGCCGATTTCTCGGTAGTTGCCGTTGTCATCTACGACGCTTAACGTCACTGGAACGCCTGTTGTATTGGCTGGCCGTGGCTTCTGCATGTAGACGTATTCCATCCATTCGCCCATGCTTTCGTCGGATACTGCTGGTACGCCGTTGGGGAATCTGGCTGCCTGTTCATTCTGCTTTGTGCCTGCTGCAATATCAGTTACTGTTCCGCTGATAACCAGTGATCTGCCGAATTCTATGGATGCTTTAGGTGCATCTACCGTCATTTGGCTGGGTCCTTTGCCGACACAGTATATCTGTGAGTCATAGCAGTTGAGGTAGACGAAGAAGCCGTCTGCGACAAGGTCACTTTGGCCCACGTACATACCTGTGCCCCAACCCATCATAGTCCAGATTTCTTCACCTGTGGTAGCGTTGATGCATCGGTATTGCGCGTCTTTGTAGAAGGGTGAGTCAGGCGAGTGCTCGGTTGTGCCTAAAATGATTTTTCCGTCAGCCACAACGTCCGCGAAGATCGGGTACACTCCCCAGGCTGTTTCCAGACCCGAGTAGGTTGTGTTGCCTGGTCCGCCGTTGCCGTATGTCCAAATTAAATCTCCCGTTTTAATGTCGTAGCAGTGCATTATGCCATCAAAGCCAGAAACGTAGAGGTTTCCGTAAGCCGCAATAGTGGTGCTTCGCATGGTGTCCCATTTTGCATCTTCAGGTTGCACATCCCATATCATGCTTCCATCGGTGAGGCTGTAGCCGGTGAGCCTTAGGTTCTCTTTGTCCTGCATGGTAAATACGCCTGCGTCTCCATCGATTGCCATGATTTTCCTTGTTGCGTTGTCTGGTGCTGCCTTGTAGAACTTGTTCCACAGGATTTGTCCTTGGGAGCCTTCCTTTATGCTGATTGCGGTTACGTTCATGCCTGCCTGCGGGTCTCTTGGGCCGCCCATGCTTCCTTGTGTGAGCAGCAGAAGCTGTCCTGGAACTAAATGTCTGTTCACGGTCCATGTGCCTGAACTCAGTGACGGGATCGTAACGTTCCAGTCATAACGTGCTGCGGTTCCTGCATCTATGGTTCCTGTGTTTTCCACTGTGAATACTTTGGATGAGTTCCATTGGCCTAACCATTTTCCCGCGGAGTTATAGATGTATCGTAGGACTTCTCCCTGTGATCCAGCAGCTGCAGCTAAGCTTGAGGGCACGTTTGTTATGTTAAGTCCCATGACTCTGCCCGTTGCCGGGTCGTATGCTCTGGCAAAGTTCAACGTGAATAGATAACCATTGGGTGGAACGCCGTGTTGATTCATCATGTCGTATGAGTAGAGGTAGCCAGCAACTGGTTTTCCAACTGAGGCTATTGTGGTGTAGTTAACTCGCCAAATTTCTTCTCCTGTGCGTAAGTCAACGCATATGTAGTCGCCGCCGCTGCCTGAGTTGCCCCATGGTTCAAGATAGGATAGTCTTCCGTTCATAACGACTGCTTCAGTGAATCTTACGTTGTAGGAGCCGCCCATGTAGTAAGTTTTGCCTAAGACATCATAGCTGCCACCGCCGACGACGCCGCCGTCCTGTATGGGGCGTGTCCACATTATGTGTGGGCTGTTTGGTAATGTGCCGTCTGGTTGGTATCTGCCGTAGCCGCCTTGGGTGTCGCATGTCGAGGTTGCGCCTTGTGTGCCGCTGTCTCCGATGCGGATGAATGGGGGATTAAGCCAGTTAGAGGAGATCTTCCACCAGTCAGTGTTTTGTCCTTCTATGGGCCGCGTCCAGTATTCAGTGGGTAAGGGGAAGCCTAGAATGGGTGCAGTAACGGGGTCCTCTTGTACTGTTATTGTCGTTGTGTCGTTGGCCGGCTTGAAGTAATCGTTTGTCCAGCTGCTTACCGCTGTAGCATTCCATGTGAACTTTTGGCCTTTGTATTGGAATAGCAGAGTATAGTTGCCTACTTGGGTGGGTGTGAAGAAATATGATTGTACGCCAGTTGTATCCACGACTACTGGCCACTCGGTTACTTCGGTGGTGCCGTCTGGCTTTGTAATCGTGAGTACATAGTCGTGTCGTCGGTAATCGTTGCCTTCAGCTGAGGAGGGCATGGGTGCATCGACCCACATGAAGACACTCACTTGTTGTCCTGCGCCGACTAGTGTAGGCTGTGCTACTACGAACGCAAAGGATGGGATCTCCCAGGCGGGTGAGTGCGCGTTTGTGGCTGGGAACTGTATTATTTGAACGCTGATTGTTACGATTAGAATTGTTGCAATTACTGTAGCTATTGCTCTTTTATTCGAGAATTTCTTCAATTATTTTTTCTCCTTTTATTTTTCGGTGTATCGTTGTTAGTTGATTATGTTTATAAAAAACACTCACCTAAAGTGATTCATTAAATGGTGCTATTTCGATTGGTTTATGAATATTTTTGACCATATTTTTAGATAGGTTTATGTAAAAAAAATAACGTTTTAGTTATATGAATAAAACATTAGCTGCTATAACCAGAAAACCATAAAAACAACCAAGCCAACCCCACAAACTCTGCCTGGACACCCTCCAGGTTTCAGCCTGACGCTAGACGTGGGCGACCCGCAAAGCAGCATATTTTCAAAGGCAAAATCAGTCCCAAAAATGTGTTTCTTAAGCCCGGGTTTAAATATAATCCGCGCTCAGCCTACATGATTTCCATACAAACCCACGTATCCCAACCATCAAAACCGCCAAGCTCTTTAAAGAATAATATAAAAACCATCCAGGTGGGCAAGTGCGGTTTTAACTATTTTGAGCGAACACTCTTTTATGCAAGGCGCCTCAGTGGAGTGCTGAGGAATAGCTTTGGTTAGACGTTTTGTTGACCGATGGAGTAAACCAAAAGAGGACTCGATAACTTCCAAAATAGCCAATGTTGGCAAGCCATCGGAGAACATAAAGGACCAAATCGCGCAGGTCACACAGCGCTTAGATATGCAAACAAAAACGCTTGACAGCGCAGTTCTGCGTTTCCAGAGCCGAGATGCGGAAATCTTTAATCGCGTCGTCAAAGCCATGGCTATGCATGATGGAGCAAGAGCTAACATCCTTGCCACGGAGCTGGCTGAGATTCGCAAAGTCGAGAAAATGCTCACGAATGCCTCGCTTGCCCTGCAAAGCGTTTCCATGCGGCTGCGTACGGTGTCTGAACTGGGGGACTTAGTTACGGTGCTTGCCCCCGCAAAAAGCATGCTAAACAACATACGTGGCGAGATGTGCGGCATCATGCCTGAGGCAAGCCAGGAACTGGGCAACATCGGTAATTTGCTAACCGACATAGTTGGCTCCACTAACCAAAGCAACGATATTTCTGTAAACACGATTACGGCAAACGCCGATGCCCTGCAGATTTTGGAAGAAGCCGAAGTTGCCGCGGAAAGCCGACTTAGAGACCAACTGCCCGATGTGTCCGCTGAAAAGGAAATTCGGAGACGAAGCAGCTTAGGCGCCTAAGTTTTCTATGGCTCTGACTGCTTCATCTGACGTTTTCTGCTATTTTTTCGATGATTTGCAGGATAAAATCGTCGATGCATTCCTCGGATTTGATGCATGCGCTGCAGGACTTAGGAACCACTAGTACAGCTGCATCTTCTGAGATGATATACTCTATTCTGAGTTTTCGTATTCTGCAACGCTTAATCGCTTTGTTGGGTTCAACTGTTATGATGCCTAAGATTGGTTTATCGCAGCTGACACCCTTGGTTGATTCGCCAAAAACTTTGCTACACCTACATCACTAGCTGTCATTGAATTATTTATACCCTTATTTAGGCGGTTGCACAGCGCACCCAGATAACCCAGATATGTTGAACCATAATTATACGCGGTTTATCATACAAGCATTGTCACTTAAGTTGCTGTTTGCCTACAATCACATACCGTTATCTCCCAATGTCCACTACTAACCATTTGACTTAGATGCCCGATATCATCACGGTAAAAAACTTGGTTGAAGTATACTCAGACGGTACCAAAGCAGTGGACGACATATCCTTCAACGTCAAAGAAGGCGAATTCTTCGGTTTCCTGGGACCCAACGGCGCCGGAAAAAGCACCACCATAAAAATCCTCACAACTCTGCTCCACAAAACCCTTGGCACAGTTAAGATAGCGGGATATGACATCGAATCAGGCGCCAATTCTATTCGAAAAGTAATAGGTGTTCAAAGCCAGGATACAACTGTCGATGGCGACTTAACGGGCAGAGAAAACCTTGCTTTGCAGGGGCACTTCCAGCAGATGGACGGCATTAAACTCAAAGCACGCATAGCTGAGCTTCTGCGGTTGGTGGGGCTGGAATCAGTTGCGGATAAGCGAGCCCGCAACTACAGCGGCGGCATGAAGAAGCGGCTGGATTTGGCGACTGCGCTGGTCCATGAACCCAGAATCGTTTTTCTCGATGAGCCAACCACGGGGCTAGACCCGCAGTCAAGGCTGGCTATCTGGTCGTACCTTGAAGAAATCAACAAGGCAGGCACAACGATTTTCCTAACAACCCAGTATCTTGAGGAAGCCGACCGCCTCTGCAAACGATTAGCCATAATTGATTTCGGCAAAATCGTCACCAGCGGCTCCCCAGCTGAGTTGAAACGGGAAATCGGCGCGGATTCCATCAGGATTTCGATTGATAACTGTCAGCGTGATAAAGCCCGTGCCAAGGATCTTTTGAAGTCTCTTTCAGGCGTCAACAACGTGGAGGAATTAGGGGGCGAGGAATGCCTAAACGTCTACGCTAAGAACGCTGGGCCACTGGTAGCAGATATTGTCCGCGCCTTCGACAGCAGCGACATCCGATTGCTCTCCGTGACTTTTTCGTCGCCGTCGCTTGATGACGTTTTCCTCAAACACACGGGCAGGCGAATACGCACCGAAGATCTAGTGAAGGCACCAAGCAGCAGCACCTTTGGAGGACGCCCAAGATGACCCTGCTTGCCGACACATGGTACATTTTTGTTAGATACATGAAGAAGCTAATCCGAACCCCTATCCTGCTCTTTTTTTCGCTTTTTCAACCCATCATTTTCCTGCTTCTCTTCACCCAGCTTCTAGGCAGCTTCTCAGATATACCCGGGTTTGAACAAGCCACCGGCACAAGCAGCTACGCAGTTTTCGCCGCCGCTGGGATTCTGCTTCAAAACGCCTTTGGAAGTGCTTTGCAGTCGGGCAACTCGATTGTCGCCGACATCGATTCGGGTTATCTGCAGAAGATGCTGGTTACTCCAGTGAGCCGCTACGCTATTCTGCTGGGACGGCTACTCAGCGATGCATTCCGCGTAACCATTCAATCCACGATTATAATTGCGCTTTCATTTTTGCCCTTCATCGGCGTCACATACGTTACGGGGCTGCCTGGTATTCTGCTGATTTTGTTGACGATAGCGTTTTTTGGGTTAGCATGGTCGGGGATTTCGTTGGCAATCGGCATGAAGACCCGCAACTCCGAAACGGTTTTTGCCATCGGCGGCTTCATCACTTTTCCGCTACTTTTCTTAAGCACGGCTTTGGTGCCGCAAAGTTTCCAGCCGCCCTGGATACAGACAATCTCCATGTTTAACCCCATAACCTACGCTGTGAATGCATGCCGTGTGTTGATGATAAATGGGTTTGATTGGCCCACGATTCTGCAGGCGTATGGCGTTATCGCGCTTGTGGGCATTGTGACGTTGAGTGCGACGCTTTATCAGTTCCGAAAAGTGGTCAGTTAGGAAGCGTCGGCGGCCTTAGCGCTCTCGATAATTATCGCCGTTTCCCCTATACTATATATTCTAAGCTTGAACTACGGGAAAAACTGCCCTGCCTATATAACTCTAATATACTTGAATGTCAACTATCTTTCCCCCTTGAGCAATAACCACCCTTGAAGTCAGGAGCGGCACCTTGCTAGATAAACTCTGGAACACACTCAATGGCTTATCTTCTAAAAAATCCATAAAATACACCCTCTACCTCTCAGCTGTTATCTTGTTCTTCGCCCTGATTCTCATCCCGCCCATCATCGGCATCCTAACCAAGGCGGGATCTCTTCAAAACGTCTTGGATAACCCTGAATTGATGAATGTCGCGTTGGGGGCAATCTCCGCCTCCTTCATCATTGGCCTCGTAGTCGCTGGCTTGGATTTGTTGGCTGGCGTTCCCTTGGCGTGGCTCATCGTCCGGGGAAAATCCCGTTGGTTAACCGTGCTCGATACGCTGGCTGATCTGCCCTTTGTGGTTCCAACGGCCGCTCTGGGTTACTCTCTGCTGCTTTTTTGGAGTTCCAGCGGCGGAATCTCTGATCTTTTCGGTACACCCTTCGTTTCGCCTGGTTGGATGCTGGTTATGCTTTTGCATTTCACGTTTTCGTACCCCGTTGTCGTCCGTGTTCTAGTGGGGGCATTGCTGGATTACAAAATGGAGTATGAACGTGCCTCCCGAACGCTTGGAGCGCCCCCTCTTACGGCTTCCCGGACAGTAACTTTCCCAATAATTAAGCCCTCCCTGATCGCAGCCTACACCCTTGCCTTTGCCCGCTCGCTCTCTGAAACAGGCGCCACCTTCATCGTTGCCGCCGGCGTTTTCCTTAATGGACCCGTATTCATTCAAACGGTAAGTAACCAATTTAAAAGCGGAGCCATCTCTCAAGCAACCTATGAGGGCGCCACAGTTTTTGCCAGTATAATTCTCATCACGGTGTCTTTGGCGATTTTTGCGTGTATACGCATATTAGGGCAGCGACTAAAGCTTCCCTTCGGCCATGGCTTGCCAAGCTTTGAGAAGAAGCTAAGCTACAAGAAAGGCGTTTGGACCCGTAACGGCGTCGCTTTAGCAGTCTTCTTTTTCCTCGTACTGATCCCCTCCATGTTTGTTGCGTTGCCTGCATTCCAAGCAATAACCACCGGAACAACCCTCACCGACGCATTTTCGGCCTCAGGCGTCTGGGCAAGTTTCTGGCAAAGCCTCGCCCTCTCATATGGACTGGCGGCTATAGTAACGGTGCTAGGCATCGCAACCGGTTTACCCATGGCTATCCTTATTTCTAGAAAAACCTTCGGCAAATGGATATCCGCGGCGCTTGACACCCTGATTAACATCCCCATAATCGTTCCCTCCATTGCCCTGGGCATTTCCTTAAAGTTCTTCTGGACCGGCGTGCCGGGTATCCCTGAGCTTCTTCTGCTAATCTTTGCGCATTTAGCCATTACTTATCCCTACTTCGTGCGTTCCATGTCCGCTGCCATGGAGCGTATAAGCGTAGAGATGGAGGAAGCCTCTAAAACTTTAGGTGCAAAACCCATGACTGTTTTCCGCACCATCGTGTGGCCCATAACTAAATACTCGATTTTTTCAGGCGCAATCATCGTCTTTACACGCAGCGTCAGCGAAACAGGCGCCTCTTTGGCGGTGGCATCGCAGCTACAAACAGCCCCGGTTTTGATAGTTAACTGGGTTAACTCCGTTCGGGGCGCCATTTCACCTATTGCTGGGGTGAATGCGTTAACGGTTAGTTTAGGCTGCGGTTTACTTATCCTGTTTAGCTTCATCATACTGCTGGTGCTCAGGCTTATAACCCGAAAAGGAAAAGCATAGAATGATAACCTACAAAACAATCATAAACATCACAGGAGAAAAAAGAAGCTATGCCCGACGTTAAAGTCCTAAACGTTACAAAACAATATGGCAAAGTCTACGCTTTAGACCATGTCAGCTTAACCATCCATGACCAAGAATACTTCTCGCTGCTGGGACCAAGCGGCTGCGGCAAAACCACGCTTCTGCGCCTCATCGCCGGCTTGATTGACCCTGACAGCGGTGAAATCCACATCGGAGACCGTCGAGTCGACAAGGATCCCCCTGAAGACCGTGAGATCGGTTTTGTCTTCCAAACCTTCGCGCTTTTTCCCCACATGACCGCTTGGAGCAACGTTCTTTATGGCCCAAAAGTCAAAAACTACGATGCCAAAAAAGCGGAAACCATCGGTCACGAGGTGCTTGAACTCGTTAAGCTTAGCGAGCGGCTAGATGCCTACCCCAGCGAGCTCAGCGGCGGTATGATGCAGCGTATAGCGGTTGCACGCGCGCTGGCGGCAGGCGGCAAAATATTGCTTTTGGATGAACCGTTGGGGCAGCTTGACGCTAAGGTCCGAAATGAAATTCGATACGAAATCCGCCGGATGGCAAAAGACCTCAAGTTAACGGCGATTCATGTGACTCATGACCAGGCTGAAGCCATGTCTATCTCGGATCGAATTGCCGTCATGAAGAAGGGCAAAATCGTTCAAATCGGCTCCCCAAAAGAGCTCTACATGAACCCCAACAGCCTTTTTGTGGCGCATTTCATCGGGGAATCCAACTTTTTGGAGGGCTACATAACTAAGGTTGATGGCGGCATGGCTGAAATTGAACTCAGAGAGGGTCTTAAAATCAACGCTTTCAATGAGCGTGGGATTGAGGGGGAGGAGCGGGTTGTTTTGGCTATCCGCCCTGAGACCTGTGAGATGCATCGGGGGCATAATGCTGTGGCTAATGCTCTTTTTGGGAAGGTTGATAAGACGACCTTTGAGGGTACGGTTGTGCGTTATGAGATTCGTCTTGATAATGGGGATCGCTTTGTGATTAATCGTCCTTCTTTGACTGAGGATTGGGTTAGTATCGGTGAGGAAGTGACGATTACTTATCCGCTTGATAAGGCTCATCTGTTTCCGTATCCGGCGAATGGACTTAGCGATGAGGTAGCCGTATAAATGCGATATTACTGGGCGGTAACATCAAGATTTGTGTGAAAAATCATGAAATTTCGCATAATCTGACGCTTAAAATTTAAATGCAAGTGTAGTACCTTTACTGAACTATCTCGGGGCGTATAGGAGAGAAAAAACCAATGGGAGAGACGACACTAGGATACCTAAGTGAAACCGGCTGCTCTGCACCCGCAACATATCTGTCTTTCTCCAGCAAACCTGCGCATTTGGCTAGTCACCATGTCGATAACCTTAAATACGGTTACACCGACGCTTTTGGATATAACAAGCGCCGATTCGGCTCAACCCTTGAGGTCGCCTTGATGGAAAAAATCATTAATGGAGAGAAAACCGCATGATTGTTGAAGCCCTCATCGCCTTCTTACTAATATTCATCGTAACTCTCGGAATCTATGTTATAGGAAAACGGGCCGCCCCTAAAACCGCCATAAGCGAAAACGAGCAGGCTGCCTACGCATGCGGAGAACAAGTTAATTTTCAAGGACTAAAAATAAACGTGTCCCTCTACAAGTACATCATCTACTTCGTAGTATTCGACGCCTCCGTACTTGTATTAGCCTTCGCATCAATCGCGTTGGCAAGCACCAATTGGCTTCTTTTAATCCTGTACCTGGGCATAATCCTCGCCGCAGGTGTCGCGCTTCTTGAAGGAGGAGGAAAAGATTAATGACCGATACAAAAACTTGGGCCCGCGTAAAATCCCCTTGGGTATTGCATTTTAACTCAGGCGCCTGCAACGGCTGCGACATCGAAGTCGTCGCGTTGTTAACGCCTAAATATGACGTTGAACGCTTCGGCGTAAAACTCGAGCCGTCCCCACGTCATGCTGATGTATTGCTGGTTACGGGGGCTGTTACTCACCAATGCGCCGAACGTCTCAAACGCGTCTACGACCAGATGCCTCAGCCTAAATTCGTCGTCGCCATCGGCGCATGTGCCTGCGGCGGAGGCGTCTTCGATGGTTCATATGGCGTATTGGGCGGCGTTGACAAGGTTATTCCAGTTACAGCTTACATTCCGGGTTGTGCTCCGCGCCCCGAAGCAATCATAGATGGTGTCGTGAAGCTTCTAAACGCTCTCAACCCGCCAAAACAGAAAAAACCAAAGGCTGAAGCCGCCCAAGCAGTGGCTCCAGTAGCAAAGGAGGCATAAAGATGTCAAACAGTAAGGTTGATGTCATAGGCTTAGTTGAATCTAAATTCGGCGACAAAATCCAAGTGAAACGTGGAGAATTGGAAGCAGCCGCCATAATCGCCAACAACGGCTTACACTACGATGTCCTTAAAGCCATGATAGATGCCGACGAAAAAACCGGCATAACCGCCATCACCGGCATTGACTTCGGCGAAACCATAGGCGTATACTACCATGTACATACCGCCGCTCCATTCCTCACCATCAAAGCATTTGTGCGCAAAGAAAACCCGCGGCTAAAAACAATCGTTGACATCCACCCAGGCGCCGCATTCCATGAACTCGAAGTAACAGACTTAGTCGGCGTGATATTTGAGGGCAATGAGTTCCAGGGGCACTTTGTGCTCTCTGAGAACTGGCCCGACGGTGTTTATCCGCTACGCAGAGACGTCGACGCAACCAAAGTTAAGCTTGTTCCCACACCTGAACGGGAAGCCAATGTCCCCGCAGAGGGCAGACAAGTAAAAATAATCATCGGTCCCCAGCACCCCGCGCTTTTGGAGCCCGAAAAATTCTCCGTAACCGTAGACGGCGAAACCGTCACGAAAGTTGAACCCCGCATCGGTTATGTGCACCGCGGCATCGAGAAAACCTCTGAGTCCCGCACTTACCTGCAGGACACTTATCTGGTTGAGCGTGTCTGCGGCATCTGCAACGCCTGCCATGCCTACGCCTTCGTGGCTACTGTGGAAAAAATCCTTAAAGCCTCCATTCCTGAGCGCGCTGAGTATCTGCGGGTCGTAGCCTTAGAACTCAACAGGCTGCACAGTCACCTCTTAACTTTAGGCCACGCTGGGCTCGAAATCGGCTATGAAACCCTCTTCCAGTACTTCTGGAGAGACCGAGAACCCATCATGGACCTCATCGAGTTAACCAGCGGCAACCGCGTCTACGGTTCCTTGATGACGGTGGGCGGTGTTAGACGTGACCTTAACCCAGAGAACATACCCAAAATCAAATCGGTTCTCTCTGATTTAATGTCAAAGATGCCCTTCTACCGCAAAATGTACCAAGAAGAGCCAACGCTGCGTCTGCGCATGAAGGATGTGGGAACCCTCAGCCGAGCCGACGCACTCAAACTCTCCGTTGTCGGACCCGTCGCAAGAGCCTCGAATGTCGACATGGATATTCGCTTCACTCAACCCTACTCTGCCTACGGTGAAATCCCCTTCAAACAAATCGTTTACACTGACGGCGACACCTGGGCAAGAATGAATGTGCGCCTTGATGAGGTTGAGGAAAGCGTCAAAATCATCGAGTATGCACTGGATCATTTGCCATCGGGTCCAATCAAGGTGGATTTGCCCCGAAGTGTCCCTGAAGGCGAAGCAGTAACCTGCATTGAAGCGCCCCGAGGCGAACTCTTTTACTTCGTTCGAAGCAACGGAACCGACATGCCTTACCGCGTTAAAATCCGAACACCGACGTTCGCTAACATCCCCTCGTTCCTGCAGACAGCCATAGGTGAAAGCATCGCTGATGTTCCGCCGAACTTTGTTAGCTTAGATCCATGCTTCTCATGTACGGACCGGTGATAA
The DNA here is from genome assembly GCA_026014735.1 of Candidatus Bathyarchaeota archaeon. Classification (NCBI taxonomy): domain Archaea; kingdom Thermoproteati; phylum Candidatus Bathyarchaeota; species Candidatus Bathyarchaeota archaeon. The sequence goes on from JAOZHT010000001.1 coordinate 778,988, forward strand.
ATTATGATCGACTATTTCCTGCTGATCTTCCGAATACTCGTCTTTCCAGGCTTCACCTTCATATTATTCCTGACTTTGTTCTGCGACTGGGTAGAGCGCAAGCTCGAAGCCCGAATCCAGAACCGAGTTGGACCCATGGTTGCTGGACCCGCAGGAATCCTGCAGCCCCTCGCCGATATAATTAAACTCTTAACCAAAGAAGACATCGAACCACGCGACACCAAAAAATTCGTGTTTCGATTTGCGCCTCTGGCAGCATTCGCCGTCATGGTGTTTGCCATGTGCTTCTTGCCCATCGACGGAGCAAGTGTCCTCTCAATAGGCGGCTTTAACGGTGACTTAATCATTATCTTGGCGTTCTCCACGATTGCTAACTTCCTATTGTTCCTCGCAGGCTGGGCATCATCTAACCCCTACGGCACCATAGGCTCCGCCCGAGTTTTAACCCAGTTCCTCGGATACGACATCCCACTGTTCCTCCTTGCGTTGTCTCCAGCATTCATCGTGGGCAGCATAACCGTCTCCCAAATCGCCAATGCCCCCTTGCCCCTGATACTGCTGGCGCCCTGGGCGTTTGTATTGTTTATAATAACCCTTCAAGCAGAACTTGAAAAAGACCCCTTCGATGTGCCCCACTCAGAATCCGAGCTGGTCGGAGGCTTAGAAACCGAGTACACAGGCGCCAAACTGGCGTTTCTGCACTTAACCCGCGACGTCCAAGTTGTGTTTGGCTCAGCGCTGGTTGTCACGCTCTTTTTGGGCGGATCCAACGGGCCAGTGCTGTTTGGTCCAGCCTGGATCTGGTACACGCTATGGTTTGTGCTAAAGCTGCTGGTGGTAGTTGTTATCAGCGAGTACATCACAACCGTGGTTGCCCGCCTACGCATCGACCAGGTGCTTTCAGGCAACTGGAAGATACTCTTGCCGGCGGCTTTGATCTCGCTAATGGTTACCCTTGCGTTGGTAACTTGGGTGTATAACCCATTGTTGGGTATAGGAGTGTAAAAAGATGGCAAACAAGAAGTCACGCATATCCCCCATATTCAAACGAGCAGTATCGCATCTATTCACTAAACCCGCCACAACCAAGTATCCCTTCGTGAAGCCCACGCTCCCCGAGGACAGCCGAGGCAAACTAGTCTACGAAATCAAATCCTGCAACTGCGTTGACTTCGCAGCTGGCCCCGACTTCGTCTTGGATGTCAAAGCAGTTACGGGTTCAAACTGCCGCGTCTGTGAACGCGATTGCCCCGCCGGCGCCATCGAAATTGTCGAGGTGGACGGCAAGATGCGCCCGCAGATTAACCTCAACAAATGCATCTTCTGCTATCAATGCGTAGAGACCTGCCCCCGAGCAGCCATCAAGCAATCTGAACTCTACGAGTTAGCCACAACCGACAAGGCAACGTTGATTATGAAACCGGAATTCAAAACCAAAGGTGACGCCCAATGATCTTTGACGTAACAATCATTTTTGACATCCTCGCAGTAGGCTTAATCATCTCAGCGGTCCTCGCGTTGTTCCTCGACGAAGTCGTCTACTCCGTCGCGGCGCTATCAGGAACATTCCTCTTCACCGCGCTGATTTACTTCCTCAACGGCGCCATCTACGCTGCAATTTTCCAGTTCGTCGTAGGCGTAGGCACTTTAGCAGTGCTGTTTCTCTCAGGCGAAATGCTCGGTGAGAAACCAACCAAAAAAGCCTCTCCGACACGCGTCGGCGGCTTAGTGGGGGCAGGCTTTGCGCTTTCGCTTCCCGCAATTTTCCTCTCAGTATCCGGTTCCCCCGCAGCGGGGGCTGATGTATCCTTCGGCGATGCCCTCTGGAACCTGCGCGGCGTCGATGTGCTGCTGCAGGCAATCGTAATTTTGACGGTGGCGGTTGGAATCGCCATTGTGCTTTATGAGAAACGCAAGGGGGCTAAATGATGGACTTTGTCATATTATCTGTTGTGATGTTGGCAATCGGCATCTATGGCCTGTTAACTAACCGCCAGCTCCTCAAAGTTTTCATATCCATTGAGCTCATCGCCACCGCAGCCACGCTTAACTTCGTGATGCTGTCCTCGGCTATGGGCATCGGTCTAGGCGAGGCCTTCCTGGTTTTAGCCTTCGCAACCGACACCGCAGTAAGCGGCGTAATCTTAGCTCTGATGGTTATCGTGTCTAAGCGATACGGCACAAGCGACATCAGCAAAATAATCAAGCAAATGCAGGAAAAAAGCGAAACCGAGGTTGAAGAACAATGATACTACAACAGTTCTCTGCATGGTTCGTCTGGATAATTCCCCTTATAGCAAGCTTATTTGTCCCCGTAATTGCTAAGTACAGCGAAAAAGCCCGCAACTACTATGTCATAGCCATCGCTTCGGTAGTAGCGGTTTTGGCGGTCAGCCTTGTGCCCAGCGTCTGGGGCAACCTTGAATCAGTCACCTCCTACACGGTAACTTGGATTCCAGGCATTGATGCAGGCGTTTACCTTGACTCGCTCAGCGTCATATTTACCTGTCTGGTAGCCTTTTTTGCACTCATCATCGCGGTTTACTCTCAGGGCTACATGAAGGGCGAAGAAGGCTTAACCCGCTACTACTATTTGCTGCTGCTCTTCATCGGCTCCATGATCGGCTTAGTTATCTCCGATAACATGCTCCAGATGTTCATCTTCTGGGAAATGGTGGGCCTATGCAGCTATGCCCTGATTAGCTTCTGGTACAAAAAACCCGAATCCATCCGCGCCGGCGTCAAAGTTTTCCTGATGACCCGCATCGGCGACATCTGCATGCTCGCCGCCATCGGTATCCTATTCATGCTGTTTGGCACCTTCAGCTTCCACGGCACCATCGCCGGCATCGAGGAAGCAGCCACAGCCGGAACCCTCAACACAGGGCTACTGGTTATCACGGCGTTTCTGATTTTGGGCGCAGCAATCTCGAAATCCGCGCAGTTCCCCCTCTTCACCTGGCTCTACAGCGCCATGGAAGCACCTACCTCGGTCAGCGCGTTGCTCCACGCCGCCACCATGGTTAAGGCAGGTATCTATCTGCTTTCAAGATTCATCCTCATCTTTGCAGCTGCACCTATGCTTATCCTGGCACTGCAGGACTACTGGTTCCCAACCATCGCCTGGGTCGGCGTCATAACCGCATTCATCGGCGCATCTTTAGCCTTAAAGACCACCGACATCAAAGGAGTCCTCGCCTACTCCACCATCAGCCAAATCGGCTTCATGATGGCGGGCTTAGGCACCGGCATGGCACACACCACCGACGTGGCACTGTCCACCGGCTGGTTTGCAAGCATCTTCCACATGGTCAGCCACGCCTTCTTCGAAGGCCTCGGATTCCTCTTGGCAGGCGGCATCATCCACGCCTTGGGCACCCGCGACATGCGCCTTATGGGTGGACTTAAAAAATCCATGACCATAACCTTCGCATTAATGGTCATCATGATCATCACCACAAGCGGCCTGCCGCCGTTTGCAGCCTTCTTTAGCAAAGGCTTAATCTTGACCAGCGTAGCCGAAGTCGGCACCACCGCAGGCCTCATCCAAACCATCATCCTCTACGCCTCCGCCGCCATCACCTTCGCTTACTGTCTACGCATGTTCAGCTTGGTCTTCATGGGCAAACCCAGCGAGCACATCGAGAAAGGCCATGTTCATGAAGCACCCAAAATCATGCTGGTTCCAGCCGCAATCCTCGCCGGTCTCTGCATTGTCTGGGGTCTATCGCAGCCGCTGGTCACAAGCTTCATGGGCGTCGAAATCGAGCAGACCCTGCTAAGCGCATTCACTTCGCTTGAGTTCCCGATCTTTATGTCTATACTGCTGCCGGTGTTTCTGCTGGCGTACTGGAGCTACTACAAGAACTTCATGGGCATACGCAACTTTGCAGCAAGCAAAAACCCACTCACCACCCTGCTGGGCCACGCCTACTTCGTCGATGACGCCTACAACGCCGTCGCCCGCGGCATAACCGCATTCTCCAACGGCTTAACCCGCGTTGAAAACGCACTGTTCTCACGCATACCCGACAAGGCAGGCAAAGACATCGGCGACGCCGCAGAGCCAGGCAAAGCCTTAACGCTCAAGAAGGGACCCTCGGATTCCTTCAGAAACTACGTAGCCGCAGCCGTGCTGGGCTTTATACTCATAATGATACTGGTAATCTTGACTTTAGGAGGAGCATAAAATGGAGTTCCCCGCGTTACTCTTGGTATTTCTGATAACAAGCTTAAGCATACCCTTCGTTTACTGGACTGGAAAGAAATCAATCAAGGGCGCAGCAGCGTTTGTTGCTTCAATCGCAGCAGTAAACATGGCTCTAGTCGCCTCCACCATCCCCACCGTCATGAACAGCGCGGAACACCAATACTTTGAAACTTACACGTGGATACCAGACATCATCAACACAGAGTTCACCTTATTTGTGGACGGCATAAGCGTTTCAATTGCCCTCATCAGCCTGGCACTCATCTTCGTAGCCTCCATATACTCCATCAACTACATGGCAGGCAAAAAGAACCTCCCCGCCTACTACGCCCTACTCACCATGCTCAGCGTAGGCTTGATCGGCGTGTTCCTAACCAGCAACATGATCCTGTTCTACTTCTGCTGGGAACTCATGCTGGTCCCCGCCTACTTCATAGTCGGCGAATGGGGCTACCGCAACAGCTACAAATCCGCGTTGAAACTCTTCATATTCACCCATGCAGGTGCAGTCTTTGTGCTGCTGGGCATCGGAGCACTCTACTGGCTAACAGGCTCCACAGATATGTTCACTGCACAAAGGGGTTTGTTAACATCAACTGTACCTGACGCCGTCAACATCGCTAAATACGTCCTTATCGCTTTAACCGCGGGCTTTGCCGTAAAGATGGCTGTGTTTCCAGTGCACCTCTGGCTCCCCGACGCCCACTCAGAAGCACCCGCACCCATGTCTGCCCTGCTCAGCGGCGTCATCATCAGCGCCGGAGCTTACGCGATACTACGTCTCTCCTTCGGCGTCGTGTTCCCCGCCGTCGGCGTGGCATTCGGCACAAATTTCCTCCATGTCCTGACAATCTTTGGCATAGTAACCGCCTTCTTTGGCTCACTGCTCTCGCTGGTCGCAACCGACATTAAACGAGTCATCGCGTACTCCTCAATCGCGCATATGGGCTACATTATGTTCGGCCTCTCACTGTTCCCAGTGGCGCTGGCAAGCGGCAACCAAGTGCTTCTGGCATCGGCAACCTCAATCGCAATCGTCGGCACCGTCCTGCACATAGTCACCCACGCAGCAAGCAAGGGGCTTTTCTTCCTCACCGCAGGAGGCGTCATGCACCAAACCGAAAAACGCGACATCCGCGAAATGGGCGGCCTCGCCAGCAAAATGCCCTTCTCCGCGGTCTCAGGAACCATCGCAGCCCTCAGCATCGCAGGTGCCCCGCCGCTGGCATGCTTCATCAGCGAATTCCTCATCTTCGTAGGCGCATTCCAAATCATCAACACACCCGGCGGCAGCTTCTACATCTGGCCCACAGCAATCATGCTCATCGCAACCGTGTTCTCCTTGGCGTACTCGCTAAGATTCATCTCCAAAGTATTCCTGGGACAATCCAAGGACGAAATGGGCCTGGTTGAAGTTGCCCACGACGCACATGGCAGCCAAAGCCCCGCAGAAGCCAAACCTGAGGGACATGGCCACAAAATCATCGATATACCCAACTACATGAAGGCGGCTCTGGCAATCTTGGCGGTGCTGGTTGTGTTAATCGGCATTTACCCAACCTTCTTCATGCAACTAATACAGACGGTGACATTTGGTTAGGTGAAAATGTATGGTTACACTAATTGACGTCATATTACCCATCTTCACTCTGATAATCGCAGCGCTACTAACCATCCCCATCTATAAGGTAATCCGCAAAAGCAGCACCCACCGAACAGCGTTGACGCTGGCATGGGTCCTCGCTGTCTTTGCCATAGCCTGCTTAACCGTCGCTAACCTTACGCTCAGCTACTACAGCGTATCCAACCCCGGCGCCATAACCTTAACTTTGGATGGCTCAGCTGACGCCGCAATCAGCACCTCCTTCCTAGTCGACGCCATATCCATCTACATGGCCATCATAATGGTCGCCGTCGCCGCAGTCGTAGTCATCTACACCGTGTTCTTCATGAACACCAACGAGCGCCCCTCAGACCGCTACCTCGCCATCATGCTCATACTCACCGCCACACTCATAGGCGCAGTCCTCGCAGGTGACCTGTTAACCTTCTTCATCTTCTGGGAAGCCGCCACCGCAGGCGCAGCGTTCTTGATGATGTACCGCAAAAACGCCTTCAGCCTAAACGCGACCCTCAAGTACCTGGTTATGGTCATCATTGCCTCAGCGTTTGTGCTGCTGGGCTTATCCATCGTTTACGGCATCACGGGCACACTCAACTACATCGCGCTCCGCGACGCCTTAGGCACAATATCATCAGCTAACATGAACTTGCTCCTAATCGCCTTCGTCTTCGTTGCCGCCGGCTACGCGATTGAAGCAGCAATCGTTCCCTTCCACTTCTGGCTCCCCGACGCATACACCGCCGCCCCCGCGCCCTCAGCCGCGTTCCTCTCAGCGCTTGTGGACCAGGGCAGCTACTACATCCTCATCCGCATCCTACTCTACATCGTGCTTCCACCCAGCCAAGGACCCATCGACTGGACAATAATGCTGGCTATACTGGCAGCGTTAACCATGATTGTAGGCAACATCTTTGCGCTTATCCAAAACAACATCAAACGCCTCATCGCATACATCTGCGTCGCAGACGTCGGCTACAACCTCGTCGCCATCACCAGCGCAACCAGCCTCGGATTAGCAGGCAACCTCTACTTCTTCCTAATCGGCGCCTTAACCACCGCAGCAGCCTTCATGGCAGTCGGTATCATGAACCGCCATGGCTTCCACACACTCGAGGACTTCCAGGGACTCGGCAAAAAGATGCCCTACTCAAGCATCGCCCTGGTTTTGGCGGGCCTTAGCTTCGCGGGTGTTCCGCCTCTAGCGGGCTTTATCGCTAAATACTTCGTGTTCACCGCAGCCATCACCGTAGACCTCACATGGCTAGCCGTCATCGGCGTCTTAACCAGCGTGCTGCAAACCGCATACATATTCCGCCTCATCAACATCATGTACGGCAAACCATCAAAAATCACCACCGACATCAAAGAAAACAAATACGTGCTCATCCCCGTCTTCATACTCGTCATCGCCATCTTCATCCTGGGCCTCTTCCCCAACACGGTGCTCCAGCTAATCCAGCCAGCAACAACACAGCTACCCTTCATAACACCATAAACCCCCGCCCTCCTTTTCTGTGGGCACCGGGCTTTCTTAATTTTCATAAACTCAAAAATGTGGGTCTAAGCCATACAGCAACCACATCGCCTATAGCAACCTCCAAGAAAGCAATAATAATGCTTTAAAAAAATCGGCTTTAAGTTGAACTATTAGTTGACTCTATATATAGAGGGGGGGTAGAGCTGGCAGAGCAACAGTTACTTCCTGATCTGTCCCTCGCCCACAACCACATACTTGGTGGTGGTCAAGTGGCGGATGCTCATGGGCCCCCGAGCATGCAGCTTCTGAGTGGAGATGCCGATTTCAGCGCCCAGCCCAAACTGGTTACCATCCGTGAAGCGCGTTGAAGCATTCCAATAAACCGCGGCGGAATCCACCTCGTGCAGAAACCGCTGCGCTTTGCTAAAGCTGCGGGTTATGATGCTGTCGCTGTGGTGGGTGCCGTATTTGTTTATGTGGGCTATGGCTTCGTCGAGTCCGCCGACGACTTTGACGCCGATTTTAAGGTCCAAGTATTCGGTGCCCCAGTCCTCTTCAGTGGCGGCTAAAACGTCGGGCACGATTCTTTGGGTTTCTGCATCGCCCCTAACTTCCACGCCGTTTCTGCGTAGCTCAGCAATCACCACTGACAGGTAGCTTGCGGCGATTTTTCTGTCCACAATTAGCTTTTCGGCGGCGTTGCAGACGCCGGGCCGCTGCACCTTCGCGTTAATCACAATCGGCGTAGCCATGGCAAGGTCGGCTTCTTCTTCCACGTAGATATGGCAGTTGCCTGTGCCGGTTTCGATAACGGGAATCCGCGACTTCTCCACAACCGTGTTAATGAGGTCTGCGCCGCCCCTTGGAACCAGCACATCAATGTACTTGCGCATACCCATCAGTTCCTCCGCGACTTTTCGGTCAGGCGAATTTATGATTTGAATCGCATCCACAGGCACACCGGTACCCGAGACCGCACCACGCAGAACCTCGCCTATGGCAACGTTGCTGTTTAGGGCATCTGAGCCGCCCCGCAGAATCACGGCGTTGCCTGATTTAATGCAGATGCCGGCGGAATCGGAGGTGACGTTGGGGCGGGATTCATAGATGACGCCGACAACGCCCATGGGAACACGGATTTGGCTGATTATCAAGCCGTTGGGGCGCGTCCAAGTGGCGAGGACTTCACCTATGGGGTCAGCTAAAGCGGCGACTTCACGGAGCTCCTTTGCCATGGTGACGATTTTCTTGTGGTCCAGCGCCAACCGATCCAGCAATGAAGCTTTAACTCCCCGCGACCGCGCGGCTTCCACATCGAGTTTGTTGGCAGCCAAAACCTTCTCCTCAGATGCCTCCAACGCGTCTGCCATGCGGCACAACGCAAGGTTTTTGGTGTCGGCGGAGAGCTTGCCCATCTCGAAGGCGGCGGCTTTGGCTTTTATGCAGATTTCCTCTATCATTTGGCTTCCTCGCTTAAGTGTATGTTTTTGTGCTCTATTACCTCTTTGGGTTTATCCGCGCCGAGTCTGCGTTGGACCTCCGATACCTGCAGCCCCTTTATGAGGTTTAGCTCTGCGCTGCTATAGTTGGGGTTGCCCCGAGCGAATCCGACGCCCCTCTCGTCTGCAAGCACCACCACGTCGCCTTCATTGAAGGTTCCGAGGACACCCACAACGCCTACGGGGAGCAGACTGGCGCCTTCCAGTATGGCTTTTTTTGCGCCCTCATTCACCTGTATGGTGCCTTTCACTGCGGCGCCAAAGGCTATCCAGCGCTTAACAGCAGGCATTCTCTGCTGAGGCTTAAAGTAGGTGCCTACCTCTTTGCCTGCTAAGATATCCACAATCACGTTTATGCGGCGGCTGTTAGCGATGACCAGGGGGATGCCGCAGGAAGTGGCGATTTCGGCGGCTTTAAGTTTGCTTTGGATGCCGCCTCTGCCCCGTTTACTTTTGCCTTTAAGCCTTGTTTTAAGGTCATCGCTGACCATATCAACGGTTTTAATTAACTGGGCGCCCGGCTCCGAAGGGTCAGCAGTGTAGAGTCCCTCCACATCGGAGAGGATAATCACCAAATCAGCGCAGATGGCGCCTGCCACAAGCACTGCGAGGTTGTCATTATCGCTAAAATTTACCCTATAGCCCTCCGCATGCAGCAATTCATCAACGGAGGTTACATCGTTTTCGTTAATAATCGGGATTACTCCCACTTTAAGTAGCAATCCAAGCACATCGCATGTGTGCACGTATGAGGCGCGGTTGGAGAGGTCCTCGGCGGTGAGCAGAATCTGCGCCACCTTCAAGTCATGTTTCTGGAAGAGCTTACGGTAAAGCGCCATCAGTACGCTTTGCCCCGTGGCTGCGGCGGCTTGCTGAAACGTCACATCCTTGGGTTTAGGGGGAATGCCTAGTTCCTCTATGCCTGCGGCGACTGCGCCTGAGCTGACCAGCACGATTTTGTCGCCTTGCCTGTTGGCTGCTTCAATTTGGGCGGCGAGGTTTGCCATTTGATCCTGGTCAAGTTTGCCGTCGCGGGTGGTTATTCCGCCGGTTCCGACTTTGACTACGATTAATCTTTGAGGCATATTTTTCACGTTTGGGGGTTCGTATTTGGTATATGTGGGGCTTGCTTAAAAATGCAATCAAGTCCCCCTCCAAAAGAATCGCTGATTATGCATCCGAGCTAGAGATTTTATCATAATTTAGCATTAAAAATGCTAGCAAATTTTATAAGGAAAATGGGCATGCGTTCATGTCCATGTACATACCCCTACAAACACTAACCTTTCTGGATAATCCAAACGTATTCTGGATTGCCCCGATAGCTGGCATAATCGCAATAATAACATCCCTTTTACTCATGCGGAAAATCAACAAAATAAGCCCCGGATCACCAAAAGCCATCGAAGTAGGCAACGCTATCCGCGAAGGCGCATATGCGTTCCTAAAGCGACAGTACAAGACCATCACTGCAATTATCGTGATACTGTTTGCTTTGATTGCGGTGGCCCTCGGCATTGGAACCGCGGTTGCTTTTCTCATAGGCGCAGTTTTCTCGTTAGCTGCAGGTTACATCGCCATGGATAACGCAACCAAAGCCAACGTCCGAACGGTTTCTGCAGCCAAAAACGGACCCAACGCTGCCCTCCAAACAGCATTTTATGGCGGCGCAACGATGGGTTTTGCTGTAGTCGGTTTATCCTTGTTGGGTGTAAGTTTACTGTTTTTAGCTTATGGCGGCTGGGATGTCCTTTTTAGCGGAACATTCCAAGTTGGCTCACAGACCGGTATTGAAGTTGCAAGCGCCATAGTCGGTATGGGTTTTGGCGCCTCGCTTGTTGCCCTATTCGCACAGTTAGGCGGCGGAATCTACACTAAGGCCGCTGACGTCGGCGCAGACCTAGTCGGGAAAGTCGAAGCCGGAATCCCCGAAGACGACCCCCGTAACCCCGCAGTCATCGCAGACAACGTCGGCGACAACGTGGGAGATAGCGCTGGACGCGGAGCAGACCTCTTCGAATCCGCGGTGGGCGAAAACATCGGTGGCATGGTTATCGGTGGACTCGTCAGCGCAGTAACAGGAAACATACTCTTCTTGATATTCCCACTGGTTGTCCGCGCCTTAGGCATCTTTGGAACCCTAATCGCCATGCCCTTCGTAAAGCTAAAGCCCAACGAAGTGCACACCCCAATGAAAGCCCTCCGCAAAGGACTCAACGCAGCCACCATCGTTTCAGGCATCATGTTCCTAGCCGCTTCCATAGCGTTCTTTGGAGAAAACTGGTACTACATCTTCGGATGCTTGCTAACTGGCCTAATTTCAAGCGTGTTAATCGACCAGATCACAGATTACTACACAGGACGCGACAGAAAGCCAGTTAAATCCATCGCTGAAGCAAGCCAAACCGGAAGTGCAACCAACATCATCACAGGCTTCGCAGTCGGATTAGAAACAACGGCATTGCCAATCATAACCCTAGTCATCGCATTACTGGTATCCTACGTGTTAGGTTCCCAGTTTGGAGCAGCCGTCGGCATTGACCCCTACACAGGCGGAGTCTACGGAACGGCACTGGCAACAATGGGTCTGCTTGCAGTCATGGGCACAGTATTAGCCCTCGACGGCTTTGGTCCGATCGCTGACAACGCAGCCGGCATCGCAGAAATGGCAGGCGAAACCTCCGGCATAGAAACCATGGAAGCCCTAGACGCAGTCGGCAACACAACCAAAGCGTTAACCAAAGGCTTCGCGTTGGGTTCAGCATTACTTGCAGCGCAGCTACTCTTCCAGACTTATGCAACCGAAGCCATGGCTAAGCTGAATCTATCAAGCTTTGTTGTCAACATCGCCGAACCAACAGTTCTAGTCGCAGGTTTCATCGGCGCAATGATACCCTTCCTCTTCAGTGCACAGGCAATCAGCGCAGTAGGCAAAGCCGCATCACAAATGGTCGCCGAAGTTAGACGCCAATTCAAAGAAATCCCCGGAATCATGGAAGGCACCGGCAAACCAGACTATGGCAAAGCAGTTGACATCAGCACCAAAGCAGCCCTCAAAGGCATGGTTATACCCGGCGTAATCGTGGTGGCAGTTCCAATCATCGTCGGTATCCTCTTAGGGCCAATTGCGGTCGGAGCACTCGTCATCGGAGCAACAATCAGCGCGGTACCACTGGCACTATTCATGAACACAGGCGGCGGCGCATGGGATAACGCAAAGAAATACATCGAGGCAGGCCACTTCGGCGGCAAAAACAGCCCCGCTCACGGCGCAGCAGTAGTCGGCGACACAGTCGGCGACCCACTTAAAGACACAGCTGGACCAAGCCTACACGTGCTCATAAAGCTCCTCAGCACCCTAAGCATCGTGTTCATCCCGCTGTTCCTTAACCTGCTACACCTGATCTAAGCAGCCAAAAGGGAAGTTTCTTTTCTTCCCACCCTTCTTTTGTTTCTGTCTCTATACGTTATCTAATGGTGTACTCTGTGGCACGGCGCCGCTGTAGCCTTCTGCTTTGGTTTTTTTTGCAATCTCCATGCCTGCGTCGGTGAGGTAGAAGAGTTTATAGCGGTTGCGTCCATCCCTTGTCGCCTTTACTTCCTCCCGAAGCAGACCCGCATTAACTAATACCTCGCATTGCAGGATATCCTTTGACCCCGTTGGAGTCCCTAAACTCTCATCCAGCAAGCTTAGGTAATGTCGCCTGCTGTCATAAACCGCGATTAAGCAGCCCTTAAGCGCTTCAGTTTGGGTTCTCATGTACCCGCAGATATAATCCTCTAAAGTTTCAACCATAAAAAACACCTAAAAACCGACATTAAGTCTAGGATAAGAAAGGATTTAAGGTTTTGTCCACTCCTGTTGTGGCAACAAAGAAGTGGATCAGCTTGAAAATCGTCGAGAAAAACCTCCATCAGGGCTTCGTTAAAGTCGTCGCGGACACCTCAGATGACCTCTGGCACCTCTACAACGTCATCTACAGAGGCGACGAAGTCTACGCTATGAGCAGCCGCGCCATCAAAACCGACAGTGAAAGCAGCCGCCCCAAAAGTGCTGAACGCGTCACCGCATTCATGGGTGTTAAGGTGGAGTCGGTGGGCTGGGACAAGTTCCTGGGGAAACTGCGTGTCCACGGCTTAATCATCCATGCCCCCGATATCATCCCCACGGGCGCCCATCATACCTTAGCCATCGCGCTTAATCAGCAGATGACCATCGTCAAAAAAGAGTGGCCCAAGCATCTTCTGGACCGATTAACTAGAGCCAGCGAAGTCGAGAAGCCCCTTTTGATTATATCCATAGACGATGAGGGCTTTGCCATAGCCGAAACCAAGCAGTACGGCTACGAAACCCGCGTGGAACAGCGTATGCGGCTGCCCGGTAAACAGGACGCTGATAAACGCGTCGAAGCCACCAAAGCCTACTTCCGGCTGGGACTTGACAGCCTCGAGAAGCTCTGGCGCGTCAAATGCAACCCCATAGTGGTCATAGGCGCTGGATACGTCAAAAACGACTTTGTGAATTATCTGCAGGACGAATCCAAGGAGCTCTTCAAATCCGTGGTGGACATCAAAAGCGTCAACAATGGCGGCACCGCAGGCATCGATGAGGCACTGCGTTCGGGTGTTCTGCTTAAGACCGCGCATGATTTGCGTATTGTGGAGGAAACCGAGGTTATGGAGGAAGTTATGAAGCGCCTAGGCAAGGGCGAGGGCACCGTAACCTATGGCCTTGAACCCGTCGAGAACGCGGTGTTGATGGGGGCCGTGGAGAAACTCATCGTCGCTGACACCACATTGCGCGACGCCGACGAGGAGATGCGGGTTAAACTCGAGGATTTGATGCGTCAAGTGGAGAAACGCAACGCCTCCGTAACCGTGGTAAGCACCGAGCATGAAGCGGGTTCTAAGCTGCTTTCTCTGGGCGGCATCGTTGGTCTGCTACGTTACCCCCTCTACCGTGAGGCAACAAGCTAAAATGGAAGCATGCCTTCAGATGGGTGATTGCCATGATGTCTCCTGACTGGAAATACGCTGAAACCGTCCAGAAACGCATAAGGATAACCCGCGTTGACCCCAAAAGCCACCACGTCGACGCATCTGACCTTGACTTCGGCGGGCACCTCTGCCTAGACGCCGACGCAGCGCTGGATCTGGGTAAGGTTAAGCGGGCAAAAATCTATGTCGCCACCATCAAGGTTTACCATGCCGAATTCACCGATGACCTGGAGCGGCAAATGACCGAGTCCGCGCTGGGCGACATAGAGCATCTGCGGGCAATCCAAGCCATGAAGGCGACGGGTTCAGCCTTAACTAAGCTGCAGTTGACGGCTCTTAAGCACTAGCCCATCCACTGCCTGCACCTCTGCCGCTTACGCACAGACCTCCCTCCCCTTACATAAAGCAGCAAGCCGTTTTTCTATAGTTGTTGTTGTGGGAGACCCCCCTTTACACAACAACAACCCAAGGTTTGTGCCAAACAATCCGATTTGGCTTCAGGCTTTAGGGCGCACTGCAGGCTGGTTGTGCAATTTGCCACAAGCAGAACACCCAAACACCACCCACCCCTCTCTCTTCCTCGAACCACTAATAGAAGCCAAATATGCCTGAACCGATCTTCCCCGCTATAGGTGAAATCAGTCATAGTAAAACTCGTTTTATGTTTAAGTAACAAACTTGGAAGAGTCTGCACGCTGAGATTTAAGGAAATGTTATATGCACAAGGGACAACAAGCCTGTATGGCTGCTTTACTTTCAAGCAAACGGAAAAAAAGCTTTATCGCTATCGCAGTTATCCTGCTTGCTTTCTCTATCCTCGTTATCGGCGGGATAGTTTTAAGTCAGTTATCCAATGCTAACTCGGAGCCTAAACCGCTTGAAATGGAGGATTCCACCTCATTTCAAGTGATTCTGCTGATAAATCAAACAAATGCATTGCAAGACGGCTATTTGCCCGCCCAGGTAACCGTAATAACCTCCGAGGAAAACGAAAACTCCTCCTTAATCTTTGAATCAAACTTGCCCGATTTAGAGTGCCAATTCAGTCCTCCAATAATTAGCTCTAACGGCACAAGCACTCTGTGGATACATGTACCCGAATCTACACCGACGGGCAACTACACCTTAACCATCACTGGCCAAAGCAATCAAAGGGCAGATAACGATTCCTGCGTCCTCTCAGTGGTTGACACGTCTGTTCTGAACCGCGCTGTCACTGTCCACGGGTTTGCCATCGATGCACGGAACCCTCATGCCGTCTTAGATTCGATACTGTTTGTAGATACTGAAACTGGTCAAGGAGAAATCCGACAAGCTATAAGTGGCAATTACGGCGCTGCCCTGTTAAATCAGCACATATACAATGTTACAATAAAAGCAACCCGAATGGATATAACGCCGCATCAACCACTCACCTATAAAACAGTGCTGTATGTTTATGCTCCCGAAGGCGAAAACTCAATGTATTCAAGCTGGTGTATCCCAGATTAGAGGATAAATTATAACGAAGCGGATAACTCACCAATCACTTTAACAACTCTCTCGTCGCCAGCTTCATTTGCATAACTACGTTTTTGTATCTCTTCGCTCTTTTGCGTTGGTGTGGTAGCTTTGAAGGTTATTCCGGTACTTGACCTCTTAAACGGCTCCGTCGTGCATGCAGTGAGGGGGCAGCGCAGCCAATACATGCCCATCAAAAGCGTGCTCAGCAAATCCGCCGACCCAGCCGAGGTTGCAGCATCATTCAAGGCGCTGGGCTTTTCGGAGCTCTACGTCGCCGATTTAGACGCCATCATCGACTGTACCCTCGCCTTCCCCGTAGTCAAACGCATCGCCGCGCAAACCGGACTCTCGCTGATGGTGGATGCTGGCGTAACCAGCCTCGACCGCGCCCAGCGGCTGCTCAGCGGCGGCGCTTCCAAACTCGTCGTCGGAACCGAGACGCTGCAAAGCAAAAGCTTCATTTCAGAAGCCATCAAGCGTTTTGGGGCAAACCGCGTCGTGGTCAGTTTAGACATGAAGGGCACTCAGGTAGTGGCTAAAGCGGGGTTTGACGGCAGCAAAGAGCCCCTGGCGCTGCTGGAGGAATTCCGTGCGCTGGGCGTGGAGGAGGTTATTGTGCTGGATTTGCTGCGCGTGGGCAGCGGCGAAGGCGTCAACGTCGAATTCATCCGCCAAGCCATCGGCGTCGGCGTTAAGGTTGTTGTGGGCGGGGGCGTCCGCGGCATAGAAGATTTAGTTGAACTCAGACAGCTGGGGGCGTCTGGGGCGCTGGTGGCCTCGGCGCTTCACAGCGGCAAAATTACGGTTGCAGACCTCAAAGCAGCCGGTATGCTGCCCTAAACCCGCCTCAAAAGGCACACGATGCCGCCAAGCTGCGTTAACCGTGCGCCGGCTCCGGATTCAGCATCTATCACGCGGGTTTTAACTTGGCGGTTTTGGGCAACCTGCATGAGGCGGTGCACCCGGTTTTTCTGGCGGCTCTCGCTCAGGTACTGGTTGGTGAGGAGCAGGTAGTCGGGCTGGGGTTTGCCGGGGAGCTGCTGGTCAAAAATGAGGTTTTCGGCTTCAACCAGCGAGAAAGAAACCAAATTCTCGTTTAATCTGCGCTCCAAAAGCTCAAGCAGATTCTCCGTTTCCTCCGCGGCGTTCTGGGCGATGAGCTCTTTGAAGCTGGGTTTCTGGGTTAACGCGGCGACCTGCGGCGGCGCCGAGGCTGAGCCGGCTATCAGGGCAATGGATACTTTGTTTGTACCCGAAAAAAGCCATGCATGATGCCCCGATAGGTGGTTTTGGAGTTCCTGCCCAAAGCTGCTGCGGGGCGGCGAGGCAATGATGATGCTTCGTACGCCTTCTTTTAGGGTGGGGCGCAGGGCGTTGATGATGGCTTCGTGGAAGTTGTAGAGGCCTTTTTGGTCGCGGCGGTCGGGCAGGGGGATTTGCTGTTGGTGTTTGGCGACTTGGCTGAAGATTTGCCAGATTGATGCGTGGTCAGCTTCGACGCCCACGAGGACCGCGACGGGGTAGCCGCGTCTGTAGCTTTTAGGTTTCATAGTTTTCAGCTTACTCTCTGTGTATGGGCTATTTTAGATGTTGCCCTGTGCATGGAACGGCACGTTTATGAAAGCCAACGCCGCCTAGTAAATGGATGCTTATGGTTAAAATCTCAACGCAGCCAGAGCTCAAAGAAGAACTCTCCAAAACCAAGACGGCGATGGCGCTCTTCTACGCCAACTGGTGCGGATACTGCATGCGTTTCCTGCCCAGCTTCCAGCAGTGGGTAGACGGGCAGAAATTCGAAGCCGTCATCTACGTGGTCCTCGACGACTACGATAGCCCACTCTGGGACGACTTCCAAATCTCAGCGGCGCCATCGGTGATCTATTTTGTCGACGGCAAAGTCAGCAGGCGCCTAGACGCCAAACTGGGCAGAGGCATAACCCAAGCTGACTTTGAAGCTTGGATAAAAGACTTCAAGCTGCAGCGTTAAGCCCTATAGCCCGAGAGCAACGCAACCTCGAGCCATTTCCAGCTGCAGTCCACATCGACGTAGCCTATTTCGCGGAGCCACCCAAGTTGCGTTTCCACATTCTGCAGCCGATTGGATGGGTCTTCGGTTTGGGGGGTTTGCCCTATTTTGGCTATGAAGCGGCTGTGCAGCGTCGGCGTGGGGGAGCTGACGTGTTCGAGGTTGCAGAAGACGCCGCCCGCGTTTAGGATGCGGTGGATTTCGCTGTAAAGCTGCTTTTTGCGTGGGTCCTCAAGGTGATGGATGGCGAGGCTGGAAACGACGGCGTCAAAGCAGCCCAGATCCGGCAGCGGCTCGCTGAAATCGTGCCTAACGATGGTTACGCGGGGTTTGTCTTTGAAGTTTGCTTTAGCCTCCGCTAGCATTGGCATGGAGAAATCCAGCGCCACCCCCTCCGCCTCAGGGTACTTAAGCAGCACCAGGGAAAGCAACCTGCCGTTGCCGGTTCCTAAATCCAAAACGCGCCTGCAGTTGGCGGGAAGCAACTCCAGCAGAACTCCCTCGCCCTCGACGCGGTGCGGCAGCTTATCTGCCCGGGAAAGATACTCTAATGCATGGTTGACGTTTTGCCATTCGCTTCCGTTGTGAGCCATAGGTTTTGCCTCAATGGTGCTTGCTGCACCTGTTTTATTATAGGTTCCCCCGTTTATCTCCTGAATTTATGATGCAGCAAAAACAAACCTTATATTTCCAGGCAGAGTTTTTATGGGGAAATATAGAGAGGGATTTTGAAGAGATGGAATTTTGTCCCAATTGCGGTTCACGCCTCGAAATCAGAAAAACCGGCGTCGGCACCAACTTTGTGCTCTGCTGCGCAAAATGCAACTACACCAAGCAGCCAGAGGACAAAAAGGTTGAGGCACGCACCGGCGCAGTCATCCAGCCTAAGCCAAAGCCCTTCATGACGGTTGTCGGCAACGAAGACGAAGTTAACACGATGAGCAAAATCAAAAAGCAATGCGAGAAATGCGGCAACTGGGAGGTCTACGTGTGGATGGTTCAGACGCGGGGCGGAGACGAAGCCATGACGCAGTTCATGCGGTGCACTAAATGCGGTCACACCTTTAGGGAATACGCCTAAAAAACGCTTATTCGTCTGCATCTTTAGAAAGATATTAAAGGCTAACTGACATAAAATCTGTACTGATGATTATGCCCAGCAAGCAAGGTAAACCTCTAACTAAAAAAGAGAAAGACGAGAAAAGAAAGGCCAAGAAAGCAAAAGGAAGCAAAACCGAGAAAAGCTAAATTAGCCTTTAAGTTAGCTTTTCCCTTGTTTTTATTTTTTTTAACCTCCAGTGATAACTCGCCTCTTTTTATGTTGTGTTTGCGGAAGACTTTTTACTAAAGCAGCCTATCATGCAAGCAACCCATAACAGGCATGTGACAGGGCATGAAGACAAAAACCAAATGGCTCCTCTCAACCGCAGCAATCCTATTTATCCTTATCAGCGCATTCTACGTGGCATGGCAAAACCAAGCCAGCGCATCCTCCGCCCCCGAGAAGGACATGCTTTTTCAGCTCTCAGCCTTCAACACCTTCTCGGCTGGCAAATACTCGGGTTTCATGAACTACTCCGATTTGGCGCAGCACGGCGACTTTGGCATCGGAACCTTCGATAGCTTAGACGGCGAAATGCTTGCCCTCGACGGCGTCTTCTACCAGATCCCCCACAGCGGCGTCCCCCGCCAAGCCGACCCCGCCCAAACCGCGCCCTACGCCACCATCACCTACTTCGATGTCGACCAAACCTACACCCTTTCAGGCGTAAACTACACGGGTCTTAAGGCTTTTCTCGACGAGAAATTAACCGATAAAGACGCGATTTACGCCCTCAAAGTCAGCGGCGACTACAGCTTTGTGCAGGCTCGCAGCCCCCAAAAGCAAAATGAGCCTTACCCCGATTTAACTGGCGCCCTCAAAGACCAAGCTGTCTTCAACTTCACCAGCGTCAAGGCAACCGCGGTGGGCTTCTGGTTTCCCCAATGCATGGATGGCGTCGACTACGTGGGCTACCACCTTCACGTAATAACCGCGGACCACGCTGCAGGCGGACACCTGCTTGACTGCGTCATAGAGAACGCATCCGTCGAGGTCGATATCATCAAAAGCTACCAGCTTATTCTGCCTCCGGCTACTGCTTGATTTTTAGGCTGGACTTAATTTTGGTTGCCAGCCAACGGTGCCTTTTCTCCCCTACATATGCCAAGCAGAATGCAACCTCGTTGGCTAAAAGCAGTATCAGCGGAAACATCACAAGGCGATCCACATCCATGTTTAATCCGTTGAGGAACAGAATCAGCGGGTAATGTATCAGGAAAAGGGTGTAGGAGAAAGCTGCTATGCCATGGCTGGTTTGGGCGACGCGTTTTCTTAGAAGCACCCCTGAGATATGGGGCAAATGGGCGTTGTTGAGCAGCAAAAGCCCCAGAAAGACGCAGCCGGACACCAGCAGCCCAAAGAGCAGGTTGAAGGATTCATGGGACACCGCATAGATTACATAGCCCTCCCAAACCACAGCGGCAAAAACCAAAACTAGAAGCGCCGCCAACACCTTGCCCGCAACGGGATTTTTAAGCTTGCTCTGCACGGCTGGGCTGCTGGCTGCAACCATCACCAAAGCCCCCAAAAACCACACAAGGATAAAGGCACTGTACTCCCAGGCTAAAACCGCCAAAACCACTCCGAAAGCACCCCCAAAGGCCAAAAACATCGCCTTCTTTGCTCTTGTCTTATCTGAGCCGGAAAGCCCCACTCCGCCAAGGATAAGCCAGCCGATGAACATGTAAATCCACCATTCCACCACCAGCGTCCAGAGCACAGCGTTAAAACCGAAGGGCCCCACATTCTGCGGCGCAACGGCACCGCCGAAGAGCACGTGGGTTGTCACGTTGAATGGGCCGCTTGGGAAGTCTTCAACCATCACTGCGGTGGCCAGGAAGCTTTGAAGCGTCGGTGCAGATTCAATTTCGCTTAGATGATTGAAGTACACGTTGTTGCTCAGGTAGATGGCGCCTGCTATGGCGGCGGTGAAGAGCATACAGGGCAGCAGGCCCGAGTAGATGCGGCTGAAGCGGTCGACAAGATAGTTGCGGAATCGGTACTGGCGGTTCTGCATCTTCTGCAGCAGCGAATACGAGATTAAAAAACCGGAGATGGCAAAGAAAACAAACACGCCTACGCCGCCGAGCATGCCGCCTAGGAAAAAAGACGTTAACGCCATGGGGCGGTAGCTGGTTATGAAGTGGCTTACAACCACGAGCTCCGCGGCGAATAAGCGTAGCACGTTGAGGTACACTGAAGCCTGCGGTGAGAGGGCATTTAGGGTGAGCTTCAACGGATTCGCCTATCAAAGCTTTGTTGCAGGCGGTTATCAAGCTTACGCAAATTCTGGGGCTTGGCGAACAGTTTTATGTTAGGCTACGCAACTTTCAGTTGCGCCGATGAAGATAATTGCACGTAAGCACTGGACTCTGTCCAGAGTGGCTGAAAATTTTAATCGGTACGGAGGCGCATCGCAGGGCTGGGGCAACGTTAATTAGTGCTCATTGGCGGTTAATGCTGTGATTGCCATGCCCAAGAACCCCACAGGTCCCTTCTGGTTCATCAAAGAAGGCAGCAGATTCATCCAAACCAGCAAAGAAGCCTTCGACCAAGCTATCCGCGAAGGCAAAAGCATCAAGTACAACGGCTACCCCAACCGGCGGACAGAAAAAATCGCGGAGCACCTTGAAGAAGCACGCGTAGCCTTTCTGGCTCAACCTGACTTGCCAACCAAATTCCGCTCATTACTAACCAACCCCCAATCAGTGATTCAAATCCAAATCATAGAGGCAAACGACCCCGAATTCTGGACTCGCGAATCAAAGGAGCCCAAGTACCAAAAATAGGGTTGGCTAACCAACTGCCGACGACTTCGCCATAATTTTCAGCTGCCTCCAAACAGCCTAAGGGTAGTGTTTAAAGCTTAAGCGGAAGCATATACACTGGGTTAGATTATGCGTGCTATTGTGCTGTATGCTTCTAAAAGCGGTAACACCAAAAAAATCGCGGACTCCATATCTGACCAAACAGGCGCTCCATCCATAAGAATCACTAAAGATTCATGTGCTTCCTCGAAGGATTTAGAGGGCTACGACCTGATTTTTCTGGGCACAGGACTATACGCGGGCACACCCAACGAAGACCTCGTAGCATACCTTAAAAACCTAAAGTTAGAAAGCACCGCGCTGTTTGCGCTTTTCATCACCTGGGGCGGCGCACCCCGAAGCGACAAGATGGCGCTGACAAAGCTTAGGGCGCTGCTGGAAAGCAAAAAGCAGAGGGTGCTTGAGGAGCATTTTGCCGCATATGGCGGATGGAAAGGTATTTTGATGAAGCGCGGTCACCCTAAAAGCGACGAGGTTGCCGCTGCGGGCGTCTGGGGAAAAAAGGTTTTCGGGGAAGTTGAGAAACAAGTAAAGCTTAAAGCGTAAGCTATCTTTTGTGCCTGGCTGTTTTAAGTTAGGCTTATCGAGCTATTTTTTATCTGTTTCTTGGCGTCGTTCGGATTCAATGAAGGCTTCCCACTTTAAGCGTTCATTGGCGATTTCTAGGGGGCAAATAACTTGGGCGATTCCTTCAACGACCCCTTCGTTGCTGCCGTGCCTGCAGACTAGGTGCCCGCCGTCGTTTATGCGTATATCGCAGGGTTTAGTGTCAAAGCAGAGGCACTCTATCTCCATTGTAGGTTTGGGTAACAAGCAAACTATCTCAGTCATGTGTCCTCCTACCTGCAACCATAATTTATCGGAGAATGCTTATAACAATTTGCTTTATCCCTCACGCAGTCACATCACACTAAAGAAAGCACCAGCTTCTCTGCTTAATCACCCCCTCAAATGCATATAAAGCCACTTTGCAAGCTTTGCGAAGTCTGCTTCGCAAGAGCTTGTTAGACTTTGCAAATTAGCGTTAATGGAGTTTTCAAAAAACCATAAAATAGATTCAGTTAATATCTGACGCAGATTCAGGAAGAGAGAAAAATGCAGAAACATATCTCCTTAACAAAAACAACGCAATTCCTCAAAAGCAGAAAAAACACCAAATCAATCGCTATTTGCCTCTGTGCACTCTTCTTGGTCAGCGCGTTGACGACGTTGGTGATGGCGCAAGCCGCATCAACACCGCTCAGCGGCGGATACTGGATCATGCCAGTTCCAGCTGACCAGAGCACAGGCAAAGTAACCCAGACAGAGCTTTCCAACGGTGTCACCGGCTACATTCCCGGCGACTGCTATGGCGCATACCCCACCATCGCAAACAAAAACGGCTACCCCTACTGGGACTTAACAAACACACCTTACCTGTCCTTTGACATCTATATCAACGAATTCTGGCAAGGCGACCTAAAAGACCACACTGGACTCTCAGTAATCATATTGGATGCAACCAACAACGGATGGAACCCCTCGCTGGAATCACGCTGCGACCTATCAACCACCTACGGCCACGCGGTCACACTCAAAGACGGCTCCGTTATGCGCGTCGCTGACTCCTCTTCACCTACACACTACACTATTGATCTTAGAAATCTAGGTGTTCCATTGAACCACATTGCCCAACTCGTCTTCAGTGTCCGTCCCGGCATGAAAGGAATCGGATTAAGTTACGAAATCACTAACGTACAATTATCCAGCAGCGGCGGCGTATCGAACCCTGCCCCAACACCTACTGCAACTGCCACACCCACACCGGCCCCAACAGCCACAGCAACTCCTAAACCCACTGTAACCCCAACAAAAACCCCCACAGCAACCCCAACCGCAACCCCCTCGCCGACCGAAGCCCCGACCCCCACACCTACCTCAGCGCAACCACCCGTCACCCGGCCTCCACACTGGCATTACCCAACCCCGACAGCTGCGCCAACCACAGCGCCAACGTCATCACCAACTCAGCAGCCTACATCTTCGCCGACACCGTCAAACACAAATCAGCCGTCTGCTCCCCAGTATAGCTGGTGGTGGAACATCTTTAGCTGGAACCGCTTTAACCTGTGGTTCCTGCGTATGTACTAAAAAACCAATCCAACTCCCCTTTTTAATTTTCTTTATCTCGACAGCGGATGCCTCAGATACATTAGCGGTTTCTTGTTGCAGATGCCTTCTCCGTTTAACCAGGCGGTGACATCGAAATATTTCTCGTACACACGGCTCTTTGTAGAATCCCAAACGCATTCGTGACCCTTAAATTCCTCAACTAATACTGCGCAGCCTTCTCGGGGCTTGGCTGAAAAAAAGACCTTGTTTTTATAAGGAAGTTTCAGGAAGCGCTGGAAATATTCTTCTTTAAAGTCATATTCTGCACCTGCCGCGACGCCGGCGCCATCTGAGTAAATGATGAATAAATCATCCCAGTTTATCCTCTTTACCCGCCGCATCCACTTATCCATGGCCTCTTGAGCTGTTGTATAATGTAGGAAATGAACTTCTATATCGCCCACGGTGGCTACGGGGTAAACATGTGTTTTTGCCATTAACTCGTTCGCTGAGGGATGCAGCACTGAAGAATTGCTGAACTTGAAAGGCTGATTAAGGTACCAGCGGGGGTTCTCTAGAAATTTTATGTAATCTTCTGAAAAAAAGAACAAGCCAATCGTGGGCGTGGTGTATTTTAAGCCAAACTTGTGGTAAATGCCGCTTGCTACACAGTTGTTACAGAGGATCGTGAAATTCCTGTTTTTCAGTTTAGCTCGCGCATTTAGTGAAAAATACTTATCAGTGAAGTTCCATGTAAACTCCTGCTTTTGAGCATTAGCAAACGCAAAAAAATCCATTCAGCATATCCCTTCGATTCTTTAGAAGTTATGGAACGTCTAGAAGTAGCCTTAATACTTTATGCCAAAAAAGTACGGTTAAACCTAATGCTTATTTTAATTTCAAAGCATAAAAGGGTCCAACAGTTGTTGCAGTATCTGGATGCTAAAGAGGTCTTCTGCCTATCCGCCTGAGCAGCAGATTGGCAACGCCAGCGACCACCAAATCGGCAAGGATCCACACCAAAAAGTCAATATATTGCAGAATGGCAAGCACAGTGAAAATTAACAGGAGTACAATCGCCGCTGCGCCGACGGCTCGTTTTTTGTTGCGTACGCTCTCGGGTAAATCAGAGGCTGACATCTCCGCTTAAGTAGGTGCTTTATAATTTTAAGGTTACCGTGAGAAGCTGCATTAATCCAACTGTTTACCTAACCAGCCTACTTCGCGGAGGTATGCTTGGAGATTTGGGAATCGATAAACGCCTGTGGCGCTTATGCCTCAGCCAAAACACAACTGACACTACCGAGGAAGCAGCCATTACTATGTAGAAGGGTGCTGAACCAAACCCAAAGAGTGCACTGCCACACACAGCCGCGATCAAGATGTCGTCTAGGGGGCTTAAGACAAATATGGCGACGACCACAGCCATGTATGATGATAGGCGCCTGTTTTTGCTTTCTTTTAACAATTTCTCAATCTGCCTATCTGGTTCTGCTGCACACTTTAGGTGGGGCAGAAGGCTTTGTTACGGGTTTCCCCGCGTCGCCTAGGGGTGGACTGAATCTTGTCTAAATCAGTTAAGTGAATGAAGCTTGTGCATCTTTTGCAGTAAAGCACCAATTCTGCAAGCTTATCGCCATGCGTGTTGACTTCCCAAATCATGTAGGTTTCTTCGGAGTGGTCGTCGGGTGAAATTTTTGCGCCGCAGCCTGGGCAAAGTAGGGTGCCGCTTGGGGTTGTTTGGGTTATATTGATCTTGTAGGCGTTGGCTTGTTGAGTTGTTTTTTGTTTCATGTTTATTCCTCGATTAGCTGGTTGCTGGGATAATATTAATTGATTTTTCAGATTTACCACAACATTGTGCCCAAATTTAGCCCAACTCGGCGGAAAGAGCTGGTTCTTCATCCAGGTTGGCTTCTGGCAGGATTCGATTTCTGTACATTTGTCCATATTGTTCTCGTTTAAAAGTAAATATTTAAACTATTGTCGTAATTTTAGGTAAAAAATGAACAAACGACAATTATTTAAGAGAGGGGCACGTATCCTAAAATGGGGATAATGAATGGAAAACAAGCATTGGGGTCCAATTCCCCACTGGAACAACTTCACCCTCGCAGACCTAAAACAAATCCTGCTGCACTGCCAAGCCCTCGAGGAACTCGGCATCGCCCAAGACACTGAACTGATGGAGTCCATCCGGCGAGACATAGCCCTGAGAAGTTAAACTGCAGTCATCACCGTAAACTCCAAGAGCAATCCTTCTTATCATAAACAGTAAAGCTTTAAAGTAAAAACCTAAGATACAGTTTCATAGGTAAACGGTGTCCTCGCAAAATTTTTCAATCGAAGTGCTAAGTAAGCTTAAAGACCCAGTAATATCTTT
Organism: Candidatus Bathyarchaeota archaeon; assembly: GCA_026014735.1. Taxonomy (NCBI): domain Archaea; kingdom Thermoproteati; phylum Candidatus Bathyarchaeota; species Candidatus Bathyarchaeota archaeon. The sequence goes on from JAOZHT010000001.1 coordinate 804,729, forward strand.
AGACGAGCAGTTCCGCATCGTTTTCGTCAACGAAACCCAACCGCAGATTTTTGGAATAACAAAAAACGAAATGCTCGGCAAGAGCCTCTGGCAAGTTGCCCCTAAAACCGCTGGCACCCTTATGGAGCATAAACTAAGGGAAGCTCAGCTTACCCGAAAAATCATTACGTTCCAATGGGTCGGCGCGTACACAGGAAACATTCTTGACTCAACAATTTATCCCTCCGGCTCTGGATTAACCATTATCAGCGTTGACGTCACCGAAAGCCGAAATGCCCAAGCCGCCCTTAAACAGCGAACCGAGAAGCTTGAGCAGACACAAAGAGAGCTTGAGGCATATGCCAGCCAGATGGAGCAGCTTGCCAATGAAAGAGCTAAGCAACTGCAGGAAAAAGAGCGTCTTGCCGCTATCGGCGCCACGGCGGGTATGGTGGGGCATGACATCCGCAACCCGTTGCAGGCAATCATCGGCGACGTGTTTCTTCTAAGAGATGCCTTAACCGCAATGCCTGAGCAAACCAAGCCTGAAGTCAGCGAAAGCCTGGATAGTATCGAAAAAAACATCGGGTACATCAACAAGATTGTCGCTGACCTGCAGGATTATGCTAGACCCCTAAAACCCGAGTACTCCTATGTTGACCTCTCGGAGATTATGACCTGCATCGTTGGGGACATAAGGGTTCCTGGCAACATCAACGTTATTGTAAGCTCTAATTCTTTTCAGAAGATAAAAACTGAACCGACCTTCATTCGGCGCATACTCACCAACCTCGTTATTAATGCGGTTCAGGCGATGCCGGAGGGCGGAAACCTGGAGCTGTCCAGCCTCATCGGCGAAAAAGTATGCATCACGGTTGCAGACACGGGTCTTGGCATCCCTGACAGCGTTAAACCCCGATTGTTCGCGCCGATGGTGACGACGAAGTCTAAGGGGCAGGGTTTAGGCTTAGCTGTTGCCAAGCGCCTCGCTGAGGCTCTTAGTGGCAAAATCAGTTTTGAAAGTCAAGTTGGGAAAGGCACCAAATTCACTATAGAGCTGCCCCTCCAGCAATAGGTCCTAACGGGGCATTGATGTATTAGCAAGGATGTTTGGTTGCACCCTTAGAGTTAGTCTTTCAAGGCGATTATTTCAGGCTGAGCGTCCGTTTATTCCCAACTAGCGGTCTGCCTGTCAGCTATATTGGTCGGTAGTTCAATTAGGAATTTTGTTCCAGCCCCCACTTGGCTCTCAAAACTGATTTTCCCGCCAAGTGCCTCAACTAACCTTTTCACCACCGCTAAACCTAACCCCTGACCCTTAGCTTTAGTGGTCATCATGGGCGTAAACAGTTTCGGCTGGACATCTTCAGGAATCCCCACCCCTGAATCTGAGACATAAATAACAACAGAGTCCTGTTTTGCTAGGCTTGCCAACTCTAATGTTCCTCCTTTAGGCATTGCTTGAATGGCGTTGTTGATGAGGTTGGTTAAGATTCGCCGGATAAACGTGGGGTCTGTTTTTAGCTTTCTAAAGGTGTTGGTGCTAATTGAAACCTCAATTTCTTTTGGAACCGCCAGTTCTTCAACCACGGTAGCCATAACTTCGGAGATTTCAACCTCGCTATACTCGGGCCTTAGGGGTTTTGCGTAGTCTTGGAGGTCAGCGACGATTTTATTGATGTAGGATATGCTTTTTTCTATGTTTCCGATTTCCTCCAGAAGGCTCTCTTTCTGAAACAGAGGTGAATCTAGTTCCATTCTCATAAGGTACAGGTCGCCGATGATGGCTTGCAGTGGATTACGGATATCATGCCCTACCATGCCGGCTGTTGAGCCAATGGCGGCGAGTCGTTCTTGGTCTTGTAGTTGCTTCTCTAGTTGTCTGCGTTCTGTAATATCTGTGGCTATAAGCACAATGCCTTCTGCTGAGGGGTAGGTGGTTATTAGCTTGTATCTTTCTGAGTATTGACCTAATAATTCAAAACGCTTGATTTCTCCTTTATCCATCGCTTCCCTTAGGCTTGTTTCGATGTATGTGCCTTTGTTTTGCGGGTACAGTTCCCAGAAGTTTCTGCCAACTATCTCTTTAGGTTCCAGCCCGAGTATTTTTCCGGCTTGACTGTTCGCGTAGAGATAGTTCCAGTTGTGGTCAAGCACCATCAGATCATCCGATATGCTCTCCACAATCTCATTTAGCCTCTGCTTGCTTAATCTGAGTGCCTCTTCGGTTTTTTTCCGCTCAGTTACATCCCTAAATAATATACCTACTTTCCCTTGGGCATAGGGGAAAAAGTAGGAGTCAAACCACTTATTGGAGTACCTGTTAAACGCTTCATGACGAATGGATCGGCCGGTTTCACATACCTCGCCGCTTAACGCGATTACCTCGCGTTCAAGGTCTGGAGCGGCTTGGCTTGCCCGTTTCCCTAAAACATCATCTGCCTTAGAGCCCGTCATGCGTTCATATGCAGAGTTAAGTTTGAGGAACAGAAAATCGCATGGGGTGCCCTTTTCGTCGAATATGGGTTCAAGCAGCATAAAGCCGTCTTCGCTGTTATCAAAGAGGGTGCGATAGAGTTTCTCGCTTTCTTTAAGGGCTTCTTCAGCATTCTTGCGTTCTGTAATATCGGTTAGGATAGATAGGAGATATTTTTCTCCATGAATAATAATGATTGAACTTGACATGTCCGCGGGAAAGCTGGTTCCGTCTTTTTTGAGAAAAAATATCTCTCGATTGTGAATTGAACCTTTTTGGGATAGTTCAATCATAAACTCCGTTCGGTCGCGGGGGTCTGCCCAGAAACCAAGCGATTCTTTTCCGATTGCCTCCTCGGGATTAGTGCCGAAAAGGCGGATGGCGGATTCATTAGCCTCCATGACCCTGCCGTCGCTTAGGCGTGTTAACGTGACTGCGTAGGGGCTGTTTAGGAATGCCTTAGCGAACTTGTCTTCGGATAGTCTTAGGGCATCTTCCAATTTTTTCCGGCGGGTTATGTCCTGAGCGAAAACCAGCACTGCGGAGGGTTTTCCCGCGGCAAATATTACCTTTGAATTAAATAGCCCCCATAAGGTGGAGCCATTTTTTGTTTTTACCTGCACTTCTGAGCTGAAATGTGTCTGCTTAGATGTAATTGCCTTTTGGATGTTGGCTTGGAAAACCTCCTTGCTGTCTCCGCAGAGCAGGTCAGTTACTTTTAGCTCTGACAGCTCCGTTTCAGAGTAGCCCAGCAGGCTGCTGACGTATCGGTTTGCCCATTTCAGTTTAAGGGTGGACAGGTCGAGTTCATAGATTGCAATCGGTACATCGCTGGGAATAATTAAGTTCTGATCATTGCTGAGATTATCCATAAGTATTCAGCCTTTGAACAGTTAAATAATTAACCCGTAACTGAATTTAAAAAGTATTCTATCGGAATTCTTATCCACAATTCAGTTATCGGAGTTAACGCAGTGTTTTAAAGAATAAACCTGATTTTTTGGCAAAACAGGCCCCCTTATTTTTATTAAAAAATGCAAGAAGTTACCTCCGTTGCCTTTTGAGGTTTTCAGTTAAACCTTTTAAAGAGATACATACAATTCAGCGGTTGGAGCAATAAAATGAAAAATCGGTTTGGCATATTCCTGCTGTTTCTCGCTTGCGGCATAAGCTTGCCTTCCCTTTCAGGGTTGCTTGTTTTCCCCTTTTCAACGGTTCCTTCCCAGTTCATATTGGCATACACATTGGCTCTATCGCTTATCTTCCTATCATTAGCTCTCCTCGCACGTTCCCGTAAATCCCTCAGATGCTATTGGCAAATCTTCTTTGCCTTCTTTGTTGCAGCCCTTGCCCTCTTTATTGATTTCCTATTTAACTTTCCAGCTAACACTCTGGGCGGATTTCTAATAGATATGCTGGCCAGCGCCTCGATAATAATCACCGTAATTGTCCTATTAACAAAGCTATCGGGCAACCCGGTCGGTTCCATTTTCCTAAAAAAGGGCAAATTCCGCTTAGGCGTCTTAATAGGTCTGGTCGGCTTTTTCGTTTTCGCCCTTACAGCTATCCCTGTAGCCCAGTCAATGTTCAATGGACAGAACCTCAGTACTGACCGGGTTATTGCTTGGCTGCCTTGGCTAATACCTATTGTTCTACTAAACGGAGCAAGGGAAGAACTACTCTATCGGGGGCTTTTTTTAAAGAAATACGAAGTTAAGCTTGGAGCAAAAACATCTAACCTGCTACAAGCCATAATTTTTTCGTTAAGTCACTCCGTCGCGGGGGTAATGCTCAGTACTTATACACCTTTCATTTGGGCGCTAGTCATCTTTACTTTTGCTCTTGGGCTGGCCTGGGGCTACATCATGCAACGCACCGATAGCATAATAGGGTCAGTTTTGTTCCACGCGGGAACAGACATGCCCGTTTTTATTGGTATATTCTCAAATATTTTCTAGCCCTAAAAAAGAAAGGTAAGCCGGGACTCCTCCGCTTAGATTGAAAGCAGGGCTAGTGTGTTGGTTGTATATCGCCTTTGGGCTTAGTAATTTTTTAGACTAAAAAACACCAGGCATAATCTGCCAATGGTTGAGGATTGATGATTAGAAATTGGGCATAGCGGGTTAGCTCTTGCAGGCAGGAAGTGATGTTCCAAGTAAGGAACAATTCGTTCCAGCAGTAGAACTAACAACGAGGTCACGTATAAGTGACTTGAGGGCGAATTTCCGTGAGCATCATGAAATTATCGCTAATTATCATTGCGACGGCTCTGATACTATTGACCGCGACATTTTATTTTGAATCCGCTCCACATTCCTTTTCCCCAAAACCTGTTCCGTTCGATTACAATTTGACTGTTGCAGTACCAGAAAGCAACGTGAGGCAGGGCGCTGAAATGCATACTTATCTCACCGCAACCTACATTCAAGGGAACCCTGAAAATGTAACTTTTAATATAACTGGACTTCCTGACGACGCAAGCTTTGAATTAACAACCCTACAAGGGCTACTAGCCAATAATACCGTTTTAAACAGTAATTTGACTATCCATGTTCCCACAAATGTTCCGCTTGGGAATTACACCGTATTAGTGAGCTCTGCAGCGGCGAATGGAGCAACCCATAATTTCGCATTCAATTTAACTGTTACAGACAACATCGTAGTTTCGGGCGTGATTACTACCAATTCATGGATTAATGTTACCGGAGTAGTCTTTGAGATGCAAAAGCCTGACTATACCGGTGGCGAAAAATATTATGGAACGGTTCTGTCAAGTAGCGAATTCACAGTTTATGTTCCAAACAACCATTTTTACTACGTTGGATACACTTATACAACCGCATTAAGTTCAGGAACTAGATGGTTCATATTGCCTATCTCAATTTTTGCCGCAAGTGACAAAACCGAAATCACTGGAGAACAATTCAGCATGATGTGGAATGATGACAATCCATTTTAAAATTTTTTTGATCGAACAGGCTTGCTTTTTGAATGCACGTTTTTTTCGAGTCGTGGATGCAAAAAGGCATTATGAAAAAATAAATGTGTTTGCGATGACCCTTGTGGTTGCTCAGTCTCGATTCTTTCTAAGCTCAAAGCGTTTTTTATCTGGGTAAAGAATTGGCTGGTGTGCTGGTTGTAACCCGCTTTCTGTTAACTGTGACCTTCGGCTAATCAGGGGTAAGTTATTTCTAGATGAAGCTTTTTTTGCAGTGGAACCACTTAGGAAAACGATGCGTCTTTTACTTTTTAGCTCATTTTTTTAGCTGTCTATGTACTTTAAAAATTAGCAGAACAGCCAGCAGAACTATAGCAACAGCGAAAGGTGCCAGCCCAAGGTCAGTTGAATCTACGGGGGAGGTCTCTAGCCATTCAGGCGCCTGAGTTTGAACCTGAGGGATCTCTACTGGTTTGACGAGGGGGTGATTATCATAGAAGTCGTGTTTATAGAATCGGGGACCATAAATTTCGGTAATTGTATATGGGGTATCGTAGGTTCCCGTACTGGCGTTTATTCGGGCTGCTGGATTCTGGGTTAAGTAATCGTTGTAGTAGTTGCCGACTGTCCCATTATCCCAGCTTGGACCAGTGGGGTCATAAGAAATATGCGCTGCCCTATCAAGATAAGAATTGTTGATAAAATTGTTGCAATAAAACACGTTGCTTAGGTCGACAGCTGCGGAATAGACGACCGCATGATTTTTGGTGAAATTATTCTCGGTGAAAGTACAGTTACTTCCGAGTAGCCACACGGCTTCACCGCAATCATAGAAGACATTTTTTGTGATATTGTTAAAGTTGCCGTAGTCCTCAAAGCGCGCGTTAGCGATGTAGTTCCCAACTATGTTTACATACGATGCTTGGACGCCTATGTTGTCATAGGAGACGTCGGGGCTTCGAGAATTATTCACCAGCAAGTTCCCCGAGATAACGCAGCCAGATTTGATTGAATTACTGGAGACATCAAACATCACGCCGGCGCCAAAGTTGTCTCGTATGGCGTTGTCAGAAATCAAAATATTTCTTGAACCACTTGAATGTACTGCCATGTAACTGGTTGTTGTGATGAGGTTTTGTGCTACCCATATGTATTGGCAATTGTTGAACAATATTCCTTTCTCTGCGTTGCGAATGGTGTTATTGGAGAAGGTGCAGTAGAGGGAACTATTTGATTCGATAGCGTGGCAAAAAGCATCTATTACAAAGCCCGTGACTACAACGTGGGTTTTGCGCTCAAAGGAAATCGCGGATTGATTCCTAGTTAGATCATTCAAAGCTAAAATGCTGTAACCGTTTCCCACTAAAACAACATTATCCCGCTCTATAACAATGGGGGAGGTTAGGTTTGCAGTCAGCGTGTAAGTGTCGCCATCACGGCTAATTTTGTCAGTGCCGACCACAGAGCCATCGGCGGCTATAGTTATCACCGGAACACCAAGTTGAGCGTTTATAGGCGGCAATAAAAAGGGTAAAAACGTAAAAAACACCAGCAGTAACGCATAACTTTTGTATTTTCTGTGCATAGTTACCCCGTGTAAATCTGCTGATATATAATTTACGTTGTTTTCTTTCCCTTGACAAAACAAGAATGCAAACGATTGGGCATGGTGTGTTGGTTGTAACCCGCCTTTTGTTGTCTGTGGCATTCGGCTAATCGGGCTACCCGCGCCTTCCGGTAGAGTCTTCATCGGCGTCTGTTTGCCCTTTCCACTTGCAGGACGGCCGTTTCACCGTTTCCCACTCGGCGGACTCTGCATCACAAATGCGTCATAGCCAAATTCCGGGGGGACGTTTCGTTTCTGCTCCGTTGCCAAGCCTTTAGGCCTGTACCCTGTGGGCACTGCAATTCTACATGTGGGCGGAGTTTCCTCAGTCCCCAAAGGGACCGATAGCCACACACCAACCCACCAGCCCATGTGAAAAAGCGGGGAGGATGGCAATAAAGGTACCTTATAGATGGCTTCAAATGGTTGCATTATTCTCGCCAATGCTCAGGCTTCCTTAATGCCTCGCAGGGTATCACTTTACCTGAAACCGAGCCAATTATGTTTGGGCGAAGTTGTTGAACCATCCATGCATCAGCGTCTTTTTCAGGAATCGGGTAGAAGGCTTCAAAGCCCAATTCTCCAGCGCGCATGAACCCACACCGGGGATAATAGGTTGGATGCCCAAGCACAAAAACCAAATCTACCTCGCATTGTTGGATTATTTCTAATCCTTTTTTGATTAATGCAGCGCCGACGCCTTGTCTTTGAAATTTTGGAACCACAGCAAGGGGGGCCAAGATAGAGACCTTAACGTGGGGGTTGCCTGTGAGGTGGGCAGATGTGAATAATATGTGCCCTGCAGGTTGGTTGTCTATATATGCTAACAATGAGGTAAGGGGTTGGGCAGTAGGGTCAAATAGCATATCTTTGGTCAGGTCTGCTTCTTCGTTTTTGTTGAATGCTTCACGCTCAACTAGTAGTATGTCGTTTAGATCAGCGTCGGTGGTTTGTTTAATTTGCATATATGATGCACTGTCCAATGATCGTTTTTCTCCTATATAAAAGGCAGAAAGATCGCAGGCTATCAAAACAATAAGCAAACATCCACACACTAACCCACCAGCCCCTTAGGCTGATTCAGGGGGGCAGACAATAAAGCGACCCCCCGCGCTTGCCTTATTCACAAAAAATCTCTTACTTTCAGCGTAGTAGATTTGAACGATAATAAATTAATAATATCAAGTCTATGTTTAGCCATCAAAGACTTAAGGTGTTAAACCTGTTATCAGCGGAAAAACCAAACCCGTGCAAACACTCAACCACTCGCTCCATGGAGAAGGATTGATTATGTCGGTTTTCGTGTTTGACAAAGACACCCTAGACATGCTACGTTACCTGTTAGCGATGAAGCATTTTAAAGAGTATTCCATTGGTCCACAAGGCATAGATTTGCATCTCTGCGCCCTCACGCTGGAAAGAGTATTGATCCAAACGGGGCTAAATTACCCGAAATTCCAAAAGGAAAAACCAAGCGACCTAAAAATCTTCGACATCGCCAAGTTCCTATCCCAGAAAAACATCGTTAACCCCTCAGTAGCCAGCGAGCTTATTGATTATGTAAACTTCCATGACGCCATAATGCGCACAGGAGCCCAAATCACCAACGAGGCAGCCCAGACAAGGGCCAGTCAGCTTCTGCGATTCCTCTGCACTGAAGCAGGCATAAACATCGAGAAAGAAAGTAACCGCGCCGCCTTCGAAGAGATTGTTAACCTCAGAGTTGGGTTGCCTCTTAAAGACCAGACTTTTGGAATAGACGAAACTGACTTTGACTGCCTGGATAGGCTTTTCCTTAAATCAGGTTTTATCCAGAAAGAAATCGCTAAGAAACTCGTGGTGCGTTTGAAGCCTGCGAAGGCGTCAGGTTTTACGCCATATACGGGTGGAATTCTGCTTCCATTCGTTACGGAGCAAGTTTCCGATATGCGGGGGCACATTGATAACGTGTATCTGGGGGTTATTTTTACGCCGGGCAGCATCAGAATCGGATTGGACTTCGGAGCGCAGGCCCACAAGTTCAGGGTAAAGTATTACGAGATGCTTCTAAACGGGAACTTGACCGGGGAAATTGAAACTTTAAGGCGAAAAGCCGCTGACTACTGCTTCTGCGACACCTACTGGTATTACCATACAAGGAATCTTCAGTCGCTCCAATGGGGCCTAACAGTGTATGGGTCTACAAGGTTAGCTATCGAAAACGCTATTGAAGAAACCAAGCAGATGGAGGGCACTGCCTTGTCTGGGCACAGGTACTTAATCAGCAGGGTGATTCAGAGAAGACCCGAAGACTTCACCTACATCGCAAAAGGGATAATAAACGATGCCGCACGGAACCTAAACGAGCTCTACCCAATACTAGAGTTGATCGATAAACCGCAGGTAACATAAACGAAGGCTCCCTGCCCCCCTCCGCCCCCAAACACTCGATTCCATCCCCTGTTTAGGTACCGTCCCAAAACAACTGCATACAAAACCAGCGCAGAACCCAACAAACCCACAGCCAAACAAAACCAAAACCGGCAAACAAGCAAACTTCGCTAGGGCCAATCAGCAACTGTTAAGCCTATAAATAGAGGGGGGGTAGAGATAAAATCGCACATCAGAGCCCTCCAAAACCGATAATTACCCCATGCACCCCATGTAGCCCTATGAAACGTGTTATCCTCATCACTGGCACACCCTGCGTGGGCAAAACCACCGTTGCCAAAGCCTTAGCCGCCAAACTCAACGCGCAATACATAAACCTCACCGAATTCGCCAAAGCAAATGGCCTTATTGAAAGCGAAGACAAAGAGCGATGCACCCTTGTCATCAAAGAGGAGCAGATGCAGCAGCAACTAGGCAAAGCCATAGATGATTCAGAAAGCAGCATCATCATCGTTGATGGACACTACGCAAGCGCCATAGCCCCCACTGAGCATGTTGCAAACGTTTTTGTCCTAAGAAGAAACCCCAAAGAACTCAAAGCCTTCATGCAAAAACGCGGCTACAGCGGCACCAAGCTCTGGGAGAACCTGCAGGCAGAAATCATCGACGTATGCCTAGGCGAAGCTGTACAGGTGCATGCGGGAAGAGTCTGTGAACTCGACGTAACCGGCAAACCCGTCGAGGTGGTTGTGGAGGAAATCGTTGAGGTGCTTGAGAAACATCGAACATGCATGGTTGGCGCCATCGATTGGATGGGACTGCTTGAGGCAGAAGGCATCCTTGATGAGTACCTAAAAGTTGATGTTACCTGAAGCTGCCGATTTTCTGTTTCGTGAGCAGGCTGATTTTGCGGCGGTTACTGTAGGATTTGGCGTGGTCGCTGAATTTCTCGCCGATCATAATGGGGTTTGAGAGATCCACATCTTCAGAGGCACTGTCAAGGTTTATGATGACGTTGACGCCGATGGTGCGGTTCCAATCTCGGACCCAAACGCCCTGCTCCATCCGCCCCTTCTGAACGACTAAATCGAAGTGCCGCAGAACCCCGCTGTGGCCCTCCATCCGCACGTTTTCGCCGTTGACCTTGTAGCCTTCTTTTTTGAAGTACTGCAAGGATAACTCTAACAAACGTGACCGTGGCTTCTGCTCGTCTGCGCTCATGCTCGCTCCCTACTTACCGTTTACTCCTAAACTGTTATCTGAGTGTGTGTGGAAAAGGCTTTCGGAAGCCGACCCATAAAATGGCGCCAACCACCATAGTGAAATGCCCAAAATGCAGCAGCTACATGCTTACAGGAGCAAAACAGAAAACCAAAAGCTGCCCCAGCTGCGGCGCAACCGTAAAGCTCCAAAATGCCCCTAAGATTGCATCGGCAAACAGCGCCTTTGAAGCCTCCGAGATGCTCAAAAAACTCAAAAGCGAACGAGGCTTTAGCCGCTAACGGATACTCTGCAGCAGCTCGCAGGTCTTGCATAGCTTGGTTGCAGAGGGCTCCCCGCATTCACTGCAGGTTTGATATGCATCTTTTTTGATGGTTTCCTCTATTGCTGGGCGCAGACGCTGCATCGTGCGGAAAACCGTGAATTTGGTTCCAGCATGCTTCTGCTCCATGCGGTTAAGCATCCCGCGAATATCGTTGCGTAACGCTTCACCAGCGTAGGGGCAAGGGGTATCCTGGAAAACGATTTTCTTGACGTAAGCATAAAGCGCGGATTCCCGTTCAGGGATCTCGCAGAAAGGCTTGATTTTCTGCACAAACAGCGGATGCACCTCACCCGACACAGGGTTCTCCTTAGCCAGCCGCATGATGTCGCCGCGCAGAATATTCATAAGAGCCGTTTGGGCTTCATCGTCAAGCGTATGCCCCGTGGCAACCTTATCTGCACCTACCTCCCGTGCACCAGCATTTATGGCACGACGCCGCAGAACCCCACAATACGCGCAGGCAGTCAACTCGCTTTTACCTTCCCTTCGGCTGCGAGCAATGATTTCATCGAGGCTAAAACCGTAGAGCAATCGAAAAGACACCACATGATGAGGCACACCAAGCTTACTGCAGGCATCAGCGGCGATCTCCAACGCCTCATCGCGGTAGCCCCGGATTCCCTCGTCAACGGTGACTGCGGTCAGGGTGGTTTGGGGGCGATGCTTCCTGATTTTCGCCATGATATGGAGCAGGGCAAGGCTGTCTTTGCCGCCGCTGACTGCCACAGCGAGGTGATCGTTGAATTTTAGCATGCGGTAGCGGGTTATGGTGCCACGGACTTTATCTTCGACGGATTGGGCAAAGCAGCGTTTGCAGAGGCGCTCGCCGCTGTATTGCCGATAGAAGAAGGCGATTCGGCTGTGGCATTTGCTGCAAACCACTTCAGTCATGGCAGATTCCCTGTAGCAGAGTGCTGTGTTAAACTAAATAAACGATGCCACATTAAAGCATACTTTGGCGGGCAAAATGACAGTGAAACCCCAACGGAAACAGGACCAAAAAGCAGTGGCATACACCCAAGAGCATTGGCAACAGCTCAAGCTGCTACGTGAGAAAGCCCGCATGGTTATGGCGGCGCTGCAAAAAAATCACCTGAACTGCTCAGTGCATGGCAGCGTGGCACGCGGCGATGTAAAAGCCAAAAGCGACGTGGATGTTTTCGTCTGGGAAATCCAAAGCGGTTTTAGGGTAGAATCCGCCCTGGAAGCCTCAGGTTACGCCATAGACCGCCGTATGCTGGTGCAGGCAACACCTAACTACGCCATGAAAGCCCACATAGCCCTCGATGAGCAAACCACCGTTACGTTCCCGCTTATGGAGATGCGGCGTGTGGAACGCGAGTTTTATCGTTTCGGAGGAGAAGCCACGCTCCGACTGCTTGAGGCAGATACGCGTGTGGCAGGGGTGGATAAGCGGCTTATGCTTATTGAGCCCACAGAGGCTGGCCACGTTGAAAGCAGCATAGCCGGTAGAGAGGAAAGCGTTGCTAGATTGCTTGGGATTTCATCTGCGACGGTGCTGGATAGAGTTCATGCGTTAACGCGGCGGGATGAGGTGGGCAGAACAGGGGTTTTTGTTAAAAAGGAGCTTGCGCCCGAGGACACTTTTGAGTTGGCGCTAAAAAGGTTGGCTGAGGCAAACCCTGCGGTTCGCCGCCGAATAAAGGGTTAAAAAGGGTTTAAGAGGGGTAATAGATGAGTTCTTTTTCTTCGAGAAGCTGCTGGATCTTGTCGACTGCCTCATAGACCTGCTCTTCCTTCTTTGCGCCGACACAGACCAGTTTGCCTGCGCTGAAGATAAGGAAGACCACTTTGGGTTCATCCATGCGGTAGACTGCACCCGGGAACTGCTCAGGTTCATACATGACTCGGCTGAGTTTGTACACTAAGCTTTCAAGGTCGATTTCTCCGCCCAGTTCCGCTGACGCCACGATGTTTTGGATGTTAACGATTGGTTTCTCGGTGATTTGGATGCCTTCGCCGCGTAGTTCCTTAACGACTTTCTCGACTGCGCTACGGCTTTCTTTTTCTGATTTTGCGCCTGTGCAGACCATTTTGCCTGTGCCGAAGATGAGGGTGGCGGTTTTGGGTTTTTTTAGTCGGAAGACAAGGCCTGGGAAAACAGAGGGGTTGTACTCTGTCTGGGGGAATTTCTCGACGATTTTCTGTAAGTCAATTTTCTGGTTAAGTGACACTGAAGCGACAATGTTTTGGATGCTTATGATGGGTTTTCGTTTACTCATGTCAACTCACATGCTTCCCTATTTAAATACTAAAGGGAGTATATAAAGCATCTATTTATAAATGACGATTAATGGCTAACCTGATTGAAATTTTGCACAATTTTCCAAATCCGCCGTTGACCATCCTTCCCTTTTTGCAACTTCAGTTGGGTTTGTTTTTCTATAGTTGTTGCTGTGGCAAAGCGCCTTTACACAACAACTACCTGTGGCGATTGTGGGCTGCTGCTTTTCCGTTTCAGGCATGGCAGGCAGTTGCTGGCGGGTTGTGCAGTATGCCACAAGCTGAAGGGGCTCTTGTATGGGAAAGAAGGCGTGCCCTGTAGCTTTTATCGTGGCTCTTTGGCTGGTTTCTTATGGGATGGATGCACATGATTGATGCCGATGTACATGGCTACGATGAAGAGCGAAACGAAAACAACCACGACCACCAGCACGATTGTTAGGCTGATGCGGCTCTGATCTGCCTGCTGAGGCGAGGGAAAAACAGTTACGTTGCCCCCTGTCTCCATGCCCGTGGGGTTCTGGATAACAATATTACCTAAAGGCCCCCCCGCCAACGTAAAATACACCAGGGGCACCACAAAGGCAACCGCCAAAAACACGCCTGCCAACGCAAAAACAGCCTTATTATGCAGAAAAAAATCCTCCACCATATACTTTCTCAGCCACGGTAATAAGGATAAAGGCAGACTGGTGGGCCGTACCGGATTTGAACCGGTGATCTTCGCCGCGTGAGGGCGACGTCCTAGCCAGCTAGACTAACGGCCCAGTGTGGATTCCAAATAAATAGTGTGCTTTCATAAAACCTTTCCCTCTACACCGCATAAAGATCAGGTAGGCGAAACACAAAATGATAAACCTCACACGATTAAGCGAACATAAACACGACGACCTCATAGTCCTACTGTGCTTTCTAGGCGGAGCACTCGCAGGCTTTGTCTTCATGCATCACACCGCGATTTTCGGCATCTAGCCAAACCGCGAAAGCCAGAGAAAGATTCAAAATAATAGGCATCATGTATGATGCGGTATCCCAGGCTTACGAGCCAAGGTAGCTCAGCTTGGAGAATGCTCTTTTTCTTACGTAGATTTAAAAATAGTACAGCATAATTGAAAATGTGCATATTGACGATAAAGCGCTCACATCTGGTCTTTGTGAGTTCGTTGGTTCTGTGATTGGTAATGGTAATCTATGGACAGATGGGTCACGATATAGAGTGGAAATAACTGGTGATCCCAAGTTAGACCTTCAATACTTTAATCATCTTTCGGTTCTTTGCGGCAGTTTATTTTCCAAAAAACCTTATCCAATGCGCATCCACCAAAGAGGTTTGAGATTAAGGCTGCAATCAAAGGAAGCATATAGTCTCCTCAGTGCCCTTGGGATTCCCGCTGGAAAAGCTAAATCCCACAAAGTGACAATTCCCAATCTGATATTAGAAAAGGGATGGGCTTTTTCCAAATGGACATTACGGGGAATAATGGACACTGATGGCACGGTGTTCTACAGCAAGAAAACATACGAGAAACCAGTTTATCCCACAATTGAAGTTAGAACTTGCAGCAAACCCCTTGCAATTCAAATCAATGAATTATTGCAGCAACAGACTTTTAGGCCTCGATTAAGAGGCGATGCTAACGAAGGGTACCATGTGGCTTTGTATGGAAATAATATGCTTAATCGTTGGGTTAAAGAAATCAGTTTCTCGAATTCTAAACATCTAAACAAGATACACCCGCCCCAATCAGAAAACTTTAAAATACCCTAACTTCATTTCATGTTGGTCACCCAGGATAAGTGCCGAGGTAGCTCAGCCTGGGAGAGCGCTCGACTTAGTTACTTCTCGTAACTAGGGGCGAAGCTGAAGACCGAGTCGTCGCATGTTCAAACCCTGCCCTCGGCACCACCATATTTACATTTACCTACCAAGGTGCTGGCTTTTGGAGCTCTTCTAAAAATTTTTTAGAGGTTGACTTTACCGACACGATATATCGAGAATTATAGGTATTGATCTTCGTCCATTGCCAGTTTTATTATTTTTTGGCGTGTTTTAGAGAGAACCACTGGGTCATCTAGCGGTAAGTGTTCTTGTTGTGCGGTGGCTTTTTGTGTGTCGTGGACGTATGTTTGGGCTGCTCTGCTTATGGCTTCAAGCGGTAGTTGGCCGGTGCCGTTGATGCCTGGGCAGTCGCAGTCAGCTGGCAGGTCCACTTCGATCTGGTTTTTGGTGTAGTCCCAATCTGTAACGATGAAGGGCACTATGTGGCAGATTGCGGGTTTTACGCCCTGTATTTTGCATTGGTTGGCTTGGGTTAGGAAGTAGCATCCGCCTTGTTTGCGGCTGCGGATTAAACGGGGCTCAGACAGGTCGCATAGGTCGAGGAAATCGGTGAATCCCCTTTTTTCGATGCGTTGGCGTTCCTCGCCGGTGACGTCGGCGGGTTGCTCTCTGCAGCATCGGCCGCATCCTTTACATCTAAAACCTACGCCACCGGGGAAAACAACGTTCTCGAACTGCAAACAATCGCCAAATAGGAACATAAAAGGATTGTATTTAACCTTCATCTATAGGGATTTGAAAAATCAAGTCTTCAATGCGTTTGATTTCTTTATGCCCTCGGCACCCCTCACTAATTGCTTGTTTGGCAAGCGTTAATCCCTAAAATTTTATTAGATATCCACAGGTAATTTACTTGTGGAGACGTCAATTTTGGAGACTCTTTTGTTGACCGATAACCAAGTAAAAGACCTTCTTACGATGCCCGAAGTAATCAGTCAAGTCGAGTCAGCGTTTAAGCAAAAGGCAAGCGGGCACGTGCAGATGCCGGCAAAAGCTTACCTTACCTACAGAAAATACAATGGCGACCTACGCACTATGCCAAGCTATCTTGAAGAACTCGACGTATCAGCCGTCAAACTGGTAAACGTTCACCCTGACAATCACTCCAAGTTTAATTTGCCCACAGTCATGGCTACAGTTACACTGTTTGATCCTGCAAACGGCTTTCCCCTGGCTATAATGGGTGGAACAACCCTGACTGATATGCGAACAGGCGCAGCGGGGGGTGTAGCCGCTAAATTCCTTGCCAAGAAGAACTCTAAAACCGTTGCGTTAATTGGGGCGGGCGCTCAATCACGAACTCAGTTGATGGCTCTGTTTGAAGTATTCAAGAAATTCGAGGAAATAAGAATCTGGAGCCGACATACTGCAACCGAACAGGTTTTTTTGGCAGATGCCGAGAAAAAATACGGTCACTTATGCAAGTTCATTTTGGAAAAAAATGTAGACAAAACAGTGGAGGGGGCAGACATCGTCGTCACAGCCACTCCTTCGAGGGAGCCCCTGGTTTCAGACGACATGATAGCGGAGGGAACACATATTAACACCATCGGCGCAGACGCCTTCGGCAAAGAAGAACTCGATCCGCTTATTTTGAAACGCAGCAAATTCGTAATCGACGATTGGGAGCAAATATCCCATACCGGTCAAATCGATGTGCCGCTGATGCTTAGAGATAACATAATCACACGGGAGGATGTGTGGGCTGAAATCGGCGAAGTAGTCTCAGGGATGAAGGCAGGAAGAACCTCCGATGAGGAAATCACAGTTTTTGTCTCCACCGGCTTGGCGGTTCAGGATGCAGTTACGGCTAAAATCGCTTATGATAAAGCATTAAAGAAGGGAATCGGCAGCTTCGTAAAGATAGTGTAACTGCCGTTAGCTGGATTAATGCATAAGTAAGTCATCGAATAGCCGCAGGTAGTCATGCAGGTGGCTGATTATCAGAAAGTTCTTGCGCACCCACTCCTTACCATGCAGCCCCATCTGCTTAGCTGCCCCATGGTTTCTGAGCAGATAAAGCGTCCGCTCCGCTGCCTGCTCCACCGAATCGACCAAGAACCCGTTTTGGCCATCGGAGATTTGAAGCGGAATCCCCCCTGCTTTTCGCCCCACCACCGGCACGCCCTTCCAGAGTGCCTCAGCCACCGTTAAACCGAAGCCCTCCCGCGTGGACATCTGCAGCACCACCTGGGAAGCCCGCTGCAAAGCGTTAACCTCCAAATCAGTTATGCCCCTGGAGTCAGTCAGCAGCAGGTGCACATCGGGGTCTTCGCCGGCGTGCCGCGCGGTTTTCTCGAAATAAAGCAGCGCTTCGGGGTCATCAGATGCCATGCCGCCGATAAGCAGCAGCTGAGCGGTCGGAAACATACTTTTCACTTGGCGGTAGACGTCTATGGCGGCGGAGGGGTTCTTCCAGGGGTCAAAGCGGCCCACCTGCGTGATGATGGGCTGGTCAGCTTTGATGTCGAAGCGGTCAAGGACGGCTTTTACCTCGGAGTCGGTGAGGTCGCGGTTTTTTTCGCTCAGCGGGTTAATGGAGGGGGGACGTATTGCTACTTTGGGCACGGCTAGCGAGGATATGACGTATTGTTTGGCGGTGAAGACGGCGGCGTTGTAGCCTGCGATGTAGGGTTCAATGAAGTCCCAGACGGCTAGGTTGGGGGTGGAGAGGTCGATGTGGCACTGCCAAATCCACTGGTTGCATCTGTGGGGGTAAAACTTGATGAGCGCGGCAGGTTGAGCATCATGCACCATCACGATGTCGCTGTCAAGGCTTGCTTTTTCGCTGTTACGCCTGTTGCCCTCCAAGTAGGTTTGCATTTCCGAATGGCTAAGCGCAAGGTGAGCGCCCTGCAATCCGTTGTGGATTTTTTTGGTGACGTTAAAGAAGCCCAGATCACCCCGGATGACTTCCCACCTCACATCCAAACCCGCATCCGCCATCAGGGGAACCATGCTGTGGAGGATTTCAGCTACGCCCCCGCCATACGCCGTTGAGTTCACATGGGTCACTGATTTGCCCTTTAAATGCTCACCGAGGGCACGTACACTCTGGATTTGTTCCTCCCCGACGATTGAGGTAAAATCGGATAGTTCGATTCTGCCCGTTAACCCAACATCCAACATGCAAAACACCAAAAACAGGTTCCTAAATGTAAAACTGGGACAATATTATGGAGCTGCTGCTTCAATAATAATCCTTTGATACCCCGGTGTATCTGGCGATTGCACTCTTTGGCTTTTAATCGCCTAAACCCTTGATTTAAACAACAGATAAATATGATAAACACCTATGGAAAATGGATTGAAGATGAGAGTGGGACTTTTTGGATTTGGACGAGCAGGCAAAGCGGTCGCAA
This sequence comes from Candidatus Bathyarchaeota archaeon, assembly GCA_026014735.1. Lineage (NCBI taxonomy): Archaea > Thermoproteati > Candidatus Bathyarchaeota > Candidatus Bathyarchaeota archaeon. The sequence goes on from JAOZHT010000001.1 coordinate 823,090, forward strand.
CGGTGCTCCTGCAGAACGAAGAAGTGTTCCTCTGCTGGGTAATTAGGAAAACAAAGAATCTGCAGCATAGATCTGTCCCTGAATTTTTAGGGATCAACAGAGACGAGGAGGAACAAGGGTTAATCTTCTCAAAAGACGAGTGGACCCCCGAGCGACTCTTCGATGAGCACCCCGTCGACGCCATAATCGACTTCTCCTCCGCAGACGCCATACACTACTATGGACCGGAAGCAGCTAAACGAGGCATAGCAATCGTAACTGCAATCTCAGCGTACCCCGCTGACACAGTGCCATTTATCAAAAAATTAGGGCAAAAAACAAAGGTTCTATGGTCCCCAAACATCACCGTGGGCATCAATTTTCTGATGCTGGCAGCTAAAATCCTAAAAGCCATCGCGCCATACACAGACGTGGAGCTGATTGAAGAACACTTCAAAACAAAAAAAGAGGTTTCTGGCACCGCCATAAAAATCTCTGAAACCCTGGATTTGCCGCCAGCCGACATAAAGTCAATTCGGGCAGGCGGAATCGTGGGAAGACACGAAATCATCTTCGGATTCCCCCATCAGACCGTCCGCTTAATCCATGAATCCATCCAAAGAGAAGCCTTCGGCAACGGAGCCCTATTTGCCGCCAAAAACTTGGTATGCCGAGAAAAAAGGGGCTTCTACACCATGGAGGACCTGCTGCTTCCCTACTTTAACCTAAAATAAACGACATTCCCGCACACCTAGCAGGTTACATGGATAATAGCCACAAACTTTCCCGTTTCCCCATTTATTTTCTCTACCAGTTCAGGCGTGGACATTATCTGGGCGTTTTTTTCCGCAAGTAGTTTCTGTGCCTGAGGCGTTAGGGGCAAAGCCGCTTGATGTCCGGTGCCGATGTATAGGGCATCATATTTTTCCTGTTCCAGAAAGGACAGTTCATGTTCTGAGAGGGGCGTGTGGCCGTAGAGGGCTTTTAGGTCTTTGGATAGCTTCTTTTTCCGCTTGGTCACTGTTCCGTCATCATGGATGATGATGTCGTTTTCGTATTTTTCGCCGTTTACCTCTATGGAGCCGAACTCTGATTCCAATACCAACGTTTTCATTATGTCCCCGTAATGATTAGGTTAAACCATAATTTTGCCTTATCCCACAATACACTGGTATAAAAAAGCAGATTCCTTTATAGCCTAAAGCCGCCACTTGCTTGATGAGGAATCCACATGGAACTTGATGTCTGTATTAAGGGACGAAGAAGCGTTCGAGCCTACACCGACCAACCCGTTTCCAAGGAGCATCTGGACGCGGTTTTAGAGGCAGGTGTCTGGGCGCCAACCGGCATGGGACGCCAACCCTGGCGCTTCATCGTAATAGAAAACAAAGAGCTAATCAGGTACATATCAGACCAAACTAAGCAGGCAGTTAAAAAGAATATGCCGTCGCTTGCTGCCCAGTACTCAACAGATAAGGATATAATATGTTACAACGCACCCATGCTGGTGCTGGTATGCGTCGAGAAGGATGCCCAGTGGGCAAGCGTGGACCTGCTGGACTGCGTTTTAGCCGCGCAGAACATGTTCCTTAAAGCCTACGAGCTCGATTTGGGCACATGCTACATGGGCTTTATCAACTTACTAAGCAGCCAACCCGAGGTCCTGCGCAGGATGGGTGTTCCAGAAAACTACACGATGATGGTTCCCTTCATCACTGGGCACCCTAAAGCTAAGCAGGGCAGCGGCAAACGAAACAAACCCAGCATCCTGAAATGGACAAAATAAGCTACACTTTTCTTTTCGGCAGCACAATGCCGTCTTTGGAGCCGCCGTAAACCACGGCATCCCCCTCCAAAAACAGCTTGCCAACATATGCGCAGGTCACCGCGTCAAGTTCATGGTCGCTGCGGCAGCCCTCCAGCCCCAAGATACCCAGCGCCTCAAGACCCGCCCGAAGCCTCTCTATGCCCCGCTGCTTACGCGCAATCCCTAAAACATCCTGTGCACCACCCGGATACGCCTCGATAACCCTAAAACCCCCTGCCTCAAAGACCCCCCGCAGCCTGATGCCTCGGACGGTTAATTTACGCATGGGACCCAAGGTAAGGGGGAAAAGTTTTATGCCCATCTTCAGCAGTGCGCGGTCGCTTTCGCGGAGGTGACTGCCGGTGCGGTCTTCGATAGTTTTTCGGTCTGCCGGCAGGGAAAGCGGGGCATCGATGGCTATGATTTTTGGGTTGGCTGCGATGGTTTTTTGGATGATTTCTTGGTCACTGTATAGGTCGCAGGTCTGGGCTTGCATATCTTGGAGGATGCAGAAGCCTGTTGGCCGATGCTCTGCGCCCGCTAAATCTAACCCGACAACTGACATTTAGAGTCAATGTAGGCATGCCGTTTTGGCTAATATTGTTTGCTTTGACTGCCCACGCAATTTGTTTAGTTACTAACATTGCTGATTTTAATTCATGATTTGTCGAGAAAAAAGAGCCTCAATTTAGCCGTATTCCAAGCAAGCGATAGAAAATGTTTTATTCTCATACATACGATACCATGACAGAGGAATAATTATGGCGAAATGCCCCACATGCGGAAAAGAAGTCAAGAACGCAAAGAAAACTTGGAAGATGGCTGGCAAACCAGACAAGAAAGGAAAACGCACACAATTAACCATTGCATTGTATGATTGCTGCGGCAAAACCTTCCGTGAAGTTTTAGAGAAGAAAAAAATCTAAACTGCCCCTTTCCTTTTTTTATTTTTTTTAGGGCTTGTGGTTGTATGTTTGCTACCACAAACTTTAAAGGCTCGGTTGCTATGTATAATGTGTAGTTTTTAATAGAGAGAGGAGTAGTAAATTTTGTCTTTTAATAGGAAACGCGATAGAATACAGATTATAGCCGAGATTTTAGGTCAATGCCGCAGCCCTCAAACGCAAACCTACGTTAGACGACAAACCAACCTATCCTACGATGTCCTTCAAAGCTGCATCATGCAACTGTTAGTGAGACAGTGGCTAAGGCAGGTAGAGGATGAGAACGGCCAAAAAAGGTACGTGACAACCCCCAAGGGCATGGTTTTTCTGGAAAAATGGTTTGAGCTCTTGCAGCTTGCAGGAGTCAGTAAAAGACCAAAGCTTTCTGTGCCGCTGCCTGATTTAGCAGCCATCAATGCGTCTTTCCGCTGATTTTCGTGTAGATGCCCTCTTGTTTCTGCAGCACCGCGGCGACTCGTTCGGGGTATAATCCGTTAACGACATAGCAGTCTATCTGTGTCTGAACGATAAGTTTGGGCAGGTACCTATCTACGCTTGTCCGCTGCTTAAAATCCGACAACTCATCAGCTGAAAGCTTGCCGATTAGCTCTGCATCCGCATGTACCTTAGGGTCAGCAGTGTAAACGCCATCTACATCGGTGAGCAGCAGCAATCTGCTTGCGCCAAGCCGCCCAGCAACATAGAGCGCTATCGAATCTGAGGTGACGTCCCAGGAATTCTCCAGTGGATCCAACCTGAACAGCATAGTTGAAGGCAAAAAAACAGGCAACCCCCCCTTATCTAGCACATCCAAGGTTTCCTCTATGCTGCCTGTGACTACTGCATTGGGAATAATATCCGCCAGCAGCAAACCATACTGATCCATACCCAAAATCGCCATCCGATGCGACGCACAATCTGAGAGCCCAAAGCGCCCGTCAAGCTGCCGCACAACATCCGCGAATTCTCCGCCTCCCCCCACCACAACTAACCTGTGATTAACCGATAATTCCCCTATCTTCTGGGCTAAAAGCCGCAGTTTCAATGGATACTCGGCTAGGCTGCCGCCGACCTTCAAAACCGCGATGTCCATGCCAAGTTAGCCCCAACAGTTTTGTTCGCAGCCATCAAAGCCACAGCAACGGCGGGAGACGCATACACAGCCTGCCTGGGTACAAGCGCGTCTAAATCGAGGATTTCATCGACCTCCAATTCCTCGGCGGCTCGGCGAGCTAAAAACTCCTTTCCAAGCCCCGTAACCACCACCGCAACCGGCTCCTGCGTTAACGTTTTAACGCGTTCAATGGATCTTTTAAGGTCATCTGCAATTTGGCGGATTTGCTCACGGTAAATGTAGACGGCTATGTCGTGGATTTCATCTTCTGAGAGCATGTCGATGTCTGCGCAGACAACCCGGGCAAGCCGCGCCATGGCTTCAGGAACCGTTTTTCCCCGTCCATCCGCCGTCTCCGAAGTGTAATCTGCCTCTGCTATGTTGCCTAAGACCACATGGACATCGCCGGAGAGCGCAAAAAGCTCCGAGGAAACCCCTGCCACGCCGCTTTCAAGAGGAATCGACTGCACGATAGCGGCGACATTGGTGCGCAGGCTACCGGTGTAGACGAGTTCGCCGCAGACCAGCTTATTAACGTCTGTTTTGCCCTGCGCTGCCAATTTGCCGTTAACTATCGGGATTATGCTTGTGCTGGTGCTGCCGACGTCAACGACCACAGCGTTGCTCTTTTGCTGTGCCACCAGCCAGCCTGTAGCAGCCCAATTCGCCGACGCAACATCTAGAGGTGACTCCAAAGCCGCTTCAATCGAGAGCAGCTCCGCGTTTGTGCTTAAGACTTCGATGGGGCTTGTGGGAAAGGCTTCTTTAACGCAGCTAAGGATATGGTGGACGCCTTCCCGTTTGGTCTGATAAGCATCGGAGAGCTCAGCAGTCATAGTTACGCCAACAGCGTCGGGGCTGGCGATTTTCAGCCGCTCTTTTAAGGCAAGAAGCACCGACGATAATTCTTTAGATTGCTTCCAAACAGGAAAATACTCTGCCTCCACCGTCACAGTTTGCACTTTGTCGTCATCTACATGCACCACTGCGGCTTTGGTGTTTGCGCCACCTATATCGTAGCCTAACACGGCAACCAAGACGTTCGCCTCATCACAATATGCCCAGCAGGCTCTTATTAGCTTCACTCAACTGCAACTGGGCCTCCGCCAAACTTGCCCCATACCCCATAACTAAGGCAGTGGCGGCTCCATTGTCATCTATGGAGAATGGGGGCGCAACAACACCGCTAATTGAAAGGCTTTTCTGGTAAGCGTTCTTGCTGGACCGGCGCGTTGAGGTTTTTTGGAAGCAGGCAAAGCCGCTGGTTTCTGGGTTCACAGGAAGTTTGCCTGCAGTCACAGATTGAATGATAGCTTCTGCAACGTTTAGGTTCGCGACGCGGCGCAGCCCCACATAGGAGGTTGTTAACCGCGCATTTACATCCACCACAAATACCGTCCCCTCACCCAAAATAACATCAACTCCTATATACCCCCGAAGGCCCCCAAACGCTTCAACAGACCGTGCTGCCAATGCAAACGCATCTGCCCTACGCGGATGCTCAAAGGGAACCGCGCCTCCCCCATAGCATGAATCGCAAGTTGCGTTTGAAAGGTTAATCTGCTGCCGGTTAAGAGTAAGAGCCACCGCTTTTTTGCCATCCGCAATCAAGCTGACACTCGCGGATTCGCCCTTGATGTATTGCTGGGCGATGAAGAGATGGCTTGATGACTCTGACTTGACCTTGTATAGGGCACCGGCGATGTCGGATGGGTTTTGAAGCAGGGATATTCCGCTGCATCCTGTTCCGTCGATGGGTTTGAAGACAGCGGGGTAACCGAGTTCCCCGTTAACGGCACGCTCAGCTGCGTGGGGGTCGTTGACGTTCAGAATCAGGGTTTTAGGGGTTGGGATGAGGCTTCTTTTCAGGGCAGCATAGAGTAGGGCTTTATTTGCCACTTCCGCAATGGCTTTGGAGCTGCTGTTTAGCACCACTTTTTTGGTTTCCTCAGCCGCTTGTACCATGCTTTGGAGGGTCTGGTTGGTTTCGGGCGCTACAACTAAAACGGCGTCGTTTATCTGTGCAGCAACTTTAAGGATACTTCTGTATTCACCTGCATAACCCGTTGGGATGGTGCAGTCGGCTGCAAGCGGGGGGTTAAGTTTGGAAATGCGGCTGTCAAGCATCACCGTAACTTCATGGCCTGCTGCCTTCAAATCCTCCGCGACGCTCCGCAGCATCCCGTATCCCTCAGCTAATACGCCCATGGGCAAAGGCTGACCTGCATATCCGCCGCCGCATACATGCTCATACAACAGAACCTTCAAGCCCTCAAACCTCCCTTGAGGGTGTTTGGAGGTTTTCTTTTTTTAGTGCCTCAAGAAAAGCCCGTATATGCCTTGCTTTAACATGCGGCATAACGACGACCCGTATGCAGTCATAGCGTGGAATATAGGAGATAAACCAGCCCTGCTTCCAGAGCCGCTGCGCCAGCTGTTTGGTGGCGCCGCTTCGGAAGGCCACGACGTTGAGGTCGGGTTCACAGACAAGACTCAGCCCCAACATATGTATACCCGTAGCGAGCAATGCCGTGTTTTTTATGCAACCAGCCACTATCTTGCGGTACCCTTCCTGTCCCAGAAACCTAAAAACGGCCCATGCAGAAGCCGCTGACGCGCCGGACCGTGTACCTACAAACGTGTATTGGGCAGCGTCGGAGAGGTAGGGGGTGTGGACTTTTAGGGTTTCAAGCATTTCGGGGTTGCGGAAGAGGATTCCGCCTGCGGGGATCGCCGCTAATCCCATCTTATGAGGATCCACCGTAACTGAAGCGACGCCTTTTAGCTGAAAATCAAAAAGGGCACGTTTAGCTTTCAGGAATGGAATCACTAAGCCGCCGAATGCCGCGTCAACATGCAAATGCACCCCATGCGCCAACGCAACCTCGGAGAGGGCATCGATCGGATCGACTGCGCCCATCTCAGCGGAGCCCGCGGTGCCCACGATTGCAACCGTGTTTTTGTTAATTAGCTCTTCCACGGCGGATGCATCTGCCCTGAAGGCGTCGTCGAGGGGTGCATAGATGGGTTTTAGGTTGGTTAGTTTGCAGATTTTTGTAAAGGAGAAATGGGCTGATTGCGGCAAAACCACCTCTGGCTCAGATAAGCCCGCTACGGTTTTGGCTGCTTGCAACGCGAGCAGGTTAGCTTCGGTTCCCCCTGAAACCACAAACCCCCCAGCGCCGCTGCAGTGAAGCAGTGAAGCAAGGTCAGCGATGACTTCGCGTTCCAGCTGTGCTGCGGCAGGGAAAAGTCCGCTGTCGCCTAGGTTTGAATCAAAGAAGAGGCGGTAGGCTTTTTTGGCTACGGAATGCGGTTTGGTGCACATGGAACAGAGAATTCTGCCCTCGTCATAGCGTGTGTCGGCTTTGCCGCGTTTTCTTAGTTCAGCAAGGACTTTACTTTTACTTTGGCCATTTTCCTGCACATCTACGCCCTCTTCAGCTTATGGGCCGCTTCAACCAGCTCGGCTACGAGTTGACGGGTTACGCCGCCGTTGTTACGGTCGCTGTCCGTGCAGACGGCACCTCGGAAACCTGCAATGTCCACGCCTAAACCGTAGAGCACAGCCAAATCCTGCTTTTGCAGCGATCCTGCCAAGGCAGCTTGCAAACCGTAGCTGTGGGCGGATTTCACGAAGGCTTCAAGCTGTTCCCTTGTCTGATAAGTGAAGAGGCTAGTGCCGTTTTTGGTGGCGGTGTCCAGCATAGCTACATCGGCGCCGGCTCTGTGAGTGACTTCGGGGATAAGGGCGGCGTCCACAGCGCCGATTAAAGAGGCGTCCGCGTAGCCGGAGGCAACCACCTTTACCTTTGGGTTGCAGTCCTTGGCCGCGCGGGTTACCTGCGTGACCAAAAAAACGGCTTCAGTGAGGTTTTTGACGCCGAAAAGCCCCACCTTAACGTAATCTACCCCCAGCGAAACCGCGCCTAAAGCCGACAACGAAACCGAGCCGGGCAGGTTAGGGGCGTCGCCGATTGCGCAGCTTACCTCCATACCCCTCGCGAGGTCCCTGATTTCCTTGATAACCCAGGGGAAATTTGCGCCTAACGCGCCCTCCTTGGGGTTTTTAACGTCAATTATGTCTGCGCCGCCCGCGATGGCTTCTTGGGCTTCCTCCGCGTTTTTTGGGCTTATGAGCAGCTTCAAGTGGCATCACAAACATGCGGCGGCTGGATGCCTTTAAAGTTTTCCCGTTGCAGCGGCGGGTTTTCAAACTGGACCGTTCATTTAAGGCGGTTATATGTGGCCAAAGCGAAAAGGGGCTCAGCGGTACGCCTAGGGAAAACGCCGTAGACCGCCCAAGTCTCTATATATAGAGGGGGGATAGGCGCTCAGAGCAGCAACGGCTACGCTTGATGCTTGTTGTGGATGCAAAAAGGTATGTTAGGAAAAAGGTTAGTCTTTTTCTTCTTCTTTGATTTCGCACTGAAGCTTCTTTATGACTTCGTCAGCTCTTAGGGTCTCGATTTTAAGGGTGTAGAGCTGGCTGGGGGTGCGAAGCTTGAGTTTTACGCCGTCTTTGAGGCGTTTGACTTGGCATTGCTTGGCTTTGGCGCTCATCGCCACGAACTTATCAACATCAGTAATTTCAGAGGGCATATCTAGTCATTCCGGTTTGGTTCGCTGTGATGGATAGCGGAGCAAGTTTTTATCTGTTTTGGTTCAACACAGCTTATATTCAATCAACCCGAAATAATACTGTGAAAGGCCAGTTGAACGCGTAAGCTGGAGAGCAAACTGGATGAAAAAAACCAGCGTCCTCGCATTTATCCTCATCGCAGTAATCTTAGCTGCCTCGGGCACGATGCTGCTTGCTCAGAACGGCAACGGCGAAAAAGCCCCCTCCGTCTATGTAGGAGTTGCCTACGGCGGCGAAACCGTTGAGGCTGCCAAACTAATCATAGATCGAACCAAAAGCTACACTAACCTCTTTATCCTTAACTCGGGATTAAATGCTATAAGCAGCAACGAAACCGCAGTTAGGGAAATCTGCGACTACGCCACCGAAGCGGGATTAAGCATTATTGTGAATTTGGGCACGCGGGAACCTCAAGTCTGGGCTTGGAAACTTGAGTTCTACCGGTCAGCAGGGGAAATCTACGGTGACAAGTTTTTAGGCGCCTACTACGACGACGAGGTCGGTGGTATCCCGCTGGATTGGGATTGGCCAACCTACTTCACCACCAACAGCTCCCTCTTCCAAGGCGCCAGCCCCTTGGACCTCACAGAAATCCACTATCGAATGCAGATGACCGAATTAACCGGCGTGGAACCCGCCAACTACACGTTGGAGGCACAGTGGGTTGTAGATGACCTTTTGGGGCGTAACCGTGGACACAACAGCCTCATCGAAAACAGCATCCCTACCTTCACCTCCGATTATGCCCTCTACTGGTTTGATTACCTGGGCAAGTACGATGTGCTCTTAGCCCAAATCGGTTGGAACCAGAGCATAAACCTGCATATATCCCAAATCCGTGGCGCAGCAACCATGCAGAACCGCGATTGGGGCGCCATCATAACTTGGAAGTACATGCAGCCGCCTTATCTTGATTCGGGACAAAACATCTATAACCAGATGAAAACCGCCTACAACGCCGGCGCAAAATACATCGCCATCTTCGATTACCCCTACAACGACACCGCCAACCCCTACGGCATAATGAAAACCGAGCATTTCCAGGCGCTTCAAACCTTCTGGACGCAAGTCGCCACTAAATATCCACCCAGCCTACCCCATGCGGAGGCAGCGCTGGTTTTGCCTAAGGATTACGGGTGGGGCATGCGTAGTGTCGACGATAAAATCTGGGGTTTCTATGGGCCAGACAGCAAATCCCCCCTTATCTGGAGTAGTCTGCAGAAGCTTCAAACCCGCTACGGTTTAGCTTTGGATATAATATATGATGATCCCAAATATCCAACAATGGGAAATTACAGTGCAGTTTACAGCTGGAACCAAACCAGCTGAAATAGCTTGAAAGAAAAGAGAAGAATGCCCTCTTAGGCTTTCTTGGAGCGGATGCCGAGTTTTAGGTTAATTTCAACCGTATATTCCTTCTCGTTTTTTCCGACCGCGAAGTTCCAATCCTTCACTTCCACTTCCATATCCTTGAATTGCTTGATGATGGCTTCTTTGTATTCCTGCGCGGTCTCACCGATTTTCTGTAGTTTCTCAGTAATGTTCACTGATTCAGGCACAAATACACCTCCTTAAGTTGAGTCAACTGTTGCTAGGAGCATGAGAGGGGTAACTGCTTTTAAGAATTTGTGGCTGCATCTATACACCAGCAAACCCTCATTAACACAAAAAGGCCAAAGGAAATTTCCTTATATGGTAGATTCCACATGAAAGTTATGGACGATGTTTTTGGCAAAGTATAAAGTTGGCATATCTGGTTCCTATGGCGGCTTAAACCTGGGCGATGAAGCCATTCTGCAGAGCATCATCGAGCAGCTACGCAAAACCGTTGATGTCGATGTGACCGTTTTTACTCGTAATGCCCAAGATACCAAGGCAAGGCATAACGTTGAGCATGTGGTTGAGGTCCGTAACTTAACCAAAGTTGAAATTACCCCTGAAATTGAAAGGTTAGATCTTTTTATTTTGGGCGGCGGAGGCATATTCTTTGATAAAGAAGCCGAAATTTTCTTGCGTGAACTAGAAATCGCCTACCAGACCAGCGTAACATCGATGGTTTATGCAGTGGGCGCGGGGCCCCTTAACAGCGAAATCAGTCGTAAACGCGTTAAGGAAGCTCTCAGCCACGCCGACGTTATAACGGTTCGGGAACGTGAAGCCAAAAAGATCTTCGAGGAAATCGGGGTTGACAACCAAATCATAGTGACCGCTGACCCTGCTTTTCTGTTAACGCCAAGGCCGCTGCCTAACAATGCCGTGGATCTAGAGGTACCGCATGGCTCTCGCAAGTTAGTGGGGATTTCGGTTCGTGAACCGGGCCCGGCGGCGCCTGACATTGACCCTAATTTTTATCATGGATTGCTGGCGAACGCTGCTGACTTTGTTATCAGTCGCTTAGATGCTGACGTTATTTTTGTCCCTATGGAGCGGCAAGTGTTTGATGTGCAGCATTCTCATGCCGTGATCTCCAAGATGCTTCAGCCTCAACATGCCTGGGTGCTAAAGGGCGAGTATTCAGCGGGGCAGCTGCTTACCTTAACCGAGCAGTTCGCCTTCACCATCGGCATGAGGCTACATTTTCTTATTTTTTCTGCATTGCAGGGTGTGCCGTTTGTGGCTTTGCCCTACGCAACAAAAGTCAGCGGCCTTTTAGATTCGCTGGGGGTGCCTATGCCGCCGCTAAACCGCGTTGACTCAGGGTTAGTTAACGCCTACATCGATAAAGCCTGGGATGAACGCAGCAAAACCAAGGAGAAAATCATCCAGTTGCTGCCTAAACTAAAGGCGCTGGCAGAGGAGAACAACCGTTTAGCCATCGATTTACTTCGAGGCGTGCGTTCTGAGGCAGCCATAACGGAGACCTACGGAGGCTAACCAGGGAGGATCAGGTTTGCCGCTGGCAAAACGAGCCATAACCGAGATAACTCTGCCCCCCAGAAACGCAAAAGTGCTTCCTCCCATCGACGTTTTGGTGGTGGGCGGTGGACCAGCAGGTATTGGTGCAGCGCTGGGAGCAGCCAAAACCGGCGCAGAAGTCCTGCTTGTTGAGCAATACGGCTTTTTAGGCGGCAGCGCAACCGCCGGGTTAGTTTTAACGCTGGCTTCATACCATACATCCGCTGACACACCCTTGAAACGTACCTGCGATTTAACAATGTTCCCAATCGATCATGGTGCTGGAAAACCAGTTATAGGCGGCGTTTTAGGGAAACTGGTGGAGCGGATGGTTTTAGCCGGCGGCGCCTTTGCTCCCTCTGCGGACACGGGGTTCATGGTGCCTTTTGACCCCGAGGTTTTCAAGGCGGTGGCTCTTGACATGATGGAGGAAGCCGGTGTGGAGCTGCTATTCCACGCCTTTGCCAGCGGAGTTATCTGTGACGATGATGGCAGGCTGGGGGTGGTTTTGGAATCCAAGTCGGGTCCACTGTTTATCCAATCTAAAGTTATCGTGGACTGCACCGGCGATGGGGATATAGCAGCGTTTGCCGGCGCCAGATACGAGGTGGGCCGAGGCATGGACCGCATGGTGCAGCCGATGACGCTTATGTTCGCGCTTGAAGGCTTCATGTTCGAGCGGTTCCGCGGATTCGTGGAGGCACATCCTGATGCCTGGAGGGGCGTAGAGGGCCTAAACGAGCTTATGGAAAAAGCCCATGCTGCTGGAGACCTGCATGTGCCCCGGGAAAAAGCTCTGATTTTTGGCAGCGTACATGAAGGCCATGTTTTGGTGAACAGCAGCCGTATTCTAAACACGCTGGGCACGGATGTCTGGGATTTAACCCGTGCAGAGCTTGTGGGGCGACGCCAGATTCTGGAGCTCACAAAGTTCTTTCGGAAATACGTGCCGGGTTTCGAGGAGACCTATGTGGAGCAAAGCGGCATTTTAACCAACGTGCGCGAGTCCAGACGCATAATCGGCGAGTACCTGCTGACGGCTAAGGATGTTTTGGAGGCGCATAAATTCGAGGACACCATCGCCCTAGCCACCTACCCCATCGACCTGCATAACCCCAAAGGAAAAGGCACCATTCTAAGGAAAATCAAGCCCGGACAAGCCTATGCGATTCCGCTGCGAAGCCTTATCCCCATCGGCGTGGAGTACCTGCTTGTGGCGGGACGCTGTATCTCAGGAACCCACGTGGCCAATGCATCCTACCGCACGATGCCCGTTTGCGTAGCCACGGGGCAAGCGGCGGGGGTCTGCGCGGCGCTTGCAGCCAGAAAACACCAAAGCCCACGACTGATACCCGCGGGTCTTGTGCAGTCTGAGCTCCGCCGACAGGGCGCTATCTTGGAAGTTCCCAAGTAGTCTCTGCTGCTCTGGGCGCCTATCCCCCCTCTATTTATAGGGACTTGTGCGGCTTTCTTTATCTTCATAGGATCGGCTGCCTGATGCTTTCGGAAGGGAAAGTGGCGGCTAAAGTAAACTATCCGTTAGCTCTTGGCGCTTGCCTTAATATCGCCATAGGCAACCATCAAACACGCCCGTATACAAAAGCATCAACAAAACACATTTTCGCCAAACCCCACAAAGCAACCCGCAAAACCGAAAACAAGCGAACCTTATATAATCATGGCGCCCCAAGTCCCGACAAATCAGCGCCGGCAAAACAAAATCATATTAATCCAATAAAAAACCTCTTCAGCAAGGCCCAAACCACCTCCAAAAAACGACGACAGCGCAACTAGAGCCACATAAACCCCTCTGGAGGTGAAATATTCTACGCTTAACCGTGAACCGTTCCACCTGAGCGCTGCTTTGGGGTTGGCGACTGCCTTTAGGCCTGTTTGTCGACCGATTTTTTTCATGTAATAAGGGCTTTTTCTTGGTTTTACCGTTGAGGCTAAGGCCTGCTTTCATGACGATTAGACGACATCAGATGTTTTTGGTCAAAGTTTGCTTTTCGGCTGAGCGAAATTAATTCGAACGGTCACTTTTTACATTAAACAGTTAAAAATTGATTGCTGCGTTATTGATAAGAGATAGTAAAAACGCATTTTTCCCATGCGGGACGCAAATATAGGCACTACGATTGGCGAAAGGGGCATCGGGCGACAAAAATTTTTTTAACTGTTTGGGCACTGAAGGTTTATGCCATGGTTTCCCATAAGGGGATGGAGGGCTCGATGAAATTGCAGGTGCATCTTGGCGAATGCTCTGGGGACCGGATCAAAAACTGTGTTTGGGAGATGCTTCTGTATACGGAGCAGCGCATATTGCTTTTTAGGCTGGGCAGCAAACCGTTTTTGCAGATACTTGCGTGGAAAACAACAAATATTTGGGGGCGTAACCGTGAGTGTTGAGCGCAACCTGCTAATTTCGCTGCTAAAATGCACCCAAAACCAGGCAGCTTTAATCGAAGATGTCAACAAACACTCGCACCTGCCCACGGCACTATGCCGAGAATTGCTGCAGACACTGCAAAATCAAAACATCATTTACCTCAAAGACGGCTCCGTCGAAATCGACAGCGAAAACCGCCTCAAAATCGCCCTCAAAGCCATCACACAAGGCGCCGACATCCAAGCCATCAGCAACCTGCTCTGCTGGCAAGAATTCGAGGAAATCACCGCCCAAGCCCTCAAAGCCAACGGATACACAGTAACCAAAAACGTCCGCTTCAAACACGGAGGCAGACGCTGGGAAATCGATGTGGTCGGATGCAGAAAACCGCTGGTCGTCTGCGTCGACTGCAAACGATGGCAACATGCCATTTCCCCTTCAGCGCTCAAGCGGATGGTCGAATCGCAGACGCAGCGCACCGTGGCACTGGCGGATTGTTTGCCTAACCCAGCCTTAAACTTGGAATGTGGCCTCTGGGAAAAAGCACGCTTTGTCCCCGCTGTGCTCTCGCTGACACAGAACGCCTACAAATACGTCTATGATGTGCCCGTGGTGCCGGTTCTGTCCCTGCAGGACTTCATCTGTCAGTTGCCCATCCACATCTGCGACGTAAAATTTTACGGCAAAACCTTCCCCAAACTAAGCCATGATGTTTAGGATCCCTGATTTTGCGAGTTTGAAGGCGGGGTAGATGCTGAAAAGAAACATTGCAGCCAAAGCAGAGCCTAAATAGAACGCAATCGCCAGCAGGGTTGCTGTTGTTATGAGGGGATTTTCCATAAGAATCAACACAGTAGCAATCACTCCAAAACTTAAACCAACTCCGAAGCTGCTCAGAAGCACCAAGCCACTTTGTATAGCGCAGGTGTGTATGATGAGGCGGGGCTTGGCACCCACCGCACGCAGCATACCAAACTCGGCCCGCTGCTCATTAACTGAAAGCATCATGTAACTCACCAGACACAGGGCAGCCGACGCCAGCGATAACAGGGGCAGAAGCATGATTGTCTGCCAGGTTCCGCCCAAAAAGGCCTGGTTCTGGTTCATAACGCCTTGGAGGTCAAAAACATCAAGGTCCGAATCAGCCTGCTTTACTATGCTGCGTATTTCGGCTATGGCGGCTTCGCGGTTCACGGTGCCGTTAAGGTCTATTATCAGCAGGTTTGGGTCACTGGTTTCTGTGGCGTTTAGCATTTTATCAATAGGCACATAGGCTACTAAACCGTTGTTTATGGGGTCAACGCAGACACCCACAATCCGGAAGGGGACGTCGGCGAATCCGAGGCTTTCAACCAAAGGATCCGACAGGTTGATTTGGTGGCGGCGGTCTGGAACATACATAGTTAGGGATAGGGAATCTCCGATGACAGCTTCAAAAGCGCCCTCCTCGAGGTCTCTGCCCTTGACTGCAACAGCGCTCTGCAGGGGGTCCACTCCGATCACAAGCACATCAGCTTCTCGTCTGCCACCAACCGATGCTTCTTTACCGTCGATAACGGTGAAATTGCTGATTTCCCGAATGTGCTCATAGCGGACAAGGCGTCTATCGAGGGAATCCACTGTGGGCAGAGCCTTCAACTTCTCTACCAGGGCTTGGGGAACCCCATAATCTGGGTTAGAGTAGTCAAAGTTGCCTTTTTCCTGGGCACCTACAAACTTTGAAAGCAACAACTGGTACTGCTCCGCTAGGTCAGGGTGGGCTATGGCGATGGCGTCGGCGTCGACGCTTCTTGACATCCACGACGTCGTTGTGTCTTTGGCTATGATTCCTCCGGCAACCGAAACAGTCAACAAAACAAAAACAATCGAGAGCAAAAACACCAAGCGTGCAATCGGAGATAGCCGCCGCGCCATGCTTCTCTGCGCAATTCTCCAGGTTAACGCGGAATGCGACAGCGCTTTCGATGCGCCGGTGACGGTTGATCCGTAGTAGCTGATGGGGGAAAGGGCTTCGATAGCAGTCATTTTTGCAGCTTTAAGCATGGGCTGCAAACCAAAAAACAGCGCCAACACGAAAAACGCCACGGCAACAATGGGGGCATACCACCAGTTTCCCAGGGTATAGCTGCCTAAAACCGTGCTTGAAGCGGCGAAGTCGGCGATAAACCCGAAAGCCACGCCTAAACCGCAGGCTAAAGTCGTCACGGTTAAGAGTTCCGTTAGGAAGTATCCGCCGATTAGGCTATTGGGGCATCCTGCGGCTTTGATTAAGCCGAAGTCGCGTGTCCGCTGAGCCATCATTACATAGACGCTAAATGAGGTTAGAATTGCGCCTACCACAAACACGAGGACGCCTATGAAGAGTATGAATTGGCTAAACACCGAAGTTAACCCCATCGTGTATGCGTTGGTGGAGGCCGCTAAACCCACGCCTATGCGGCTGCTGAAAAGCAGCAGAAACAACGTGGAAGCAACCGACAACGTGAGAGTCGCGGTCACTAAGCCTGTTTGATAGCGCCGCCTCAGCAGGTCATTAACGGGGAAACCTGCGCCGCTACTCATGCCCATTCTCCATGCGGCCGTCTTTAAGCTCGAAAACCTGGTCTGCAAGACTGCGGATAGCTAAGTCATGAGTTGAGACCACGACGGTTTTACCCTGGCTTTTAAGAAACTGGAGCACCTGCAGGATTTTCTGGGCATTTTTGCTATCTAGGTTGCCGGTGGGTTCGTCAGCGAGAATTAACTCGGGGTCGTTGGCAAGTGCCCTTGCGAAGGCGACGCGTTGCTGCTCGCCGCCGCTGAGTTGGGAAGGAAAATGGGTTTGGCGATGCTCCAAGCCCACTGTCGCAAGCAGCTCAGAGACGCGTTTCTCGATTTCGCTGGGGGGCTTTCGCAGCCACTCCATCGGGAAAGCCACGTTCTCCGCCACCGTCAAGGTGGAAACAAGGTTGTAGGCCTGAAAGACAAAACCCACATGCAAGCATCGGAAATCCGAGAGTTCATCCTCATTCTTGCCCGTCAACTCTTCGCCTGCGACCGTGACTGTGCCTTTGGTGGGGCGATCGATGCCGCTGATGATGTTAAGCAGGGTCGTTTTGCCGCTGCCCGAAGCCCCCGTGAGCACGGCGAACTTCGCGGGTGAAATGGCGAGGTTAATGTTTTGTAAAACGGAAAGTTTGCTGTTGCCGATCAGGTAAGTTTTCTCCAAAGCATGGGTTAAGACCATGGGCGCGGCGTCTTGTGTAGCCATCAATTTTACCTCACTGTCAAGTGTGGGGATTTAGATAATAACTTTGAGGTACACTCGCTTACTCGTCGCTTTCAAGGTAGCAGGTGTCGATGTTGAGGTTGCCGCGGTCACGCTTCAGAATGCGGACTTTCTCGGGGATCTTGTTTTTTTGCCAGTCTGCCCAGCTGACTTCGCGGAAAAGCCACCTTTTGCCCAGATGCGCGGCGACGACGGCGTGCTTGGTTTCGTTGCCGGTGGGGATGAATTGGTCTAGGAAGCGGAAGAGCTTGTCGATTTGGGGCAGCGGGAAGTAGGCGTAGTAGGTGGCGTTTTTGACTTCAAACGCGTAGGTGTGTTTGCCGCGTCGGGCCATGAGGTCAGGGAGCGGGTTGAGGCTGGGGTTGCTTACGGGCACGCGGACGGCGTGGTAGCCTTTTTTTTGGAGTAGTTTGACTAGGACGGTTTCGCTGTAGAAGCCGCGTTTGCGCCAGCGGCGGAGTTTGATGCGGTCGATTTCGGTTGCCAAGTTTTCCCCTCTCTGCTTGTTATGGGCGTTTGGGATAAAAAATGTTCCCTTCATGGCTGGGCCTGTGGGTTTGGGGGATGCTTTTGTATCCGGTGGCTTTGTCCTGGTGGGGCTGGCGCATGCTGGTGCATGGAAAGCCGACAAGTAATACCTAATCAACCAGCACCACAGACAAAGGATTATCCAACATCAACACACACAAAATATAGCCACTATAGCCACGTCTAACAACAACAAAAATGCAGCTCCGCAGCCAAGCCCCCGAAAACCACAACCACCCAAACACAACAAAAACGGCGCCAACACCCGCCCGTATACAGAAGCATCAACCAAACACACTTTTGTACCCACTCACCGCTGGCGGCAACACAAAAGGTCCACCAAAAGCCCAAAACAGCAAGCCCCGAAAACTTTAACGAAAAACAGCCAAGTTTCCGCAAACGGCTGCAAAACAGGAAAAAAGGCTCTTGGAACTCGAAGGCTACCCGAAAAACCCCAGTTATGCTTCGCATGGAGATTTTCGCAGGTACTTATATGAGGCCCCGATATTCTCCATGCCAAGCTCCCCTAGGGAAGCCGATGGAGGATGATTCAGGGGTATTTTGGGTTTAAAGGCTGTTTTTGAGGTTATTGTTTTGATGTTTGGTGAAAAAACCTGCGCCCATTTTCCCCCGAGGGGGTTTCGCAGGCAAACAACATTGAATAGGGCCTTTTACTGCAAAAAAAGCCGTTTTTAGGGGTTTTTGGGCTAAAAGAGCCATGCGGTCTACCGAAGATATTGTTGATTACTCAGGCGTTTTTTTCGGGTGATTCTGCAGCAGCTTTTCATCTGAGCCACTGCGAAAAGAGCAACAGCGTGTAAAGCCGCCGCATGCATGGCTACAGAGAGGGCTTGGATACTGAAGCGGTGTACCGGCTGGTCTAAGCGAGAACTGGGGTGGGAGGCGGCGGATTTGGGGTTTGGGGTCGGCTGATTTTGCCGTTTTGGCAGGTGATGCATGCGGGTGGGGGGTTGGGTCTGGTGAGGCAATGGTGGTGTCTGGGCAACTATGAGCTTAGCAATAGCTGTTCAGCTAAGAAAAAAGGGCAGAAGAAGGAAGAGGGCTTAGCGTTCCCTGTAGCGTTCTTCCACTGCTTCTGAGGGAACCCCGCCTGCGTTGACGGTGGATTGGTAGCCGAAGGATTTCCAGTTTGATGGCAACTGGTCTTCGCCCACAAAGTGCTTGTCGAGGGGACGCAAGTTAACCTGCTGCGCTAAAACTTTGTTTACGTATTCCTTGTTGGGTTCAAACACGATCAGCGGCTCGATCTTTTCGACTTTAAGTATATCGCGGATGTCTTTTTTCTCGTATTTTAGCAGCAGGTCATTGCATGTGTTGAAGTGGTCGATTTCGTGGCTGAGAAACTCTGCCCAGACGCTACGGATGCGTTCGTTGGGTTCGGTCTGCATGCAGCTGAAATAGTTGTAGGCTTCGTTTAGCTGCAGAAGCGTCATCTGCTCAAGCGCGGTTGCGTTGGGGTCGCCCACTGCCTCATACTGCGATACATGCTGCTCCTCGATTTCCGCAATCTCAGCGTAGAGTCTTCGGCCTAAATCATCATTGAGCATGCCTCCGTGGCCACGGTAGTAGAGCATAGTCTGCTGCTCACCGGAAACGATGGTGAAGTAGTTCATCCACGACTTGGCAGCAGTGTCGGCTTTGTCAACGTGAAGGCGCATTTCATCGTCGGGGTGACGGTGCTCAACGCTGGTTGGGCGCCCCGGCTTGATTTCGGTGTTACCCTGAACGATGGCTTCAGCATTTTTCTTCTCTAAAAGCGCCATTAGCATGCTGTAGCGGTAAAGATGGTCAAAGTCCTCCAGTAACGCGAAATCTAGAACCTGCCTGAAATAGTCGTTTGGCTCGTTTTTCGCCAGATTTGCGGTGAGGTCTACGGCGACCTGCTCGTAGCCTATGGTGGTTTCTATTATGCTCTGGTTGGGTGGGTTAAGCCAATCCACCGTCATCTGATGCTGCGAGTCGGCGCGGCGGATACCAGCGAGTTTTCGGTTGATTTCGTCGTTGTCAGTCATGCGGGCGATGGCGTGGGATGTTATTACGCTGTTGTTTTCGATGCCATTCATCAGAATTACCCGGGTTCGTGTGTAGGCATCCACGCGGTCTTTGTCATATGGGGTTTTTATGAGTGCAGTCCAGTTCATGAATTGTTGCTCAAGGGGGGTGCTTTTGAATTCGAATGGTCTGAAATCTTTTTGCCCTGTTGCGGTCTTGATGGTTTCCTGTACTGTGTTTCGTATTTTTTCCATTCTTTCCATGGTGCATCAAGGCAAAATGACCAATAGCGTTATTATCGATATGTGGTTCCGAACTGAAGCCACAGTTTTACCGATTACCCTTGCATGCCAGATATCGCTAGCGGTTGGTTTAATCCGTGGACTCGGCGGTGATGCCGGTCATGTTCCTCTAAGGTGTCAAAGAGCAGCCCGCAGTCGCGGCATCTGTAGTGATTACTGTCAAATGCTTGGGAGGCATCCGTGTAATCTTGAAGCGCATTTTCTACATCTTCACCTATCACTTCACGGTATCCAACGTGGGTTTTAGGTTTCATCTCAAAGTCACCTTCAATGGAGAACGCGTGCACACTTGATGAAGCGTTTAAAACTTTAAGCCTATGTGAGTGGCGCAAGACTGCAACGAGAAGACCAGCCGCGTAGCCACGGGTTTGTATACAAAAGCATCGCCCAAAACAGTTCTAGAAAGGTTTTTCAGCAAAGCTATCCGAGTAAATCATGTGATGCCTCGATGTCGGGTTTTAGAGTGGCAAGCAAAACCGTCAAGTTCACCACTAAAAACGCAATTGACTTTGTGAATCTTTCAGACAAAATCCAGGAAACTGTGACTGCATCCGAAATCAGAAACGGCATCGTACATGTCTTTGCGCCCCACGCAACAGGCATCTGCATTTTAACTGAAAACGACGCCCCCCTGCTTGAAGACATCAAAGCCTTCCTCGAGGAACTGGCGCCAAGGCAAGGACATTATTATCACCCATCAAATGCCCATGCGCATCTACGTTCGATGCTGCTGCCGCCGGATAAAACCTTGCCCGTGATGAATGGGCAAGTGATGTTTGGAACTTGGCAGTCGCTGTTTTTTGTGGAAACTGATGTGTATCCGAGGGAGCGGACCGTGATTATTCAAGTCATGGGCGAATGAGTAGCTGCGTCGGTTTTCGTTTTTCGTAGCTTTAGAAATCAGGTGCTTCCGTGAAATTATGCCATTTGAGTGCAATATCGCCTATGCCAAGAAGAAAATTTTAACTGTTTTATGTTAAAATTGTGGATTCGATTGCTTTTCGCACCATTCACCAAAGACAAATAATATCCACCGCAGCTAAAAACAGCAAAAAACCAAACCTCAAATTGACTAGACAGACCAAAACAGTCTAAAAACCCCACTTAAACCCTCTCAGACCAGCCTCAAATCAACCAAAACAGCCTCAGGAAAGCAGAAAAGAAGCCGCAGCAGAGCATTTGCTGCCCTGCCCAAGCATGATTATATAAGGTTCGTGCCCCTTCGAAAAATCAACTAATGCTCTGAAGGCAACCGCTTATTAGCTCCCCTTGACCGCATCCGCGCATGCTTCTTCTCCGCAGCCATACCCGTTGCTTGGTCAGCTAACTGGTCTGGCTCCGATTCCTCCAAAGAGAGGTCATCTGCCACCGTAAGGAAATCGGCTTCAGTAGCTAACTCTGCGCCGCTCTCCTGCATCGCCTCAACAGCGCGGTCAACATCGCCGGACTGCACATTGATGCCTAAAGTAGCATCCATCAAAACAACCGCGCCAAAACCCAGCTTGCAGGCGTCAAGCACCGTGTTCACCACGCAATAATCCGTAGCCAACCCCGCCACAAAAAGCCGCGTAACCCTCAGTTGACTTAGCTTGTCTGCCAAGAGGGTGCCGTCGAAGACAGAGTATGCTTCGCGGTTGGGGTCGGTAGCTTTGGAGATAATGAGGACGTTTTGGGGAAGGGTTAGGGCGGGGCTGAATTTTGCGCCGGCGGTGTTTTGGATGCAGTGGGGTGGCCAGGGTCCACCTTGGGCTTCAAAGGACACATGATTTTTGGGGTGCCAGTCGCGTGAGGCAATGATGGGGGCATTTGCCTTCTCAAACCGTTTGGTGTAATTGTTGATTACGGGGATTATTTCGTCTCCGCCTGCCACGGGCAGGGCGCCGCCGGGCAGAAAATCAATCTGGATGTCTGTGATGAGGAAGGCGTCTGTTCCGGTTAAGATGTAGGTTTTATCCACAGAGGTCACCATCATAGAATCAAGCGTTTGCCAATTTAAAATTGTCTACAAGAAACATAAGGTTAACCGTGGTCGGGGGAATAAACCTTTACACAGCCAAGCATTGCGTCGTGAAAAACGTAATAAGCCATCAATGAGATAATTTATTGTGGTGAAGCCGAGTTGGCAATTCTGGCATATGTCCTTTTTAAAGTGGCTTCCGGAACCGAGCGTGAAGTTGCACAGAAGCTGGTTGAATTCAGCGAGGTTTTAGAGGCCGATATTTTGTTTGGCGAATATGATGTTGTGGCTAGGCTATCGGTGGCGGATTTGTCTAAGCTGGAGGGATTTGTATCTGAGACTATCCGCACGGTAAGTAATGTGTTGGTTACGTCCACGATGATTATCTCTCGGGAGTACAAGGGAAAAAGCAGCCGATCCCCAGGCGCTTGAGTCGCGGTTTTTGATGCTGTCTTTCAGCGTAGCTTATCCTTCGCTGTTTGCAGCCGCCAAAATGCCTCTTGATGGTGAAAATTTACAGCAACCATCAACTTTACAGACTGAACACAGGGCGTTTTTAACTTTTAAATGTAAAAAGCGACCATTCGAAACTATTTCGTTCAAGCAAAACAGCAGAAAATCCGCTAACAGGAAAACTCTGCCGCCAAACCAACAAAAAACCCGCGACAACCAGCCAACCGCAGCACAAGAACTCCTCACAAGGTAACCCCAAACCCCAATTAGCCCTGCCGAACCCGCCAAAACGCCCTAAAAACCAACCGATTCAGCACCCAAACGGCAAGGAACCATCGCAAAGAAGCTCGGAGAGACGAAATCTTGCGAAAAAGGGTCAGGCAGCGTCTTCTGTGAGCCTCAGAGGACAGCGTTAAGCCGCCGGCAGGAACCTACAGCAGCACTTTTCCCTTCAGGCACCGCTCAAAAGTTTTTCAAGCGCTCTTAAGGGTTGATGATTATATAAGGTTCGCCCCGCTTCGAGGAAAAACGCCTTTTTGGCCCGTGTGAAATGGCCCGTGAGGAAAAACTGTGTTGTGGCGATGCTTTTGTATACGGCTCACGATAGCCTTATCTTGAAAGCCCAACAATACTAAAGCGGCGTCAAATATGCAAAACAGCCAGTTCATCAGCAGCCGCAACATGCGAGCCCTAGAACTTAACGCAGAATACTATGGTTTCAGCCTGCTACAGCTAATGGAGCTTGCGGGGCAAAACGTAGCTGCCACAGTGAGCAGCCGCTTCTCCAAAGACAAATCCGTCGTCATCTTCTGCGGGTTAGGCGGCAACGGGGGCGATGGCTTCGTGGCGGCGCGGCATCTTTCGGCGGCTGGTTTTAGGGTATCGGTGGTTTTGGTGGGCAGAGGCAGAGACATCAGCCACCCATCAGCGCTTAGCAACTATCAGATCCTCCAAGCCCTAAACGGAAAAATCCCCCTCGTTCAAGCATCCGACAGCTCAGATATCCCCCAAGTCTCCGCCGACGTCGTCGTAGACGCGTTGCTGGGAACAGGCACCAAAGGAAAACTCAAAGCCCCCATCGCTCAGGTAGTCGAATGCATCAACGCCATGGGGGGCTTCAAAGTCGCCGTTGACGTGCCCACAGGCATCGATTCAGACAGCGGCGAGGTTTTAGGCTGCGCGGTTAAGGCGGATTTAACGGTTACTTTCCACCGAGCCAAGCAGGGGCTGGAAAAAGCCAAGGCTTATTCCGGCGAGGTGGTGGTGGGCGGCATCGGTTTACCCCTCGAACTGGAAGGGTTTGCGGGTCCAGGCGATGTGCACTTAGCCTCTAAACCCCGTGGCTCAGCGGCGCATAAAGGCGATTTTGGGCGGCTGCTGGTCGTGGGCGGAAGCGAAGTGTTCTCGGGTGCACCCACACTGGTTGCTCTGGCGGCTCTGCGAACCGGCGTGGACATCGTTTACCTTGCCGCTCCAGCCAAGACGGCGGCGGCTATTTCCTCGATTTCACCGGACCTGATAACCATAAAACTCGTCGGCGACAACCTAAACCCCGCCAATGCCGAAACACTCCGGCCCTACTTGGGCAGCGTCGATGCAGTCGTAATGGGACCGGGGCTGGGCGTAGAAGCCGAAACAGAAAAATTCGTTGAAGCCTTCGTCTCTGAGGTGGAGGCGGCTGGGAAACCGCTGCTTTTGGATGCTGACGGCCTCAAAGCCTTCGCTAAATTCAAGCGTCCCCTCAAGGTGCCACTTGTGCTAACGCCCCATGCAGGCGAATACGCCATCCTCACAGGAGCGAAACTGCCCGAAGACCAGCCTGACCGCGTCGCGGCAATCCAGAAAACCGCCAAAAAACTCGAGGCAACCCTGCTGGTGAAGGGCAAAGTCGACATCATCGCAGGCCCCAAACAGGCAAAGCTGAATTTCACAGGTAACCCCGGCATGACTGTAGGCGGCACCGGCGACGTTTTAAGCGGCGTCGTAGGCGGCTTGCTGGCGCAGCATGCAGACAGCTTTGAGGCTGCCGTAGCAGGAGCTTATGTTAATGGCGCGGCAGGGGACTTCGTGGCGGCAGAGGTGGGTTTCCATATGGTTGCTTCTGATCTGCTGGATTGGATTCCCCAGGTGCTAAACGAGCCCATGAGCCATTTGAAGGTGCAAAAGGTCAGTGGACACTGAATCTGAGGTGCAGCCGCAGGCGCTGCCGGTTCGACTCACCATTTACCATGCGGCTCAGGATGATCCTAAAAAGAACACGGCGCTTCGGCTTAAACGGCGGGGCCTAGCCCGAATCGTCACCAGCGTGAGGTTTCTGCCTAAAAGAGCCATCGTGCTTAACCCGTTTAGCCAAATAGCGTTTTCACCCTCAGATCATGATCGGCTGGAGCAGTTTGGGTTGGCAGCGCTGGATTGCAGCTGGGAACACGCCCAGAAAGTCATGGGTGAACATGTGCGTGGAACCAGCCGCTGCCTGCCGGTTCTGATTGCAGGCAACCCCGTGAACTATGGGAAGCTAACTAAACTCTCCACTGCCGAAGCCATAGCCGCGGCGCTCTACGTCGGCGGCTTCCAGGAGGAGGCACATGCGGTTTTAGATATTTTTCCATGGGGCCACACCTTCTTTGAGCTCAACCAGATGCTTCTTGACAGCTACATCACCGCCAAGGACAGCGCCGAAATCGTGGAGATGCAGGCTAAATTGCTTGCAACCAAAAAACGCGAGTAACCTCTGGGTGATTGGGCTAATCAGAAACGTTAACGCTTATAGCTGACTTGCCCTTTTGATGGAGCGATGGCGAAGAAAGCTTGGTGTACATAACAGATTTCTACATGTTCCTCGCTTCGGTTCTACTGATTTCGCTAAGTGGCGTGCTTATGCCAGGTCCCCTCTTCGCCGCCACAATCCAGAAAGCCGCTAAAAGCAAAATCTCAGGCGCCCTCATCGCAGTCGGACACGGCATAATCGAGTTTCCCCTGATGTTTGCCATCTTCTTTCTGCTAAGCGAATTCCAGGTTCCCGTCACAGTGCAGGTGGCGGTGGGTTTAGTCGGCGGAGCCCTGATGGTTTTCATGGGGGCGCAGACTTATCGCAGCCGACACACAGTACAGGACGCTGCGGTGAGTCCTAAACGGGACTCGGTGCTCGCCGGCGCCTACACTACCGCAGCCAACGCGGGGTTTATCCTGTGGTGGCTAACCATCGGTACAACCCTGATTTTTAACGCTAAAATCTTCGGGCTGCTTGGCTTCTCCATTTTTGCAGGCGTGCACTGGTTTGTTGACTTCGCATGGTACACGGCAGCGGCGTTTCTGATTTTCAAGTCCCAGCGCTTCTGGAACGAGAGGGTCCGCATGGGAATAACCTTGTTCTGTGTGGCGGTGTTTGTGGGCTTTGGCTTGTTCTTCATGGCGTCGGCGCTCTGGACGCTGCTGGCATAGTTAAATAGCAAAAAAGCGTAGAAGTACCTATGGAATTTAACGTTGGAAACGCAACCCTACAGCTCATAGAGGGCGACATCACAGACGTAGAAGCAGACGCAATCGTTAACGCAGCTAACCAGACGCTTCTGGGCGGAGCCGGAGTAGACGGCGCCATCCACAGCCGAGGTGGACCCAAAATCCTTGAGGAATGCAAACGCATCCGCGACAAGGAGTGGCCCGACGGGTTGCCCACGGGAAACGCCGTCATCACCTCAGGCGGCAACCTCAAAGCCAAACATGTTATCCACACCGTCGGTCCAGTTTGGAGAGGCGGAGTCTACGATGAGGAGAAACTGCTTCGGAGGGCATACTGGAATTCGCTTAAGCTGGCTGCAGCAAACGGATTGAAATCTGTGGCGTTTCCTTCGGTTAGCACGGGCGCCTATGGGTACCCGACGCAGCAAGCCAGTGTCGTCGCGGTTTCAGCGATTAGGGATTACCTGCAAAAAGAAGACAAAATAGAGCGGGTTGTGATGGTGCTGTTTTCTAAGCGGGACTTTGACATCTACGCTAAAGCAGCAGAGGAAATCCTTGGCTAAGTGACTTCCTGCACTTCGGTAATCGACGCCACGGGGATATCGAGTTGCTCCTGCACAACCGCAAGCACCGCGTCTTCACTTGGGCCTTCGATGATGAATGCCGCTCGGTTCTCGCCGGTGCAGCAGTAGCAGGCTTTGGCTTCAACATCCTTGATTTTTCCTCTCGCAAGCATCTTGGCGGCGCCTTCCGCGCAGCTTTTGGGGTCTTTTCCAGAACGTAGGATGGCTGAATTTACTAAATATCTTGCCAAAAAATCCACTCCTACTATTCTAGTTGCGAGGCAAAGTTATAAAGCCTTACGGAGGCAAGTGTTGTTGAGGTTTGTAGCCACATACGAATATAACCCGAGAAACCAACGGGATAGATAAGGAGTCAATATGCAACAAGCAAACTATAAGTGTCCCTTCTGCGATGAGGCGCCGGCTTGGCGAACCCGCTACATGCTCTGGAAGCATATGCATCAGTGCCTGCAAAGGCTAAAGCAGGTTATGGAAGGTCCAGCGCCGATTGTGCCCGGTTACACAAAGGAGTTTGGCGCCGATGCCGGCAGCCCGGCGGTAGCTTCCCTCTAAAAAACCTGCTAAGAACAGCGATGGGTCTAACTAATCAAATGGAGAATAAATCAAGCCTAAATTACAGTTAAAGTCAACGTAGACTTAATGCTGCTAAGGCTGCGTATCCGCCGCAAAGCATCCTCACGCAAATCCTCCAGTGAGTCCCCGCTTATTTTAGCGACAAGGTCATAGGCTCCACGTGCAAGATACACCTCTTGGACCGCATCGATTTTCCTTAAATCCTCAAGTGCAGCGTGGGTTGAGCCAGATTCGGCGGTGATAAAAACAAAAGCGCTTCTCTGCAGCTTCAAAAGCGACGGCTGCGCATCCATTACAGAGGCGTCTATTTGGGCGCCTACGTTATCAAAAACAGATTCCATACATTATCTTCCTCAGGGTACTTTAATTTCCCAGAAACACCCTATTAAAGCCTAGTTGCTGTAGCGCTACAACAACAAACTGATATACAATTCGCTTCGGTAGCTTATTCTGCAGCTCAGATTGAGCTGGGGCTTGGCGAAAAACCGCTTTTAGCGACGTCAGAGGGCGCGACGATAGCTGGAGGCCATTCGAGTAATATTTTTCGCTGTGTCTGGGAGGAAGTGGAGGAATGGGGGCTTAACTTGCGCCGTCTATAAGCCAAGCCCAAACAAAAATTAGATATCAGAGGGCGTTTTGTAGTTAACCAGCGAGAAAACCTCGACTTTATCGCCAACGAATTTTCTGCCGCCTAAATACTCCAGCTCAATCAAAAAGCCTAAGCCCACGACTTTCCCGCCTAATTTCTCAACAAGGTCAATGTTGGCTTTGGCTGTTCCGCCTGTCGCCAGTAAATCATCGATGATTAGAACGTTTTGGCCTTTCTCTATGGCGTCCTGATGGATTTGTATGCAGTCGCTGCTATACTCGGTCTGGTAGGTAAAGTCCAGGCACTTGTAGGGCAATTTACCTTTTTTGCGGACTGGAACAAAAGCAACACCCAACTCGTAGGCTAAGGGGGCGCCAACGATGAATCCCCGGGCCTCGTTGGAGACGATGACGTCGATTTTTTTGCCCCGGTAATGGTCGGCGAGACGCTTTATTGTTTCTCTGAAGGCAGGGGGGTCTTTTAGGAGTGTGGTTATGTCCCAGAAGACTACGCCTTTAAACTCGGGGATTCTTCGGATTTTGCTTTTTAAATTGATTTTTTCACTCATAGCTCTCTCTCCTTACTATGCAAAGGCTCCCTCTAGAGCGCTGTGGCATTTGCAGCCGCAGACACTAGGGGTTTTGGCGATGGTTTCTGCGATGATGCGTTTAACGTTTTCAACGTTGCTTCGCATCGTCGTCACGATGTCCTCGACGCAGACCGCATGTTCTTTCCAGCAGTCATAGTCGGTGACTGTGGATATGTTGGTGTAGCAGATTTCAGCTTCCCTTGCCAGCACCACCTCGGGAACTAGGGTCATGCCGATTATGTCGGCGCCCCATTTCTGGTACATCCGTGACTCAGCTTTGGTGGAGAAGCGTGGACCCTCGATGCAGACGTAAGTGCCTGTTTCATGCATCTTGATGCCTAAGCCTTTGGCGACCCCAACCACGGTTCTGTGCAATTCAGGACACATGGGCTCGGCGACTGAGATGTGGCATACTTTACCTTCGGCAACGCTGTAGAAGGATTGCTCGCGCCTTGTGGTTCTGTCGATGAATTGGTCGCAGAACACGATTTCTCCAGGTGCATAATCCTCACGCAAAGAACCAACCGTGGAGGCAGCTAAAATTCGGCGTACACCTAGGCGTTTGAACGCCCAGATGTTGGCGCGAACGTTAAGGTCGGTGGGGCGTATGGTGTGCAGTTTGCCATGTCGGGGCAGAAACGCAACGGATCGGCCGCCGAGTTCGCCGACTGTGAAGGCATCCGAGGGTTTACCATAGGGCGTATCTATGGTTATTTCCTGTATGTTTTTGAGAAGGTTAGGGTCATATAGACCGGTTCCGCCGATTACTCCAAATTCAACTTGCATACCATCTAACAGCAAGCGTTTGGCTTATAAAAATAGCGAAAGCAGCCCTGTGGAAGAAGCACCGACCAATGTAATTTAGAAGCTGATAAGGAATCGTACCATAAACTCTATTTTACCAAGCTCTAGTCCGCGAAATTTCGGTCCGGAAAAAAGAGAAAATGGTTTTGTCTTTTATGTAAGGACAGGGAGGTAGTTGTGGAGCAGCAGACGCCCGCTTATGTCACTATAAATAGAGGGGGGCTAGGTCTCTGGATGCAACAGCAACTGCCCCTTAGAAGCTCAATATGCCAAAGAAAGCAATATCCAAAGTAGAGAAACGCCAAAAACGCTTTAGCATTCAAAAAAAGAAAAGAGAGGGAGTTTAAACGGGGGTAGGCTGTGATGGCGGAGGCGGATAAACTGGGGGCGGGGGAGTCTGCTCAGTAGGTTTTAGCTGCAAGAAAGCGATCATCAAAAGCACAACCGCTATCCACATCAAGATTACTCCGATGCCAATAATGGTTAAGAATGCGCCGATTAGCAGTAGTAAGCCAGCGGTTCCGAACATGCCTACCTGTGATTTTACTGAAACCTGTTTTAGAGAGCGCCGCATGAAGAAGCTTGCGATTATGGAGAATATCCACATTACAACTAGAACAGCTATGATTATGGCTACGATGCTCCCGATTATTGGAAGCATATCAGCGGGTTCGATGGTTGTGTTAGGAGTCATGTTTGATAGGTTTGGAAGCGATGACCATTCTCCATCCCAACCGGGATAGAGGAGTTGAATGAAGTCTTTGATGTTAGAGATGTTTGCGAGCAGAGCAGCAAAGAAAACCGCTGCAGTAACTATAGCGCCGACAATAGCAACGATGAAGGCTAAGAGCGCATTTTTAAAGATGCCCGCATCAGCATAGATTTTGCCTAAGCCATACAGAGCGATAAGCACCATGATTACGCCGACAAAGCCAACGATGCCTCCACCGACGGGGTGAAGAAACCCGGAAACCAGAGAACCAACGAGAATTAGCAGAGCGCCGATAAAGCCTAAGTATTTACTTGAATCTAAAGTCATAAGTTTTTCCTCAAAGCTTTCTCAGGAGACTAAACATAAAAGCTTTTGCATCCAAGCCGAACAGGCAAGCAACAACATACATGCCAAACAGAAAAAGTGCTGTTTTACTGGGCTTTAGAGATGCCGTCTAGCTGCCCCTGCAGGATGCTATAGTAGGTCTGCAGGTAAAGGCTGCCATCCGCAGTTATCACATACACTTTACGGGCACGCCCATCCTTTTGCTGTTTGCTGCTACAAACAAACCCTTTCTCCTCAAGGCTGTTTAGCGTCGGATAAAGTGCGCCATGACGCAGTCTAATGTTAAATTCACCTTCAACCTGCTTTTTTATTTTGTAGCCCCAAGTTGGCTGCGCGCTGATTATGCGTAGAAGCTGGATGTCTAGGAGGTTTCTGATGATGTGTTGAACAATTTCTTTGCGGTATGCTTCAGCCATTGTTTTTCCCTGCGGGGGGTCTGTTGGTAGTGTTTGATGATTGGATTTATTTAGGTTATGCATGGTTTTGGGTTGTATCGTATGTTATGTTATGTCTTGATATGTTGTTGATATGCAGGGAGATTTATATCGGGCTCTGGAATACATATGATTCAAGATATGTCCGATTAAAGACATATTGTACACAAGTGCAACAGCAACACTGTTGAACAAAAAAACACAAGGAGAAAAAGAAAATGTTCAAAGCATCCGAACAAAAAGAGGTTTCAACCAAACTAATGAAAGGTCTACTCGACACCGTCATCCTCCAATTCCTCAACACCGAACCAATGCACGGCTACCAAGTCATCACAAAAATCCGCAAAAACTTCGGCGTATACTTCGGGCCATCAACAATCTATCCGCTACTCGGCACCCTAGAAAAGAAGGGCTACGTCGCAGGCACCTGGAACATGGACTCTGAGCGCCCACGAAAAATCTACAGCCTCACCAACGAAGGACAAAGCATACTAAACTTCACCGAAGAATCCCTCAACATGATCTGCAGAAGAATAGCCGTAGTCAACCCAGAAGCTGAGGCCACCATCGGCATCATCGCCCCGAAAAGCCGAAGCCGCTGCGCCATAACGCTCTCCTAAAAAGGGTTAAGTAAATTTAGGCTTGATGAATACCCGAACTCTCAGCGCATTATGGGCAATATTTGCTGCTTTAAAATTCAGGTTAGTTTTAGGTTTCGGGATATCTCTTTTAAATATCCAGTTGTGTTGCTCTACGGAGGGTGATTGCCTTCAACGCCTCAAGCAAAACAGAAAATGCAGAGTTCACGGCGCAGATTTTAGAGTTCTGTCGACATGTAGCGGGGCAATCAAAAATCGCAGCGATCGCGCAGTTGGATCACCTCTCCACTAAACCCATAGAGCGCAGCACACATGAAGTCGTGGTGGTTATCCGTGATTTTCAGCCTAGACTTCTAAGCTTCCTTAAACCTGTCAAGAACAAAACCGTCTTTGTTTTTGCGGTGGACCAGTGGGTTTTTGAGCGGGACATCGATAGGGGCCTTTTAGGCGAAGCCTTAGCCAGTAAACTTATTTTTCCCCATACAGCCCTCGAAGGCCAAGCCTACCTGTACGAACGGGAGGTAGAGCTTAAGCAGCGGCTGATTCTGGAGATGCTTGAGAATTTAATCATCAACTTCCCCGAGCTTGCCCACCATATCCAGATTCAACCCCAATACTTCATGTACGAGGTGCTTCTGAATCGTCTCCGAGTTTTTCCGCTGCTTGCCTATAACCTCGGAGACTTAACCAACTACCTAAAACACAACGAAACCCAAGCGCTTGACTGCTACACGCAGGCTTTAATCCAGCTTGAAGCCCAAGGCAAAGTCAACCTTCACAATGGATATGTCTGCATCACCAAAAACTTCATTTCAAAATGTCAGGACCCGAAACTGCGGCTAATCAACTTTTCAAAGAATGCCCCCAGAAGAATCTTCACCTCGTTTTTAGGGGTACTGCCACAGATGATGGGGATCATTTCGCAGAACACTGAAGAGTTCCTGCGTACCCAGAAAATTAATTGGGCGCGGCCCTTCGAGGAAGCAGCGGATTTTGTTGACCCCCAGAAATACGTGTTCTTCCCGACTGCTCAAGGAATGGTTTCGCTTTCAGAAAAAATCGACATCAAAGGCTACACACAAAGGATGTTCCTTAAAAACGAAAGCGTCGACCTTGAGGTTAAGCATATCGGCAGCATGCTAAACGACGTTTACCTCATAAATGCGGGGGAACGCAAGGTTTTGGCTAAGCGGTTTAAGGATTGGTCAGGGTTTAAGTGGTTTCCGTTGACACTTTGGTCTGTTGGAGCGCGTTCGTTTGCGGTTTCGGGGCAGGCGCGGCTGGCAAAGGAATGCGCCATCAGCGAGTACCTGCTCAGCGAGGGCTTTAACGTCCCTAAGATACTGCATGTGAGTAACGCTGAACGCATCGTGTTTATGGAGTTTATAGAGGGAACAGACCTTAGCAGCTTCATCAAGGCTTACTCCACCTCATTAGACATCACCGTAGCGGCTAACATGCTGGATATGGTGAGAAGAGTAGGCGAAACCCTAGCGAAGGTTCATGTTCATGGCGTCACGT
This sequence comes from Candidatus Bathyarchaeota archaeon, assembly GCA_026014735.1. Lineage (NCBI taxonomy): Archaea > Thermoproteati > Candidatus Bathyarchaeota > Candidatus Bathyarchaeota archaeon. Next base: position 855,590 of record JAOZHT010000001.1, read on the forward strand.
TAGGCGACACCAAACCCGACAATGTCCTCCTCAAACCCAGCGGCGAGGTTTTCCTCATCGATTTTGAGCAGGCATCGCAGGGCGGCGATAAAACATGGGATATAGCGGTGTTTCTCTACTACTGCGGGCACTATTTGCAGCCCTTTGACAGCACCGAAAAAGCCGAAAAAATAACCCAAGCCTTCATCGGGGGGTACCTTGCAGGCGGCGGAGAAGCTGAGGATATCCGCAAAGTGGGGTTAACCAAGTACAGGCGGGTGTTTAGCATCTTCACCATGCCATCGATTATGATTGCAATATCGAAAGCCTGCAAAAAAACCTCTGACCGATGAAGTTATCTATTAAACCACGAATATGTTATTGTGGCTTTTATGAGTGAACTCTACTTCTACAGAGGCCTCTACAAAGTTAAGGTCCTGACTAAAAGCGAGGGGTACTGGATTGTGGAGGCACAGGAGCCTTTTGAGGATTATTTGAATGACAAAAGAGTCGCGGTGGAGGTGGGTGAACAGCGGATTGTGCCGCCCAGTGAATTGCACCGCAAAAAGGTGCTTTCTCCGCCGATCCCCGAGCATGTGTATGAGCGGCAGCTGGAAAAGAAAGTGAAACGGCTCGTGGAGGAATATGACCAGAATCAGAAAAGCCCCGGAAAGTAGCTGTTGGCGTATTGGAGTAGCCACATAGGTTAAAGTGATTATTTCCGACTTCTGTTTTGGTGATGTTGTGTTAGGAGAAAAACTCTTTGAAGGCAAGGGCAAAAGCGGAGCAAGCTTCATCAAATCCGTAAATATGGAGGGCGTAAAACAAATTTACTCCTGGAGCGCTCAAGTTAAAGGGGCTGGGCGAGCAGCGGGTGCAGATTGCTTTATTGCAATAACAGCAAAGGGGCATACTCCACCGAAAGGGTTGGGTGCCGCGAAGGATCAGGGCATTTTTAGACTTGCAAGCGGCGAGATGGGTGTCATCAAAGGTTTTGATGTTTCAAAGATGGTTGAGGGCAAAGGCGTAAGCGTGGGCTTGTGGACGTTTATGACGATGACGGAGAATCTTGGCTGGCTAAACGAGTTGATGGCGATAGTAACCTTTGAAGCACTTGATCCGATGTGGCAGGAATTTAACATCACAATTTATGAGTGGACATAGGCTCACTCCATCAGCCCATATTAAATGCAGCATAACATAGGATGCGCGGCAAAAAGACAGACAGTCCACAGTTATGAAAAATACCGATTCCGCCTGCTCGTTTGCATGTGGAGGAGGCGAAATACAAAAAATGGGTTGATGGGGCTCCAGACTATGCAGGCTTAGCTGGAGAAAATCTCGTCTGTTGCCACCAAAGGTTTCTTGCAGTCCGAGCAGACCTGATCAGCTATGTTGATGCTTGCGCCGCAGTGGGGACATTTATTCTGTTTCTTTGCAAGATGTAAGCCCTGTTTTTCCTTGACTATTTTCCCATCTTTAAGTAGAAGCATGCGTTCAGTGTTGCTTGCCGCTTGAGTATCATGAGTTACCATGATGATGGTGGTTCCCTGCGTCAAGTTAAGGTTCGCCAGCAGCTTGATGATTTCCTGCTTGTTTTGGCTGTCGAGGTTACCGGTGGGTTCATCCGCCAAAATGATGGCGGGGTCATTAGCCAACGCTCTTGCAATGGCGACACGTTGCTGTTCTCCTTGACTGAGACGTTGGGGACGATGGTTTTCTCTGCCTGAGAGCCCGACTAGATTAAGCAGTTCACTTGCACGTTTCTTGCGTTCTGCGCGGGATTTTATTTTGCCCTCCATGGGTAACTCGACGTTTTCCCTTGCATTCAAGTAGGGCAGCAGATTGAAGGATTGGAAGATAAAGCCCATTTTGTCCCGCCTCAGCTTGTAGAGCTTGTTCTCAGGGGTTTTACCTACATCCACACCGTCAAGGATCACTGTGCCGCCAGTGGGTTTATCGATGCAACCGATGACGTTGAGCAGGGTGGTTTTGCCGCTGCCTGATGGTCCCATGATGGCTATGAATTCGCCTTGGTTAACTTGCAGGCTAAGGTTGGATAGGGCTTTAACTGGGCGTTTGCCCAGCATGTAGGTTTTTTCTAGGTTTTCAATCTGTAGTACGGGTTTACTCATATTTCATCGCCTCTGCGGGTCGTATTTTTGCTGCTCTCCACGCCGGATACAGTGTGCCTACCACGCCAAGTGCAACCGCGGCACCCAGCGCCTCCAAAACTAGCTCAGTGCTTAGTGAGACCGCGCTTGCAGCGGCGTTTCCCATCTGCATAAAGCCCATGGTGTTTCCAACGGTGGGCAGCAGCAGAGAGGAAAGGGTGGGCGCTGCGAAGCTTGCTATGGCAATGCCGACGACGCCGGCGATGGTGCTCAGCAGGATTCCCTCGATTAGGAACTGCCCCATCACGGCTTTGTTGCTAAAGCCGATGGCTTTGAGTGTTCCAATTTCCTTGGTGCGTTCCCTAACGGTATACAGCATCACAAACAGCACAATTAGGCTGGTTGCGGCGACGACCACGATGATTTCTTGGGTTGCCGTTGCCTGAGTGGAGGCTATGGATGCTTCCGCGCTTGATAGTGCTTCACTATATCTGGATTGTTGCTCTTGTAGCTGAGTTAGTAGATCCTGTTGCGTTGTGACCGTTAACTCCGAATGCAGCGATGAGATTTTTGAAGCTACAGCGTCCACTACATCTGCGTTTGTTGTGAAGACTCTCATACTTGTTATGTAGTCGGTGTTGTTGGTTATTCTCTGTGCGTCAGAAAGGCTCATGTAGAGGGTTTGGATGTCCTCAGTTGATGCTGGCGAATAGATGCCGACTACCGTGAAGGTTTCGTTAACTATTTCAACGCTATCTCCTACGCCTACGTCAAAGAATTTAGAGTTGTTCTGGCTTAGCAGGACAACATTGGTTTCTCCAGCCAGAAGGGTTCTGCCTGAAGTGATGTTTGACGGCAATATGTCATAGGAAAGCAAATCTGAATCTAACGGGATTCCTTCAATCGTATAATCCGTTATCAGCGTTGTGAAACTTCGCCCCATAAAAGTGATTGTCTGGTTGGTGCTGCCTTGAGAGGCCGTCAGGATATGTTCGACAGCCGCTACATCAGTTATGTAATCGATATCCTCATATAAAGTTGCATTCATGGGTGTAGATGACCCACGAGCCCCGCCGAATTGTCCACCAGTCATGCCGCCGCCGAAACCGCCGAAATTCTGAGGTATATTGGATGTGTCACCTGAAGAACTAGAGTCAGAGTTACTTGAGCCACCCGGGAAGCCGCCTCCTGATTGCTGATTAGGTATTGACGTACTGTCGGGTCTAAAGCCAAAGCCCGCGAAATTCTGCGACATACTGACATCGATTTGGCTCAATGTGGAGTTAATAGATTCGCTTGTTTGGGTGATAGTGTTTCCCAAGTTATTTGCCATTAAGCTGGTTGATTCTTGATTAGCCATCAGTCCAGCTGGAATGGAAACCATGATGGATAAAGAAACGCTTAATGCGACGATAACGAGAAGTGAACGGACTTTACGTCTTGAAAGATTCCTTATTGCTCGACTCAGTATTCCCTAGAGTTCCATGTAATTTTTAGCGCAACCAAGAAGGGACTTGAAGGGGTATTTGGGCAGTTTCTGGGCTTATGGCCAAGATTTGTTGGTTTCAAATCCCTTCTTGGCTGTCGTGCGTCTTTTAGCTTGAAGGCTTATTAAACAATTTTTCAGAATATTACCCAAATCGTACCCCAATTGCTCATTACAAAAACATTTAGCATAATAGAGAAACAGTTCGCTTAATTGTAGGCATATTGTGACAGGGGTTAGCGTGTTGCCTCTGGATTCTATTGAATACTAAAAAGCGCACATTTATTACTTAAACAAGACAAACACAGAGCAAGTAACCTTATACGCGGAGAGGTGGGAAGATGTCTACAAATGCACGTTCACTGAAATACCTGCTTGGCTGGCTAATAGCAGGTACCCGTGGAGGACCTACCCGCGCAAAAATAATCGAAGCCCTCAAGGAGACACCTCAAAACGCCAATCAGCTAGCGACGCAGCTCCAGATGGATTACAAAACTATGCGACATCACCTTGAAGTCCTCGAGAAAAACAGAATCATAACCTCCGTGGGTGACAGGTACGGCGCCACCTACTTTCTCTCTCAAGCCCTTGAAGACAACTATTGCGTGTTTGAGGAGATTGTGAAGAAAATCGGGAAAAAGTAGAAAAGGGAGAAAACAAGAATGGAATCTCAAATGAATGGAAGTAGACTGAAAATCGCTTTAATTTTCACTATCTTGATAGCGGTTGCTTTAATCACGATTTTCTGGGTCAGCACTGTCTTAAACCAGATGCCATTCGATATACGCCGCGAGCCACCGCAGGGAGGATTTGTCGCAGGCGATTTTGAATTCTTTTATCTTGCCCTCGCCGTCATCTCAACCATAAACATAGCATTGCTGGTCATAGTGCTATTCACATACATCAACATCTACCATAAAACCCGCTCACCCTTCACGGTTGGCCTTATAATTTTCGCTTTAGCGTTTCTGCTAAAAGACATCGCGTCTAGCCCATTCGTCGCGGGGCTCTTCAGTTTCAGGGCATATGGACTTGGACCCTTCGCGTTTCTCCCCGGAGTCTTCGAGTTCACAGCGCTTTCGGTCCTGCTGTATCTAAGCGTCAAATATTAGCCCTCATCAGGTGTTGACAAGTAAATAAGGGGGCGAATTCACATTACTGTGGAGACTATCTTTTATGCAGAACCCTGACCCCCAAAGGAAACCTAACCGCTTAATCAACCAGAAAAGCCCCTACCTCCAGCAGCACGCCTACAACCCAGTAGACTGGTACCCCTGGGGCGAGGAGGCATTCAAAAAGGCGGAAGAGGAGGATAAACCAGTTTTTGTCTCTATCGGCTACTCCACCTGCCACTGGTGCCACGTCATGGAGAAGGAATCCTTCGAAAACGAGCGGGTTGCGGCGGCGATGAACCGCTACTTTGTCTGCATAAAGGTGGATCGGGAGGAACGCCCTGACCTAGACGCGGCTTACATGGCTGTGTGTCAATCTATGGGTCGCAGCTGCGGCTGGCCACTCAACGTCGTAATGACGCCTAAGAAAAACCCGTTCTACGTCGCCAGTTACATTCCAGCGGATAGCCGATTTGGCAATGTTGGAATGTTGGATTTGGCGCCTCAGCTGGCACAGATTTACCGTAGCCGCCGCAGCGAAATGGAGCAGATAGGCGTTGAACTCAAGGAGCAAATTATGCCTCGGCGTCCAGCGCCCAAAGAGAGTGAACTAGGAAAAGATGAATTAGATGAGGCGTTTGATCAGCTATTCCTAGTTTTTGACCATGAAAACGCAGGGTTTGGAAACGCACCCAAATTCCCCTCGCCCCACAACCTGCTGTTTCTGATGCGCTACTACAAACGCACGGGACAAAAAGAGGCATGGAGTATGGTGGAGCGGACGCTGAGGGCGATGCGCAGAGGCGGCATCTTTGACCAGGTCGGCTTGGGTTTCCATAGGTACTCAACCGATGCTCGGTGGCTGGTGCCGCATTTCGAGAAGATGCTCTATGACCAGGCGATGCTGGCATTGGCTTACCTGGAGGGATACCAGCTTTCGGGTCAGCTAAAGTTCAAGGTCACAGCCAAAGAAACCCTCGATTATGTCCTGAGGGATCTTGCCGCATCTGAAGGCGGCTTTTACTCTGCTGAGGACGCGGATAGCGAAGGGGAAGAGGGCAAATTTTATCTTTGGACAGCCGACGAACTCAAGCAGGCGTTGCCGGAGGATCATGTGGATTTCGCCTTCAAACTCTTCGGTGTACGCTTGCAGGGTAACTATATGGAGCCCAACATGACTAAAAGCGGCAGAAACATCCTGCACTTGGAATTGACCCCTGACCAGGTTGCTTCTGAATTCAACATGACAGTGGATCAAGTCATAGCAAAGCTCGCAAAAACGGTTAGTTTGCTCTATCAGGCAAGGCAAAAACGGGTTCACCCCGGTAAAGACACAAAAATATTGGTGGATTGGAACGGCTTAACCATTGCTGCATTGGCACGGGCAAGCCGCGTATTGGGCGAAAAAAGATATTTGGAGGCGGCAGAGCAAGCAGCTGATTTCATCTTAGACAACATGTTGACTGCTGAGATGCAACTGTTTCACCGCTACGCCGAGAAAGAGCGGGCAGTTGGGGGCTTTCTTGATGATTACGCCTTCCTAATTTGGGGCCTAGTCCAGCTCTATCAGGCAGATTTCGATGAGAAGTACCTGCAAACGGCAATGTCGCTTGCTAGAGTTATGATAGCGCAGTTCGGGGATAAAGAAAACGGCGGATTCTACTTCTCAGGCAGCGCTGCAGAGACGGCGGTGCCCCAAATCAAACAGAACAGCGATGGCGCGTACCCCTCGGGCAACTCGGTGGCGCTTTGGGATTTGCTTTTGCTGGCGCGTTTAAGCGGCGAGGTCACCTTTGAACGGACTGCTCAGAAGCTGCTGGATGCCTCCGCAGGCGACATTAAGGGCTACCCGATGGGTCGCACCTTTATGCTGGCGGGTCTGGATTATGCGATGGGTCCCAGCTACAGCGTCGTTTTGGCAGGCGAGAAGCAAGCATCCGACACAGAACAGTTCCTTGAGGCGATAGCGAAAAAATATGTCCCCAACCTAACAGTAAAACTCTGGACCGCCAAAGACGCCAAAACAGCGTCGCCAAGGATTTCCTATGAGCGAATCGGCGGCAAAGCCACCGCTTATGTTTGCCAGAACCAAACATGCATGCCGCCCACCGCAGATGTCGCCAAGATGCTTGAGTACTTAGAGGCGGCTAAGTCAAGTGGATGATGGATACTTAAGGGATAAATAGCAAGTTCCCTTCTTCTGCTTCCATGAACAATTCGGCGACTCCAAAAGGGAAAGTCAGCATTGAAGTAATGACTGAGCAGGAAGTAGCGTTGGCCCTCGACTGGGCACGGATGGAGGGCTGGAACCCCGGAGTCCACGACGCAGCATGCTTCTACCAGGCGGATCCAACCGGATTCTACGCGGCTAAACTGGACGGCGAAATCGTAGGCACCATATCACTTGTCAAATACTCCCCTGACTTCTGCTTTGAAGGACTCTACATTGTGAAACCTGAGTTCCGGGGCAGAGGCATCGGCCGGCAAATACAGAAGTTTGCTTTGGATGCTTGCCGAACAAGCAATTTGGGGTTGGATGGGGTAGTATCGATGCAGCATCGATATGAACAGTATGGGTTCAAGTTTGCCTACGGCAACACACGCTATGCCGGCACCGCCCAAGCTGACGTCACAGACAGATGCTTGCCCATAAAAAGGCAGGATGTGGATTCAATCTACGCGTACGACCGGGGCGTCTTTGGTTTGGATCGTTCAGGCTTTCTAGGTTGCTGGCTTATGCAAAGCGACGCTGCCAGCATGATGGTTAAGGATGCACCGGGCGGAATATGCGGTTACGGCGTAATCCGCAAATGCACGCAGGGACACAAAATCGGCCCGCTCTTCGCCGACGACGCTGCGACTGCAGATGCATTGTTTGATGGTTTAGCCGCAACCGTAAAGGGTGAAACCATCTTTTTGGATACTCCTCAAATTAACGATGCTGCGGTAGCGCTTGCAGAAAAGAAGAAAATGACCGCAGTTTTCAGTACAGTCAGGATGTATAGCAAAAATCAGCCTGATGTTCCGCTCAATAAGGTGTTTGGGGTCACTACTTTTGAGTTAGGTTAGTTACCCAAAATGGGTCAAAATCTAGTTTTTTGGTAGCGAATATTATTTTTTCGTAAATTATAAATCCAAGTAGCAGGGCTAAGCTAGCATTTCGGGCGAAATGAACATGGATGGCGCAAAAGAAAAAGCAAAGAAATTACCTTGCGGGTACGGCCCCAAGGACATCGAAACCCGCGTTGTAAAAAACTTCCTTGACATCTTGATCCTAATCGAGCTTAAAAAGCAAACTAACCTCAGCGGCTATGACGTCACAGCGTTTGTCAACGGAAAATTCGGCGGCATCCTAAGCCCAGGCACCGTCTACGCAACCATCTATTCTATAGAGCGCAAGGGACTAATTGTGGGAGAGATTAATGGCAGAAAAACAGTTTACAGATTAACTGAAACAGGCGTAGAGGTAATCGAGGCTATGATGACGACTTTTAATAAGCAGATGACGGATTTCGTCCGCAAGTTTTTTATGATTTAAATAAAACGGGGGCCTCGGTTAATCGAGGCTGTCTTTTAACTGTTTAAGCGGTGTCTTTTGCCTTGGCGATTGTCTTTGCAATGTCTAATATGATTGTTAAGTGGTTTCCCTGTTTTCCCACGCCGATTATTGATTCGTCCAGTGTTGAGGCAACGGAGTTTTTTTCGATGTCTGGTTCCCTGATCGTTGAAACCTCAGTGACTGAGTCAACTACCACTCCGACTGCATTGTTGCCTAAGTCGATGATGATTATCTTTTCACCCGCGTTTGCTCCTAAAGATAGGCCTAGTCGTTTACGCAGATCCATCACTGTAATTATCTGTCCACGCAGATTGGTGACGCCCTCCACAAAAGCGGGGGCTCCCGGAACGGGCGTAACCGTCTGCATGTCTCGAACTTCCCGTACTTGCTCGACGGGCACACCATAGTTGACTTCGCCGATGGTAAAGTTAACGATCTGGATGTCGCCTGTATGCATTACAGTCTGCATGGTATTCGCCTGGCTAGTTCACGTTGTATTTGGATTTGAGTTCGCTGAGCAGGTTAGTGCGGAAGGCAATGAGTTTTTGCAGGTCCACGTTTGTTTTTTCTGCTGCTCCGACTGAGGCTAACGCTTGCTCGCGCACTTTTTCGGTTGCAGAAGAAACCTTTGCTATCTGCGAAGCGATTTCTTTTGCTGATTTCTCCACACTTGAAGCATCGTTACTTACGCCGACTGCAAGCTTCTCCATTTCCTCTGCGCTGCTAACCACGTTTTTGGAGATGTTCTCTAGGTTTTCTGCGGTTTCCGAGACTTCTTTAACGATTCCGGCCATCTGCTGTGCTGCGGCAGTTTGTTCCTCCACGGCGGATGATGCTTCCTCCGATGCTGAACTGCTTTCCTCGGCGATGCTGGCGACTTCATCGATGGTTTTTGTCACTGAAGTAATTGCATCAAGGCCTCTTTCTACACCGTTAGTTAGATTGCTGACTTTAACGGTCATTTCACCCATAACTTTGGCAATACCTTCGGATTCCTTAATGGCGCTCAAAACTATGCTTGCGCCTTGCTCTGCGCCTACTTGAGACTGCTTTGAGATGTCTGTGGTTTGGCTGCCTGCTTCTTTGATGGTTTTGACCAGCGTTATGGCTGAACCAGCGGCTTCTTTAGATTGACCCGCTAAACCCTTAACTGCGTCGGCGACCACCGCAAATCCGCGTCCTGCTTCGCCTGCGCGTGCGGCTTCAATGGCGGCGTTCAACGCCAGCATGTTGGTTTGGCTTGCAATGTCCGAAACCGAATTTGTCATCTGCCCAACCTGATCCACGGAATTTACCATGGAAGTGACGGCTTCAGAGACACGGGTGATATCGGTTTTAATGTTCTCGATAGCCAAAAGACCCCTCTGGCTCTTCTCATTAGCTTCCCTTGACCTTCTCAGTGCCTCGTCGGTTACGGTGCTTGCCTCTTTTGCGATTATCCCTGCTTCATCCATGACTTTTTTGAGGGACTCAGTGTTTCTTGCTGCGCCCTGGGTGAGGTCTGCGAGTTTTTGCGCTCCGGCAGAGACCTGCTGGGAGGCGGTGCTGACCTGCTGCATGCCGATTGCCATCTGGTTAGAGACGCTTGCGGCTTGTTTTCCCATCTCCAGTACACGCCCACTGGCTTTGGTTGCGTTGTTTGCGTTTAAGAATACCTTTTCTGACACATCGCTGACGTTTTTAGCGGCTGATGCGACGCGGTCAATGACTTCAGTGGCGTCAGCTGCAAGTTTCGAAACTAAAGTGGCTGCTTCTTGAACGCTTCCTGAGAGTTCTGCCATCTGGCGGTTTGTTTTAATGGTTTCTTCGTTGCTTGCTACTATGTCTTGGGCTCCTTGAATGGCGTCTTCGAGGATTTTCGCTTGAGACTTTAAGAGTTCAGTATTAACTGTTTTCTGTTTAATTATCTCCTTTGTTAGGGTGTCGATCTTTTTTTCGTACTCTACGATTTTTTTCTGCTCAGTTTCACTTGCCATTTCTATTACTCCATGGTAGAGTACAATTATGGTTTGTGAATTAGTAACCTAACCTGCGTATCCAATCCAACAGACACTCAGTTAAAAGGCGCTATTGTATCAAAACAAAGATTTAGGCGCCGAGAATGGGATTCGAACCCATGCGGAACGGATGTTCCACGGGCTCTCAAGGCCCGCGCGTTAACCACTCTGCCATCTCGGCACCACGAATCAACAGTTTAATCCATCGCTTCTTAAATCTTTACCGAATGATATTTTGGGCAAAGTACTTAACCCGCCGCCATAAACGTAGTAGCCATGCCAAAACAATTAGCCGTGCATATACCAAGCAACATACTCGACACGATCTATGCAGGCGCCAAGGAACTTTACCCGCGGGAAAGCTTCCTTTTGCTGCGGGGCAAAAAACGCAAAGACATCATCAGCGTAACCGACCTGGTTTTGGCGCCCTTTGCCATCCACGGCGAAGGCGAAGTGCACTTTAACTACTTCATGTTCGCAGGCGACTTATCGCTGGTGGGCACCGTGCATTCGCATCCCTCAGGCAACATTTCACCCAGCCACGTTGACCTCAACTACTTCTTTGGGCGGGTGCTCCTCATTGTGGGGCCTCCCTTCCAGGGGATAGGCTGCATAGCGGCTTACGACTCTAACGGCGACCGTGTACCCATAGAAATCACTGCACCCGTCGAGGATAACTGCGAAGAATTCTATGAAGGCATCCTTTGACCGCTTAAAACTGCGCGCTGATACGCCGCAAGGTAATCCACGGCGAATTGTCAGGGTTTCCTTCTTTGCCGGAATGTGTGATTCCTGCTCGCCCGTTATTCTCTACTAGATGATCTTCAGCTATTTCCTCGATTACGCATCGTTTTTGTACCTGAACGCTTACCTACATGCCATATAGTTTTAAATAGCTGTGCTAAAAAAAGAGTTCGTAATTTTAAATTCAAATCAGATAATCAATCTTAAATACAACTTATAAGCCGTAGTAGATGAATAATCAATGCACAAAGTAATCATGGTGAGATATAGATGAATCTTTTCGTGACTGAAGGTAAAATCAAAAATGCCTTGGAAGTTAGTGGTCCACGGTTTTGCAGTCAACAATTTGGGACAAGCGCTCGAAAGCACTTATGCAGCCTGTCGGTCTCAAAGCAAGAATCGCTTGCCGTGAGAAAATCAGCCATCGAGGCGCTAATTCTTGTGGGAATTGATAAAACCATAAGTTATAAACTGCTCGAAGGTTTGCCCAACGACCTTAAAGACACCTTTTACACCCTTGCCTTTTCAGCCACAGCCAACAATGAAACAAAGGAATCCATTATCTACGCGGCAGCCAGTAACACTTCATCCAACATACGCGAAGAAGTTAGCGGTCGCATTCATATAAGCCCTGACCCAGATTTGCCTGTTCTGCTGGAAAAAGAATTGACTGTTTCAATGAAAAAAGAATCAAAGCCAGAAGATCATAATATCACCGATGGATTACGAGCTAACTACGTCGATATGTTGGCTTCAAAGCTGGGAAGCTCCGCCTCGCAAACCTTCAGCTCAATACTAAAAGACGCCGATCCTAGCTCTCAAGTTGGATTAGTTGATCGGTTAGTTGATCACTTGACTGAATGGAGTATTTCAGGACCTGAATATGAAGACCTTTTAATCAAGAAATTTCAAGAATTAAAAATAAACCAATCGTTTGGAGGTTTTGAACGTTCTCTGTTTAGTAACTCTTTTGAGAAAATGTGGGGCTGGAAACCAGACCCCCTCAAGCAGATAATCGAGGCTCTTTCTCAAGTAGGCCAAAAAAAGGCGCTGGCCGCGATGATTAGAGTTCTCATAGAAAAGAAGGAAGACAAGTTCTTCAATAACGTGCACTCACAATATGGCAAAGATACTTCGGATAACCTTGCACTTTTAACGGCGGTGGACAGCACTCAACTAGGTAGCGCAGTAATGGGTCTATTCCAAAGACTGAAAGACGAAGGTCAGTTGCCTCCCTTGGGAAACGTCGCAGAAAAGGACATATTCAGGGTGCTTCTCGAAAAACTAGAAGAAAAGTGATGATTGCCTACCGGCTATGCCCACATGAACCACATAAACATGAAGTTGGTCTATAGCTACGGCGGCGATAAAGTGCCTGTGGAAATATCTGAAGAAGACCTCGTCTTGTACGCTAAAATATATTCAAGTGCAAACTGATCCGCGCCCCTCTCCGTGCCCCGATGAACCATGTCCACGGCTTTGCTGCGTAGGTGATGGTAGAACTCGTGCAATATAACAAAGGGGTTAAGCAGTACTTCGCTGTTGAGAACTGAGATGGTTTGGGTTTGGGCTGTGTAGCATCCGTAGGCTTTATGCTTGTGTCTTTTAGGTAACCCGACCCTAAGCGCTGGAACCTTAACCTTGTATTGTTCTGCGAGAATCACAAGGGCCTCTTCGGGGTTGCCAGCTAAAATCAAAGCAACTACCCGCGCCTTAAAATCCTGCTCCATCCACCGCTGCTCCTATTGCCCGTAGGTGCCCCGCCGAATTTTCTCTGCCAACAAATGAATAAACTCTATCGGCCAAACGTCATCGCAGACGTCGTCGGTGAGGATTTTGCGTTGATGATACAGGGGAATCAGGTCATTTTTAAGCAGTAAAATAAGCAGGAACTCGTGTCCATAGGTGCGTTTAAAGAGAGCGTATTTGCGGGCCTGCCGCTTAGTCATTTCGAAATGGGGTTCAAGAATAATTTTTCTGCCCGCCACCCTCTTCTCCAGGATAAAATCGGGCGTGTAAACCTCGTTTGGCAACGGGAAACTGATGGTTTCATAGCCATAGGGGATATGCAGTTTGAGAAGCGTCAAAGCCGTTTTCTTCTCCCAGCCGCTCTTGTAGCGACTCATCTTCTGATAGTAAGCCTGTGATTGACCCGTGATTTTCTGCATGCGCTCCAAAAAATCCAGCGCCGTCTTTAGGGTGTAGCGGTTAAGGGTTTTTTGTTTAAGCCATCGCCCCAAAAGAAAGAAGGGGTAATCTACTTTGGCTGGGTCCTGTGGGAAAAGCCGCTTGGCATACTGAGTTATCCGTTGGCGTGCGTCAGCGGAGGTTTTTTCGTCGCGCCAAAGCGAAGGGGAAGCATACGAGATTACGCCGAGGCTGGCGGCTACGTTGGCGTTTTCTTTGGTAAGTGGCACATAGAGGTCTTCGGGGAGCATGTGGTCGTAGATTTGTAGGTCAGGCTCGGCGCGAACCATCCAGCGCATGTAAATCCATGCTCGGTCTATGTGGGGGCCAGAGAAGGCAGGTACGTTTTGGGCTAAGTCATCGATGAAGGCTGCGGGTTTACTGAATTTCTGGGCGTACATAAGGAGGTTACGTTCAGCGTTGGTCTTGACGAAGAGGTTAACTGAAGCTAAATTCTCCGATGCAGCCTTCTTGTTGGGACCCAAATCCGAGTAGAAGTCAGCCTTAACGATTTCCTCCTCGAAGAGATGCCCCTTCTTTATTTCAAAAAGGGAACTGCCAAAGGCTGTGTGAAGGTAAGTAAGTAGCATGCGGGCATTTTCGGGGTAACCCACTATCGTATCGTCGAGTATGGAGGCGGCGAGTAAGAAGTAGTGTGCGGCGATGCGGCGTTCCTCATATTTTTCTGAGTAGGGGTTGAAGAGCAGCCGGGGGCTCATGCGCCGGTCCCATTGGACGTCGGCGACATCAGAGTTTTTGTTTATGAAGTCTATGAGCAGCGCTGTGATTTCATCCGTGGCCATTACCCGTTACCTAGATGAATATTATGTAGGACGACGCTTAAAACTTGTGTTATTTTAGAGCAAAACAAGGTCAAGCTGTACAGTTGTCTTTGAAGCATGCTATCTGCAATAATACATAGCAGCATCAAGGATTAAGCCGTTGGTATGGAGAACCGTACTGAAGATGGCGTAACCTGATTCATCGACGCCTTCGCCGTATCCGTCTGAGTAACTGTAGAGGGCATGCTCAATATGCACAGACATGGCTTTCGAATAATTCGTGTTGTACAATGCGAGGAAGCCAAACGCAACTTTCGTGAATATCATGGTTGTGTCGCTTTGGTTTCCTGAGCTATTAAGCACGGTCCATGTTCGGTTATCTGGGAGAACCACCCATTCATACAGCCAAGTGGTGGTGGAGGCGCCTTCGCCGAAAGCCCGGTAGTTCCCTGTTGCTTGATAGTAGGCTTCGTGAGCCAGATACACCTGATGCGTTAAATCCATCAGTTTGGCGGTGTTGTTTGTTTCGAACACTATGCTGAGTAACACGTCGCTTGTAAGTGTCGCATTCGGCAACATAACGCCGCTTACATTCATGGTTCCTGAACTGTATATGTTATCTAAAATATTTTGGGGGTTTATGGGCCAAAAACATGCAAACCCGTATACTGTATAGTAGGTGTAGATGTTGGTGGAGGTCAAGCTTTCAGCTAAAAGACCCGGAACAAGCTTAGAGTAATTTGACCTGTCGCCGTTAAGGTTGTAGACGAGATTGTTGATGCGGGTTGCGAATCCGGAGTCATATGTTCTTAGGTTGTGAAGGGCAACAAGGAGTCTGCCCGTATCGGCGGTGTCCACGACAAACCCCTCTACATCCGAGTTGTTACGATAGATACCTCCGTCCTCAGCCTGATAAAACCAGTACGGGTAACCTGCACTGTTGAGTTCGCGGTTTTCCAGGAAATACAGCACTCTCTCGATGCGGTCATCAAATCCCCAAGCGCCAACATCGCTGATCAAACCCAGCTTGGAGGCATCGATTACCGCTTGGATATAGACGCCCATATCCCAATCGGTGAAGTAAGGGTAAGAACTGCCTGAACATGGAAGCCCCGTGGTGGCGTTGACGCCTAAGCCGGGTCTAAAATAGTTCCATGCGTTTGCTGCAACAGCGCGCCAGACGTTGCTGTTCATGGTTTGAGCTGACTCTATGGGGCCTAGCTTTCGGGGGATAGGTGTGGGATCTGGCGATTTGCTGGAGTCTTTGTTTTTATCGTTTGCCGTGGGCGCCTCAGTGGGGTTGACTGTTGGGGCGGGTGTGGGGGTGCTGGTTCCTTGGGGAGGATTCGTCGCTTGGGGTTCACCGCTGGGTGGCATGGCGGGGTTTCCCCAGTTTAAAAAAGCGAAGACCGGAACCACAATCACCGCTATCAGGATGACTGCCACTGCTATGGTTGTTTTTTGGTTGAAGCCCACTTCGAATCAAAGCACTTAGCTGATTATTTTAATTTAAAGCTATTGCATACATGCCGAATTTTCCCTATAGCTGGAAAATAGGAGATGCCCTAGCGCGCTCTAGTACAGAATGACGTATCCTCATAGCAATGCCTACTGATCGAATACCGCGTAGCAGGAAAAATAGCAGCCTTAAGCGGTCGGGTTCATTTCTCGGAAGCGAACAACCTTACTTTTAGATTTATCGAGATACATCTTGCCCTTCTCAACATTCAAGTAAGCAGCAAGCGTACCCAAGGTAGCCATACCATGAACCACTTTTGAATCGGGCAATGCACTCTTGATGCCGCCAAAACCCGCCATGCAGCATAACGCGATTGCTGTGTCGGAATCCATGAAGGCTTTAGCGATGGCGCCGCGTGCTTTCTGGTTTAGCTGGCAGAATGGGGGGTTTGGAAGGTTGAAGTACTTGATGTTTACAGTTTTTCCTTTGCTTTCAAGCAGCTGCTTTAAGCGGTTTGCTTCCTGACCCATCGGGTAAGGTTCAAAGTGGAAACCGAAAAACGAGGTTTTACCCAGCTCCAATTGATTCTTAGCGTAGCCTATGCTTTGATTGGCGCAGTATGGGCATTCAAAAATCGTTATTGCTTTGCCGTCTCCTACTTCACGCAGGATATATGCGTCGGTTGCAATCTCAGAATAACTACCCATAAAATCACCTACTAGACCAATGTGCGGCAAGATATTTTAAAATTGAGTTTGGCGACAACCTCCCTGCCTGTTTTTTGACGCTTAGATGATTTGTACTGATTTCGAAGAGTTAGATGTAGATGCCCATAACTTTTTTATTGCTAAAACCCGAGGGGAGATGTCTGCAATTCCAAAATTTTCGGTTTCCAGATAAAAAGGGGAAAAGCCTATTTCGAGTAGGCTTCAACCAGGTCCCGTGCGGTGATGATGCCGACGAGTTTGTCGTCTTCTACGATGGGTAATCTCCGGATATGCTTTAGCGCCATGGCGGCTGCGGCTCGATGCACGCTGTCACCTGATTCCAAAACGGTAAGCGGCTGAGAGCAGTGGGGTCCGACGGCGGCGAAGAGGTCTTTGCCCTTGGCAAGGAAGTTGCTGAGCAAGTCTCGTTCGGTAAAGATTCCAAACGGCATGTCTTTGCGGGTGATGATGACGCTGCCGATGCGTTGGCTGCCCATGGTTTTGGATACGTTGATAACTGAGGTTTCTTCGTCTGCAGTCACAACCTCTTTAGTCATAAAGTCGTCGACACATGCTTCGGTTTCTGGCACATCGGGTAGGCTCTTGATTAAATCCGAAGCCGTCACTATACCCACAAGCGTTCCCGCCTCGAAGACTGCCAGTCGGCTCTTCTTGCTGATCATCGCCTGAGCTAAATCCTTGATTTGAGCATCCGATGAAACACCCGCTAAGGGGTAAGACATGACTTCCTCTACGGTTTCGTCTTTAAGAAACAGTCCCAGCGCCAAAACCTTTGACAGTAAATCACGCTCGGTTATGATTCCCACGGGCGTCTGGTACTTGGTTACGATTAAGCTGCCGATGTGGTGCTCGCCCATCAGGTGCGCGGCGTCATCAAGGCTGGTTTCAGGCGTTGCTGTAACTACTTTTTTGCTCATAAGCTCTTTTGCGGTGCGGTACCGTGGCAGGTTGCGTTTGTACTGGTCATAAGCGCGGTCAACGATGCCTGGCAACTGTCGTTTTACTTCAATTTGAGGTGTCGCCAAACAACATCCCCATCCTATAGATATGGCGGAGAAGTCTAATTAAGCTTCCATCAACGGTGCGCCCGGGGCAGTTTGTCATCGCCAAGTATGCTGCTCCTGGGGTCGATGCGGGGAAGATTGGCTTATTAGAGTGAGCGCTCAACACTTAAGGAGCAAAACTAAAAGGAATACTGTCATGGACGATTTCGCCCGAAGCATCGAGGAATACAAACGGCAACTCAAAGCAGGCGCCATCCAGAAAGCCTACAGAGGCATAATGGATTACACCATGAGCCTGCGGATTCACTTCGAAAGGCAACACCCAGATTTAGCGGTTTCCGGCAGCATATACTTCGGCTACATGGACATGACCTATTTTGCTCTGGTCCCTGAGCCGCTGAAACAACGAAAACTCAAAATTGCCATTGTTTTCCTGCATGAACCCTTCCGGTTTGAGGTTTGGTTGGCAGGCGCCAATAAAGCGGTTCAGAAGAAATATTGGGCGCTTATCAAAAAAAGCGGCGAAGCCAAATACAGAATCCCCAGCGCCGTAGAAGGAAACGACTCCATCGTTGAATCCATTCTGGTTGAGAACCCCGACTTCAGCGACCCCGACCAGTTAACGTTGCAGATCGAAGAGGCTGCTCTGCGCTTCATCGATGAAATAGAGGAGTTCCTCTCAAAAAACTGAGCCCTGGGGAAAAAGCTATTCTGCATCAGCTTGGCACTTATGCTTCTGTGTCTGGGCGAGGCTTGAAATGGGGGCAGGCGGTTTCGTCTGCTTTTAGGTTGGTAAAATGGGCTACCTTGCAGGTGCCGCCCTCTAAGTTTTGGCATTCGCCATGCTTGTGTTTGTAGAAATCCAGCTTTGGGGCGCCACTTCCAAGCTTTCTTAGCGCGTTTTTAAGTGAACCCATGTCTTCTACCGCATCCACGCCTACGGGATTTTCAATGTAGTAATAAGATGATTTAAAGATGAACCCGTCAGCTTAGGAAAATGCGCTAGAACATGAATAATTTTGGGTCAAAAATTAGATTGTAAATGCACGTGCAGCTTACTTTTTTCTGCACTGCTTGGGAGTTGGGATCTGCATGCCCCAGCTGCTCTCGAGGGATCTTCGGCATTTCTCCGCAATGGAGGTTTCGTTTTGGCAAAAAAGCGTTTCTGACATGTCAGTTCCTCCTAAGCGTTTGATAGTACTAAGTAGCCTACATAGCCCATGACTGTGAATACAACTAAGATTCCGGCAAGGCCTAAAACCGCTTTAAATTGGTCACACATAATTATCAACCTGTTTCTTGATGACTCAATCTTTGAGACTCGATATAAGCAAAATTTCGACAACAGAACTATTATACAGTCAAGGATATATCGAAAAGAAAAACAATTTAACCCTGATAATAAATCAGCAACTTATCAACTGAAAAGAATGCAAAAGGGCAGGCAACTAGACAGCCCGTACAAGATGAATAAAGCCGATGCTGTTGCCTTCGTCATCTTTCAGAAAAGTCGTCGATACTTCCAATGTGGTTTCTTTGCCGTTCTGAAGGCAAATCCGGAACCGCTGAGTCATCCCCTGATCGTTAGCTATCGCGTCCAGGGCGCTTTGGATGGCGCGTGCTTTTTCTTCTTTAGCCAAAAACTCTAAAATGTTCCTTCCGATGAATTCGCTTTTATCGTGAGCCCCCATGATTTTTAGGAGCGCGTCGTTGACGTCGCTTATGTAGCCGTAGAGGTCTCCGATAACGATGCCTTCGCTTCGGGTTTGGGTGGCCTGGTTGAGCTCGAAATCTAAGCGGCCGTTCTTGTTGGTTATGAGAACCAGATTTCCTTGCTGAGACCTCTTGAACATACGCTTCCATGTTTGTTGGTGGTAGAAAAGTTTTGCGTTTTCCTGCCTGCTTATGACCATGCCATTTAGGATTTCAGCGGCACATTGTGTTGCTTGGGGCCCGTTATGCAGAAAAAAGGTACCGTGAATCTGGATGCTGCATCCGTAACTCTTTAAGCAGCCGACCCTCATAATTGGGTAACCAACCGTAAGAGAGAGCAGAATTGTCTGAGGCAACCACTGCAAGTTTGCTGCGGAATCTTTCAGTAACCGACTCCTTAGCGGCAGCTTACCTGATCTGCGGCGACACCCAAGGCGCCATCGAAATAATCGTTCAATCTGTGGCAACCATACGCAAAGCCCACCGCGCCAACGCATTGTTCTTTAACGGGAAAGCAACCCGCAGCATCATCGGCGGACTCCTCTACCTTGTCTGCTTCAGATGCTACCGCAGCATTAACCAAAAAACCATAGCTGACGTCCTTAACACCTCCGACACAAGCATCAGACGCTCTTATCGAGAGTGGCTCCGGGTATTCCCTGACCTTTTTGCTGATGTTCAGGAAAAAATCGACGGAAGATGCAGCAGCGGCAACTAATGGTTTAACCGCTGTTCCCCTAAACTTGGGATAGTCTCTTTGTTTAATTTACCAAATTGTATATTATTCCCTAACACTCTCTTTAGGTGACAAGAAAATGTCTTTTTCTGGCCAGGAAACTAAAGGCTCTTCAAATGGGGTTATGGACAGTTTTCACCGATTCATCAGTAGGCTTGATGAGGGCTTTGAATTGTTGGAATTAGCTGACAGTGGCCCTGGCGGCGTGGTTGATTTCGTTTTTCTTGAGGTGAATCCTGCATTTGAAAGTTTAACTGGCTTTAGGGCAGCAAACATAGTGGGCAAGCGTAAACGAGAGGTGGACCGCTTTGGGGAAGAACGCTGGTATGAGTATGCTCTGAAAGCATTAAAAACCGGCAAAACACTCCAGTACGAATACTTTAATAGCTTTATCAAGCGGTATTTTGCGACACAGTTTATTCCCGTATCAAACAACAGAATAGCGGTTCTCTTCAAAGATATAACTGAGCACAAAAAGGGCGAATTCGCTCTCCAGGACAGCCAACAGAGGCTGAAAATTTACCTAGAAAGCTCGCCTACAGCCATTTTTGTTGCCGACCCAGACGGGAAATACGTCTTCGTTAATGAGGGGGCCTGCCGATTGCTGCAGTACTCAAAGGAGGAGCTGTTAACGATGAATATTTCTCAGGTCTTAACACCGGAAAACCGTGACGCGGGGTTTAGGCAGTTCGCGTTGGTTAGCCAAACTGGCAGAAGCAGGGGCGAGTTGAATCTGAAAAGAAAAGACGGCTCGATGGTTGACGTGATTATTTCTGCTGCCAAGTTACCGGATGGAAACTTGATTGCGAACTGCGAAGACATCACTGAACGGAAGGATCTGGAGATGCAGCTTCAAGCCAAAGAGCGATTGGCGGCTATTGGTTCAACGGCAGGGATGGTTGGGCATGACATCCGTAATCCACTGCAGGCCATCATAGCGGATGTTTTTCTGCTTAAAGATTACTTGGCGTTTATGCCTGACTTAAACATCAAGCGGGACGTAGATGAGAGCTTAAACGGCATCGAAAAGAATGTGCTTTATGTTAACAAAATCGTTGCTGACCTGCAGGATTATGCCAGGCCGCTAAACCCCGAATACTCCTCTGTACTGCTCTCAGACATCATAAGCAGCGCTTTTAAAACGATTGATTTGCCCAGTAACATTAAGCTTGCCATTAACTTAAAAGATAACGCCCAAGTTAGAACTGACCCCGCATTCATCCAAAGGGCAATCACTAACTTAGCTAACAACGCGATTCAGGCCATGCCCAACGGAGGCTACTTAACGGTGTCGGGGTCAAAAAATGAAAGCAGCATATGCATCTCTGTTGAGGACACCGGCGGGGGGATACCCGACGAAATTAAAGCGCGGATATTTACGCCTATGACTACCTCGAAAGCCAAAGGCCAAGGCCTTGGATTGGCAGTTGTTAAGCGGTTGGTGGATGCATTAGACGGCACGATAAGCTTTGAAAGCCAACTTGGCAGGGGAACCACCTTCACCTTAAATTTGCCTAACCAAAAAATCAGCGGTTTGTCCCTTAATTCGTAAAATATTAGTTATTTTCGCTATTTTTGGGGCCAGATGGATTGTTGGGGTTAAAAAAAGAGAAAACGGGTGTTGGCCGGCATGTTTGTGGCGCTCTATAGTGACCATCCACGGATATAGCCAAACATGTGTCCATTTAGGTTCATGTCTGGCGGTGGATAACGTCCGTTTTGTAGCCCAAAGCCATTCACTGACGTAAACTGTTCGGTACCTGTCAGCTGGAATTCCCCGTCTAGTTTGGTGTTGTTAAATGAGCCTGTGGCTGTGGAGGGGAACCCGGAGACTCTGCCGACTCCCCAGACTGTGATGCTGGCATTGTTCGCCATGTTAAACGTTAAGGTGTTTTGTACTCTGACGATGCCTTCTCCAGTGACAGCGCTATATTCCATTTGGAAAGTACTGTTTACGCTGAAATCCTGAGGATAAGAGTATGTTTTGCCGTCTACGGTAAGGTTGCCTTGGATTAGGGTGTTATTTCCTGTTACTTTTATGAGGTTTGGCGCACTGGCGTTATCTACGACGCTGACGCCTCTAAGGTAGACGCCTTGAAAGTCGAAGCTGACGTATTCAGATTTTGATGGGAACCAGGCTTGAGAAACCGCGACCAAAGATGAAACAGCGAGTATTGAAGTCAATGCTATTGCTGTGATTAAAGTCAAAATCTTTTTCCTCATATCTTCACCTCCTTTTGCGATAGTTAGGTTCTCAGGAACTGGCTGAATTATCCAGTGAGGGAAAAAACTTTTCACCATGACAAGCAGAGACTGAAAATAACTGGCAGTTGTATGAATTAACGGTTATTTATTACTATGCAGCCTTGTTTGTTTCATTGTCATGGACGTGAAATCCCATAGTTGCCCCCGTTTGCGGGTATGGGGACTTAGGGGCAAAAAGGTGACTTGCCGGGCCGATTTTACTCTGTTAACAAGGCTTATATTCTCAATTGATTCAAGTAGTCTATCAGGAGAGCGGTATGAAGGCAAAGTTACTTGCAGTTCTGGTGGTTGTGGTGTTTGTTTATGGTTCAGTACTTGTGGCTTGTGCTGAGACAGTGACTAGTGTGTGGCGAGATGATATGAGTTATCAAAGCCTCACTGAGCTTAAGGCTGCAGGCTGGACAGTGACGCATGAAGATGGCGTGGGCTTCACAGGCGGCGCCGTAACTTTAGATGGCACCTCCCAAGACACCGCTATCCACTATTCGCAGCAATTTTCATCTGGCATCTCCGACTGGAAGGTGGAGGACAAAAACAGATGGACCCTTGGTAGCCACTGCGGAAACAGCGTAACTGCAGTCACCAGCAAACATTCCTATACTTTCATGGCGGATGGCTGGTACGGTAACTATGTGTTTTATCGTGATGGACAAAAAACAACGTTTGGAAGCTTCCAGGAAAACCAAAACACATGGTATACCCTGGCGATAGAGAAACAGGGCAACCAAATCACCATGTACTATAACGGCGAAGTAAAAAGCACCTACACCGAGAAAGATACCTCAGCTTCCCAGCTGGTTGGCGTTGACGCGGTTTCTCCCTGGAAGGGCGGTGCCCAATACGATTACTTTGAGGTCTATCAAATTGGAGATGCTAGCACCCAAGAAGCACAGAATTCCCTTCTAAGTAACCCAATCGTTATCGGTGGAATAATCGGGGCAGTCGCCGTTGGGGTGGGGGGTGCACTGTATTTCTTTGTGTTCAGTGGAGGAGCCGCTGGTAGCGCTGGAGGCGCGGCGGGTGGAGCGGCGGGAGGTTCGGGTTCATCTGGCGGCGGTTCAGGTAGCGGAGGCGGCTCAGGCGGTGGTGGCGGAGAAAATCCTATGCTGCACCCCTCAGGAGGTACACTCATTCATCCATCAGGCAGCGTACCCAGCACCCTGCAGAGCAGCACCCCAAGTACCCTGCACAGTACTCAACCAAGCACGTTAAATGAGGTAGCAATGAATAACACAAGCGGACTGCAAATTGATATGCAGGCTAATCCCATGAACCAATATGCAACACAGCAGTCAGACTCACAAGTTCAGATGCATCAACAATTAAACCAAAAGATCGAGCAGGAAGCCGGGAATACTGATAGGTTAAGACTCAACCAGCAATTACAGGACCAAATAACTAAGCCGCAACAACAAATCCAAAATGACAAAATCAACACTCAAAACAAGATCAATCAACAAACAAACCAGCTTCTTCAGGGTTCAAGCGGCGAAGTAGCTGACAGCGGCAGCTCAAGCGGAGAAAGCTAAGCCCCTTTTTTACTGTTTTGCCTGCTGGGCTTGCTTCTGCTCTTCTTTGTCGTCCCGCCTGTTCTTCACCATTTTTGCAGCAACAATTCTTCGCACCAAACCAAAACACCTCCCATCTGACATGGCGTCTTGTGCGTATCCATGCCTTGGAATTAACTGAGAATCACGGTTGTTTATACTGATATGTGGTTAACACAGCGTGCATACAAATGGGCGGTCATGCTTTCTCAGAAGCCTTCGAAAGAGGCAAGGGTGAATTGGTGCCATGACAAGTACGGATTCGCACCGCTCCCACGCAAACACTATTGCGGGCAAAGCGTTTTTTCGCTTTTAACCTTAACCTTACCTCTGAGTCGCCATGTCACCCAGAAAACCGCCAGCCACAAGATAACCGTTAGGATAATCAGCACGCCCGTTTGGATAATGATTTGGTAGTACAAGGTGTCGGTTTGGTTTAGAAACTCTATAACTGAGATGTTAGGTCCAGTCGGCGTCGTCGGCCAGGGAAGAAAAGTTGACCCCGCATTCGCCCAACCCAAGCGACCAGCATACGTTTGAACATAAGACGCTACCCAATAAGCAAACGCCATGTAAACAGTTACAACAAGCGCTAATAGAACCGTTAAAGCCAACCGAATCATTGCCCATACAGCGCCATGCATAGGGGCAGATAGATGTCATCGTTAATTAGACTTCTGTTTTCAGTGATGTCGCCGTCCCAGCCTTAGGGCAAAGTAATTTTCTGGGACTAATTACTGATTAGCTATTGCATGTTTCTAGTTATAAGGTTTTAGATAAATCCTTTTCTTCGCAAAAAATGCAATTAGAGATATCATTGCAAACAAAGAAAAGAATGCGACAAAAGGTAACTCTGGCACTGAAGGGGCTGGGTTAGTATTATTGGCTGGTTCAGGAGTGCTTGTGATTGTTATTGTCTCAGTGTCGCTCCAACCACTTGGATTATAATAAAAGATATTGTCTGATACTGGATAAAATCCATCATAAGTAGTTTCTGTATATTGATATGCTAACAACGCTTCTATTTGAAAATCAATTTTATCTCCAACTCGATAGTTCGCTGGAAAAGTTAAGACAGTATTACCCGTGTTTGATTGAACTGGAAGGTCATCCGCATAATTTCCCCACATACTCTTATCGCCAGTATACGAAGGGTCATAATAAGCCGCCCAATCTGAAAATGATGTGTTTGGGTACGTCCAGTTTTCTGCAAAGTGACCTTTAAAACGAGTAAAGTAATACAAAGTAAGCGTATTGTTTCCTAAGGATGACGCATGCGGTTGATTCTTGATGGTCATTTCAATTAAATAATTTTCAACATGGCGTCCAGGTGTAGTGCTGGTAATTGTCTCTCCGTTATAGGGGTCTATGGTCGTAGTTGTCTGTGGAGGTATATCATAGGATTTGTCAACATATCTTAAACTAAATTGGGGAACCTGCGGTTTAGGTATTGGCTCTGCAACAGTTAGTCCAACCATTAATAGACTAGAGAATGCGAGGATTACGACTAAGCAAATTGAGAGATATTTGCCCAAGCTACCCATATTAGAAATTGATGGTTTTGTTTGGTTATATAATTTACTCGTTAAACCTTGTGTTTAGTCGGCGGCAACCCTTGTGGTGCTCGCTTAGACAAAACCCAACTTTGAAGGGGCGCTTACGAATGCAACACACTGCAGACAGGTACAGAAGCACATGCATAAGGATGCCCCCAAGAGAACTACAAGCGCCTAATAACTCGGCCGCCGACACTGCATCTGCCCAGTTTTAGCCAAGAAAACATTGCATTCGGTGAGCCTATAAATAGAGGGGGGATAGAGCGTGGCAAGCAACAGAAGCATAACCCGTCGCGGATAAGTTGAAGGGTTTTTGAGAGCAAATGAACTTGGGTGTTTGTAACCTTTATCAATCTGAGTTGCTGCATATGTCGTTGGGGGATGATGTCGCCGTCCCAGTCTGATCGGGAAAGATGAAGAATTCGACAATTGACAGACCCCAAAGGATGCTGGATAGCGAGAATTGGCTTACAAAAAATGGGTGAAACTGTGGCGCTGACTGGGGCTACTTTTTGCCTTTGGCGGCGTGCTTGGCAGGCAGCGATACCTGTTTTTTCTCTTTGCGTTTCTGCTCTTTTTCACGCAGAAGTTGCTTGTGTTTTTCTAAACCTTCAGCTTTCTTGGCTTTTTTAGACAAAATCTCTCAACCTTGCACATTAAGGGTTGCAGACGCTCAAAAACGTTGCCCTCAAGGATGACGATGGAATATTTAAGGGAGAAAGGCAAGATATGCTTGGATGGATTGCTGATGCGTTGCCCAAAATGTGGTTCACCCCGAGTGGAGCGCCAGAGAAACCAAGAGGTCAAATGTTTAGCGTGCGGTATGGTGTTCTATTTTGTTACGCCCGATACGGGTTCAGCGGATTTTGACCGCTACCAACTATAAAGAAAAGAAAGGCGCCCAAACCGCTAGGGTGGAGGTGGCGGTGGGGGAAACTGGTAATTGTCGTACAGTACGCTGATTGCCCGTGCCAAAAAAGTTATGGGAAGCAACGCAAATATGCCCATTAAGCTTACGGCGAATAAGCCGATATGAAGGAAGTTGCCAAGTTGGGAACTGACAAAAATCACAATAAGCCATGAGACCAATGAGGCAAAGATGAAAAGCAAATAGCGCACCCAGCCTATGCGGGAAATGCTGCCCAGCAGGTCTTTGAAGGCAAACCCAGCCATCAGATTCTGGCGCTTAATCATGTTTACCTCGCTTATCACCGCAAATATGCCTACCACAAAGAACACCGCCATAGACGCCAACGCGGCGCCAAGCACGTTTGCACTAAACTCCTCAGCCAGCCGCAAAATACTGCCAAACCCGCCGAATATGCCCACGCCAAAACCCAAGCCCACAACAGCCATCAATGCAACGGCGATGACACCCCAAAGTGCGCCGACAGCAGCGATTTTTAGAAGGGACATGACTAGTTCGGCCCAGTTGGGTTTTGTCAGCCGAGGCGGTTTGGTGCTGTTGGTGGGTTGCTTTACGATTTTATCAACGTAACGTATTAGGACAAGTATGTTTAGGAATGGTATTAAGCAGGCTATGATTAGGATATACTGGTTTTTTTCGATTACTCCGAGTGTGTACTGGTATGCGTTTTTAAATTCTGATGTTAACATTTACTCCCCTTTCCCTTGATTGATTGCTTGCATAGGTGAATTTAAGATTTTTGGCGAGGGCTTAAGTGGGTTTATGCTAATTTTTGACGGTTTTTTTCTTCAGTTAATGCATATTACTCTAGCATATGGGTTATGCGGTTCCATCTGAGTTTAGAGTGTTGATTGTGTCCTGAGCCCTTTTGTAGTTTATGCCCCACCAACAAGTTTATATGAACAATACAACATATGAAATATAGTTCATATTAACAGGCGTGGAAAAATGAAAAAAAGCCTAAACCAAACCTGCTACCGCTTCTTCACCAACCTCGCAAACCCCACCCGCCTCGCCGCAATCGAACAACTCCTAAAACAACCCATGAGCGTAGGAGAACTCGCCACAGCACTCAACCAAGAACAAAGCATGATAAGCCACAACCTCAAACCCCTCCTCGACTGCAACATCATCACCATACAACGAGACGGAAAAAAACACATCTACCTCGTCAACCGCGAAACCATAATCCCCATCTTTGCCGCCATCGAAAACCACGCCCAAAAATATTGCCCCACAGGCGGAAAATGCCTAAGGGAGGAACAAGCATGAAAAGAAAAATCGTTAACATAGACGAAAACCTCTGCAACGGCTGCGGCGCATGCATCCCCAAATGCGTCGAAGGCGCACTGCAAATCGTCGATGGAAAAGCACGAATAGTCAAGGACACCTACTGCGATGGCTTAGGCGCATGCCTGGGACAGTGCCCGCAGGGAGCCATAACCATCACGGAGCGGGAAGCAGACCCCTTCAGCCAAGCCGAAGTCCACGAATTCCACAAAGCCCAAGCCGCCAAAACCCCCATCGCCCCCGCCACAACAGCAGCCAATGTACCCAAAAAGCCCCAGTGGCCAGTAAAAATCAACCTCGTCCCCCCCAAAGCCCCCTTCTACGAAAACGCGCATATCCTGCTTGCCGCCGACTGTGCACCTGTGGCTCTGAAAAGCTTCCAGCAGCACATGGCAGGCAAATACGTCATCATCGGCTGCCCCAAATTCAACGATGCACGAGCATACGCAGAGAAACTCACCGAAATCTTCCAAAACAACAACATCGGCGCAGTCACAGTTATGCATATGGAGGTGCCCTGCTGCACTGGACTTAAATGGGCAGTCAACAAAGCCCTGGAGGCATCCGGCAAGCATATTTCAGTTAAAGAACTCGAAGTCAAAGTGGGAGGTGAAATCGTTGAGCTCTGACAAACCAGTAGCCAAAAACCCCGAGACCTGCCCAGGACTGCGCGACATGCTGCAGCCCAAACCCGCCTACATCAACTGCCACGTCTGCGGCTCAGAACTCGAAATCTGGAGCGACGAAGACAAAACCACCTGCCCCAGCTGCGGCGCCGAATGGAAACGCCCCGACCCCTCCGCGGCATGCCTTGAATACTGCCAGTACGCGGACAAATGCCGAGCCATAATCGATTCCCGTAGACACTAGGCTCTTTATCTTTAATTTTTTTATATATTTGTAATTAATCTTGGATATCCGTAAACCCTAAAAGGCATCGTGCCAGAATGTATTTTGGCTTTCACTTAGTGCCGCTTGGTATGCACGCATAAAGCCCCTTACCTGTACCCTATCCGTAGTCTCTATGTGAACTCGGGAGGCCCAACTTTGACATTAAGCGGGTTGCGTGGACAAGCGCCAGTGAAAGCCACTTTTCTGTTTTTTGAGTTTGCTTTTTGAGGGCTTGTTTGGTGTTTTGGTGTGCTTGGGGCGGAACGCTTATATGTTCGTGTTACTTTCAAGTAAAAACGTAACACCGAAACCGGGTGCTACTTAACTCTACCAACAACAAGTCCCACCGGTTGTGCGCCAAGGCAAACCTTTCAGCTGGCAGTAAACGGCTGAAACCCCAAAAAGGCGTCTAGACACATAAACCCCCGATTTAGTGCCTAAACGGGTTTACCTTGCCGCATTTCTCTCCATTTTCCTGCCGAATCAGGACAGCTTCTTATAAAGCAGCGTCAAGAGGAAAAACATCACCAAAACAAACACAATAACCCCTGCAGTCACGATGTTAAACAGGGCAGAGAGCATAATCCCAATAACGGTGCTAATTATGCTAAAGCAAACCGCTGCCAGCAGAGTCTTGCGGAACGAAAAATTCAGTTTAAGCGCGCAGAGTCCCGGTATCACCAGAAGCGCCACCACAAGGATCGTGCCGATGACCTTAATCGACAAGACGATTGTGACGGCTACGAGTAAATCAAAAACCATCGAAAGCGCCCTTGTGGGTATACCCATAATCCGCGAATCCTCCTCATCAAACACCATCGAGAGCAGTTCCCGCCGGAAAAACCCTATGAAGAGCAAAACCGACATACCCAAAACCGAAACCAAAGCCAAATCGGCCCAGTCAATGGTCAATATGGAACCGAAGAGGTAACTGAAGAGCTCCACGTTAAACCCGCCGGCTAAACTAATCACGATTAACCCAGTGGAGAAACCCAGCGCCAACATAACCGCAATCGCGGAATCCGACGTCGTGATTTTCCGCCGCCGCATATACGAGATAGCGAAAACCGCCAGCACCGAGACCGCCAGCGCTGTTAAAAGCGGATTTATGCCCAAAAGCAGTCCTAACGCGATGCCGCCAAACGCCGTGTGCGAGAGGCCATCGCCCACCATGGCTTCTTTCTTTAAAATCAGAAACATCCCCACCAAGCCACAGGCAACCGCTGCAATTATGCCGCCGACCAGCGCATTCTGGAAGAACTGGTAGCCAAATAGGCTCAACGGATCAGCGCTCATGTTCGAAAACCCCTGTGCATTCATGTCGATGGAATACAAAGTGGAAGTGGTCGCCGTAGGCACGTTTAAGCAGTTGGTTGGCGTCTAAGTCCTCGGTTATTTGGGCTACTTCTACTTGTTTGTTGACGCATAGCACTTTTGACATGCGGCAGAAAACCGATGCTAAATCATGCGTTACAATAAGAATGGTGGTTTGCCGCTGGGTGTTTAGGTCGCTGAGTTTCTTGTAGAAACGCTCTTGCGCAGTCGAATCAACACCCACTATGGGCTCGTCGAGAAAAATCAACTCAGGCTTTCGCGCCAGCGCTTTTGCCACAAACACACGCTGCTTCTGCCCGCCTGAAAGCTGCCCAATCCGTCTGTTGGCAACGTCACGCAGCCCCATGAAATCGATGCTTTCATCCACCGCCGCCCAATCTTCATGTCTAAACCGGCGCCCCACGTTGCCCTTGCGGATGCAGCCCAAAGAAACCAGCTCCCTTACAGTCAACGGAAACTCGTTTTCGAAGCTGGTGGCGTTCTGGGAGATGTAGGCAACTTTTTCCCACGCAGTGAATTTGGTGGTTTCTGTGCCAAAGAGGCGGATGGTGCCTTTTGCTGTGGGTAGAAAGTTCAGGATAGCGCCTAGAAGTGTGGTTTTTCCGCCTCCGTTGGGGCCCACGATACCGACGTAGTCGCCTCGGTTAACTGTGAAGCTTGCATCTTCGATGACGGGGTCGCTGCTTCGGTTAACGTAGAGGTTTTGGACTTCTAAAATAGGGGTGGTTTTTGGCATAGGTTTCTGCTCTACCATTTTGGGGTTCAGCAATATTTACCTAGCGTTAAGCTGCGCCCAAACCAGTTTTAAGGTTGGTGAGATTTGTCTGCATCTGCTCCAGATAATCCATGTTGTCGGTTTGTCCCAGCATCAGGTACAGTTCAAGGATGGTTACGCTGTGCCCAGTTTGCGCTTGGACTTCGGTTCGGATAGTATTGGCGTATTCACTTGAGTAAACGGGGTCAACGTAGACCACGTAGATTTGTTGCTGCTTCATTTCGCTGACTAATGCGGCTATGGTGGCGGCGCTGGGCTGCTCATCGGCGGATAAACCGATAACGCCATGCTGCTCAAACCCGTAGCGTGAAGCTAAATATCCAAATGCCTCATGAGACACAAAGATTGCGCTCTTATTTGCCTCAGAAAGCCCTGTTTTGTATTCACTGTCTAGCTGCTCAAGTTTTTCTTCTAAACTCTGCCAACGCGATGTATAGTAGCTTTCATGCTCAGGGTCAACTTGGACTAGGGCATTGTAGATTTTTTCTGCCTGCTGCTTTGCCATGTAGGGGCTGACCCATGTGTGGGGATCATAGGCGCCATGGTCATGTTCTTCTTCGGCTGCTTCATGTTCATGCTCATGTTCCTGATTGGCTATAAGAGTTAATCCAGAGGTAGTCTCGACTACGGTTCTGGTTTGGGTATCTGACAAGGCAGGTAATACGTCGTCTTCCATCCAGTGGTCTGCGCCTGCGCCGTTATAGATGATGATGTCTGCGTCTTGGGTAGCGGCGATGTTGGAGGCGGAGGGTTCCCAGTTGTGGATTTCGGTGTTGCTGGGGATAAGTTGGGTTACTTGGACTTGGTCGCCGCCGATTTGCTCGGTCAGGTATGCGAGTGGGTAGAAGGTTGCTACGACTTGGAGTTTGTCTGTTTTGGGGGTGGCTGTGTAGAGGGCGGCGGCTATGGCTGAACCGACGATTGCGATTATGATTATGGCTGCGAGGAAGATTTTTTGTTTGCTGTTCATAGGGACGCTTAAACCGAGGCATTATTAAACATTCTTAAATCATTAATAATAATGGGGGCTATTTCAGCAAAAATTAATAAAAGCTATTAACGTCTACCGTCAATTCTAGCAAGGCGAAAATAATGGTAATCATAAGCCTCTCAATCCCCGACTCCCTCATACAACAAATCGACCAAACCATAAAAGACAAAGGCTTCGTAAGCCGCTCCGAACTCGCACGGCAAGCCCTACGGCTATACCTCACCGAGGATCTAAAACTAGACGACTTAGAAGGCAACGCCGTAGCCACCATAACACTCATCTACAAAGAAAACGCCGACCGACGCCGCCTCCTCGAAACCCAACACGTCTACGGCGGGTTAGTCTCCACCTTTCTCCATGCGCACATCCACCCGGGCTTTTGCTTGGAGGTCATAATTTTAAACGGGCAAGCTGAGCTTATTCGGAAATTCGTCGATAACCTGCGGCAAAACGAGCAAATAATGCAGATAAAAATCTCCGTGCTAACTCAGAAATAGCCAGTTTAGGTGACTGCAAACCAAAAATGGTGTCACCTGTGCTTTTCAGCTATGCATATGAAATAGCTTTTGTCATCCCTTTCAAAAGTAACCTCAAGTCCATTCTCTCTCATCATCTGCTTAAGCCGCTCGATGCTGGGCAAGAAGTCATTCTTTATTTCTACCCCGCCGTTCATGTGGACGCCGTTGATTTTATCGGCTGAATCTGAATGCGCCACTGCCAAGCGCCCCCCCTTCTTTAGTGCCCTAGTCAATATCTGTATGGCTAAGGGCTGGTCGACGAAGTGGGGGAAACAGGAGTAACATACCACTAAATCGAATTCCTCAGAGTAACCCAATCCATATACATCGCAGACATGGAAGCTAACTTTAGGATGGAGGCTTTTGGGGTACTTGGCTTGGGCGGCCTCAATCATCTTCTCCGAATAATCAATCGCCATCACACAGCCGTCTGAGAGGTGTTTTTCGTAGAAGGAAATCATGACACCGGTGCCTGTGCCCACATCTAAAATCTTATCCGACCCTTGAATGGCGAGTAAATCACTTATGTACGCGACTTTTTCGGGGTTATGAATGGTAATTTGATCCCATACCGCTGCTTTTTGGTTGAAGAAGTCTTTTTGTTTCGGATTGATTTTTTTCTGCTCCATTGCTTTCTCTCCTTACATGGGGATTACCACAGGTATCCCTCGGACAGTCTCGACGTAAGCGTCGATGTTGTATACTACCCGAATGTTTCCCGGCGTAATGATTTCGTGTCCGCCGACCGCATAGACGCCGCCGTCCTTCATCAGAATGAACTTGTCGGAGTGACGGAAGGCCAAGTTGAGGTCATGGATAATCATGATGGCGGCCATGTGGTTTTTCTTAACTATGTTTCGGATCAGATGCATTATCATGTGCTGATTGGAGAGGTCCAGGCTGCTTGTGGGCTCATCGAGCAGAATTATCTTGGGCTGCTGAACCAGAACCCTTGCAATCTGCACCAGCTGATACTCGCCCCCGCTGATCTCGTCAACATACTTGAGGGACAATGCATCTAGGCCCAGCAGATGAAGCACTCTGCCCGCCAACCGTATGTCTTTTTCACTTGCATCCCACTCGAAATGCGGCTTGCGCCCCAGCAGCACCGAATCAAACACCGTCGTTTTGGAGGTCTCGCTTTTCTGCGCCACGTACCCGATGTTTTTGGCGATGTCTCTTTTGCTCATCCCATGAAGATCCATGCCCTCGATGGATACTGCGCCAGCGTTTGGCGTGAGCACCTTGCTTATGCATTTAATTAGGGTGGTTTTGCCCACGCCGTTAGGTCCCAAAATCGAGACCACATCGTCTTTTTCTACGGCGAAGGTGACTCCGTCTAGGACTTTTTTGCTGCGGTAAGCAAAGCTGACGCCGTTGACTTCGAAGAACATTACCGCCTATACCTCCTAATCAGCAGGTAGATGAAGAGGGGTCCCCCGAGCATCGAGGTGATGATGCCTACGGGGATGACGGCTGGGTAGAGGATAACTTGGCCGACTGCGTCTGCTATGAGCAGGATGATGGCGCCTATGATAATGGAGAGGGGGATGAGGTAGCGGTGGTCGCTGCCGATTAGCATACGGGCGATGTGGGGCCCAAGCAGCCCTATGAATGCTATGATGCCGAAGAAGGAAACAATCACGGCTGAGAGCACAGCGGTTAATATCATGCCGATGATGCGTTCCCGCTCCGTGTTAACACCTAAGCCTTTGGCGGTGTCTTCCCCTGCGTCGAGGGCATTGTAATCCCAGCGTTTGTAGAAGAAGTAGAGTACCACAGGCAGAAACACCACCAGAATCAGCGTGTTCCATGACCAGGTGGCTTTGCCTAAGTCACCAAACGTCCAGGATACGATGTTGCCCAGCTGCGAATCCGTAGCTATATACTGCATGAAGGATAGCCCCGCGGAAAACATGACGCTTATGGCTACCCCCGCAAGTATCATGGTTTCGGCGCTGACGCGGGTAACTTTGGTGAGCAGCAGGATGGCGCCGGTGGCCAGCAGAGAAAAGGCGAATGCACAGATGGTTGTTACATAGGGGTTGTTGATGGAGACCACGTTGGTTAGGCTGCTGCCGGCTCCCAGAAAGATGATGGCGAAGGAGGCGCCAAAAGCGGCGGCGCTGGAAATCCCCAATGTGAAGGGCGAAGCAAGGGGGTTTCGGAGGATGCACTGCATCACAACGCCTGCGACGGCTAAGCCTGCGCCTGCGGCTAGGGCGCCGACGATGCGGACCATGCGGATGTTCCAGATGGTGCCGCCCATTCCAGAGGTGTCAAAAGTGAAGAGATACTTGATAACGTCTTGGAAAGGTATGTTTATGGGGCCATTCATTGCGGCGACGATAACGCAGATAAATAGCACAAGTACGCCGGCGATGAGGAAAAGGCGTTTGCGTTTCACAAATCCGCGGTATACTTTGGAGATTTGGTTGCCTTCTTTTTGGTTGTCCTCGTAGATGTCGAATGCTTCTTTGTCGCCTTGATGCTTCGATATCGGTTTTCACTCCACGGGTTATGCAACTATCGCAAAAAAAGATGAAAAAGAGGTTAATTAACAAGCACGTTTACAGCGTGACTTTGCTGCATCCGTTGCCTGTCTGGGCAGCCGCTATGTCCTGATAGGTCATGGTGGTGTCGGGATAGAATAGCTGCAGGATTTGGTTTGCTTTATCCTCGAAGTTCCAACTATACTGGTTGCCATTCAAGACTGATGCGACGTAGTAGACGTTGATTAGCTGGTTATCCCAGTTGGTGCCATAGCACTTATACACCATCGTCGAGTAGAGGTTGCCGTCTTTGATTGCTGTAACGCTGCCTAATCCGGTTTTGGCTGCGATGCCCTCGTTGATAGAAGTTACGCATGTACTAACGCCGATGCTGTCGATGAATATGTAGTCGGGGTTTGCGGCTATGAGGGTTTCCAGTGTGATTACGTAGGGTTGGCGGTTAGCGGCAGGCTCAATGGCGTTGGTGACGTTGGAGTAGTCAAAGGGCAGGTAGTTGCCTGAGCCCTTGAGGAAGGATGCTCCACCATAGTAGAACATGCCGCAGGCATATGCACTTTCGCTGCCATCAGCAGGTGCTGAGGTGATGTCGTTGATTAAGCCTGCGATGCCCTCGTTAAGCTGATTTGCCCTGGCCGATTCGCCCAGCAACGTGCCCAGCGAGGTCATTTGGTTATAGAAGGCTTGTCCGAACTCGAGATTGGCGTTGATGACGTAGACGGGGATGCCTGTTTGGGTTTGCAGGGTGTCCGCGGTTGCTGTGTCCTCTGGGAGCGAGGTGATGATGAGGCTGGGGTTGAGCTGCAGGATGGCTTCGGGGGTGTTGGCTATCTGGGGCAGCTTGGAATAGTCGGCTTTGTTGATGAGGTAGTAGGTTTGGTCATCTAAGGTGTTAAAGGTTCCTGCGGGCTCTACTGCCTGGACCTTGTCGGCGGCGTCGAAGTAGGATACCAGCCGCAGCGAGCATGCGCCAACGCAGTAGATTGAATCTATGTTTTCGGGGATATCAACGGTTCTGCCTAATGCGTCGGTGACTGTGGTGGCTGCGGGTTCAGGGGGGGCTTGGTTTTGGGTTAGGACTATGGCTGCGCCTATGGCGGCGACTATCACTATTGCTATCGCCGCAAAGGCGAAGAGTTTGTTTTTTCCCATCTGCTCACTTTCCTTAAATTACCGAGTTGTTACTAATTTTAAGTTGAGTAACACACAATTGGCGAGTGCTAATAAATATTTCTGGAAGCAACAACCCAATATTCAACCCAGACATGGCGAATCTCAAAAATAAGCAAGAAGTGGCGGGCCGAACCGGATTCGAACCAGCGACCTTCTGCACGTCAAGCGCGCCATCAAGACCTAAATTGGGACAAATACAAAGAATGGGTCTACCACAAATACGCCAAAACATGGGCACCAAGCATCATGACCTACAGCAAAAAATACAGCCACATACTCCTAGAAGGAAGCATAAAAGACCTCGACCTAATTCCACCTAAAACCAAGAACACAACTGTAAAATCACTTGTCATTTTATCAAAATACTTAGGAATCCACGAACAGTTCAAAGCTGAACTAAAAAGCTATGGAATCAAACTGTTCAGAGCAGACGCCTTTGGTTCCTTTATGCGCTTGTATACCAACCCTGCCTCAGACCTAATGGAGTGGTACACAAAAGCCTCCTCTGTTCTTAGACCTAACGAAAAGCTGTTCTTCCAATTTCTAAGATTAGCAGGTCTTAGAAAAATCGAAGGAATAGCAGCCTTTAACAAAATAATAGAGCTAAACCAACAAGGCAAACTATCCGAGTACTATAATGAAGAAAAGAGCTTGCTTGAGCATTTCAAGTACAAAGAAGTCTTCTTGCGCGGTACAAAGAACGTCTACATATCGTTCTTACCAAAAGAGCTTGTTCTAAGCGTAGCAGCCAGTGAACCAGTAAGCTATGATGCAATAAAGAAACGACTAAGAAGAGCAAAAATACGCTGCCGAACAAATGAATTAAGAGACTACTTCGGAACCTTCATGGTAAGGAACGGCTTAATCAAAGAAGAGGTTGATCTGTTGCAGGGAAGAATACCGCCGTCAATATTTATCAGGCACTATTGGAGTCCTTCATTTGATGAACTAAAAGAAAGAACCCTCCAAGCCATCATGAGTTTAGGGGAATCAAGTTAGTAAATTATGGCGTGGCAGGATTCACTGCAATTCTGCGCTGTAAACATGCTGTACCTACTCTAACGCTTTCCTTACCGTCCTCCACTGGAAATAGTAACCATAATCGATCAGCTAAATCTTCTACTGTTATACTGTAGATCAAATTTGAGATAAAATATGAGAAGGAAAGCTTCTTTCCACCATTTACAGAAAAATCATAAAGACCATAGAAAGTCTTACAACCATTATCCGATACATTTTCAGGTCGTTTTTCGGACCAATATTTAATGAATATTGAGGACCCCAAAGAAGTATGATTTACATACTTCCCATCTTCACCTAAAGGTTCTAAAGCTTCACTTAAGCGTTCGATTGAAGCATTCCCGTATTCATAAGAAAATACTCCATTAAACTTTAGGCAGTCACCTACCATTTTTGCATTTTCAATAGATTTCCTCAGGATTCCCTCAATTTCATTGTTAGCAATCTTTGTTTTAACCTCAATTATAGCTCTAACACTACTAGATGAAACAATTACTAAAGATCCCTCCGAAAATAAAACAGGCACCCGATTATCGTATATAATTATATCAAGTTGATTAGAAATTTCCATTCGCCCATTGTGAGGGGGTCTTCCTTCAGCTTTTAATATGAAACCAGTACCGACAGACAAGTTTGATGGAAGAAATCGCTTGATAATTTTCGTTAGCACAGCTTCCTTATACCGTCCATCTTCACCCCAATTCGCATTTCCTATAAGATTTCTAACTCGGTCCTTTACCGCTTCTAGCTCTTTAGTGATAGATTCTTGAAATGCTTCTGGGTTAACTTGAACTTCAGCCATTTTTGCACTCTCTGGTTATCGACTGTTTCCGGTTGATTTGTATAAAAGCGTTTGGCTAATTAGGGATTGGTAATTGGTGGATTGCCTAGATTTTTATTATTAATATCTTATGCTAACATCAAGCATACGGGTTAATGTTCGATGTCCCTACCTAATAGTACTAACGCAGTTTCTTCTATCCAGACAATTAGACTTTGGAAAATAGAGAAAGAGAGCCTTAAAGAGATCACCAAATCCAAAGTAGGTTTAGAAGCGAGACTGCAGAGCTGGATTATTTCTGACATTTCCATTATCTCGCCAGATTATCTTGTTATTGGTCGAGAAGTTCCCACAGACTTTGGTGGATACATCGACGTATTATGTATGACTGAAAATGGCGACTTAGTAATAGTGGAATTAAAGCGCGATAAGACACCACGTGAAATTTCAGCTCAAATCTTAGATTACGCTTCTTGGGTTAGGTTTTTGACTGCAGATAAAATTCAAGAAATTGCAGAGAAATATTGCCAACCAAGCCTAATAGAAGTCTACCAAGCCAAGTTCAATCATGATTTACCCTCAATCTTTAATCAAGAACACCAAATGCTTATTGTTGGCTCAGAAATCGATAGCTCGACAGAAAGGATAATTCATTATCTTTCTGAAACCTATGGAGTTCCTATAAATGCCCTGACCTTCAACTACTTCAAAGATGGCGAAAACGAGTATGCAGCAAGGACTTTTTTAATTGAACAAGAAAAAGCAGAAATTGCGCAGATTTCAAGACCATCTAAGAGAACAAGTAATTTAACAATGGAGCAACTTCAAGCTATAGCTGAAGAAAAAGACGTTAATGAGCTATATTACTACCTTGTTGATAGGCTAACACCACTATTTGATTATGTAGGCACTACTAGATCAACCATAGCTTTTGTAGGAAACATACAAGGAATAAACAAAACAATTCTTAGTTTGGTACCTGGCGAAAGTAACGCTCAAGATGGAGTTAAATTCAAAGTTTATCTCAAGAGATTATTAGAATACTTCCGGCTAAGCAAGGAAGAAGCTGAGTCAATTCTACCTAGTAACAAGCAACCTTGGGAATACCAAACAAGTGCAACTGGCGAATATTCTGGTTACGAGGGCTTCTTTAACAAGGCATCTGAAGCAGCCGATTTCATAATAGAACTAGCAAGACGGAAATGATAATGTGATAATGCTATAACCGTAGACGAGTTCCTTTGCGCATATCTTGAGGTGACAGACGATTTTTGGACTCAAACAACTGCCTATACTTAGTAACATCAAACATCCATGCTTCTTGTATTTTGTAGTTTCGGTCGTAAAGTATCCAAATTAGTTT
The DNA here is from genome assembly GCA_026014735.1 of Candidatus Bathyarchaeota archaeon. Taxonomy (NCBI): domain Archaea; kingdom Thermoproteati; phylum Candidatus Bathyarchaeota; species Candidatus Bathyarchaeota archaeon. The sequence continues at coordinate 894,133 of JAOZHT010000001.1, forward strand.
ATCCCAATCATAATTTTGTGCTTTGCCAACAAGCGTAACTACGCTCCCCGTTTTGCCGCTTGGCCGGTTAGATTTAACCTGATACCTTTCTTTACCAATACAAAAATCACAACCTTTAGTCACAGCAGTGTCTTCGGTTTTTCTACCTAACCCTATCTTTAGACTCGTTTTAACAAGTTTTGCAGCATCATACTCGGCGATATCACAAGTAATCCGTGGTGCTACAGCAAACCTCTTTTCCCATTCTAACGCTAACTGAACGAGTGTATCCCTAAGTTGATCATCTTCAAGCTCTAAAGGTTTATTTCGCATTTATAATCCTCCTACGTTAAACTGGAAGGTAAAATTTAGCATCTGTCTCCTCTCTTTTCATGCCATCTCTAGGGCACCATTGAATAGGTTTGCTGCCCTTCATTTGCGTTTTTTCCCAACCTCTGTAACCGCATTTAGGGCACTGAGTAAGGGCAAAATATTCACCCGGACGCTTCAAAAGACTTTTAGCACATTCCGGACAGAGAAATTCTTCAGAATTAATTCTGTATCGTGTTGATTTCTTGCAAGCTCTGCAAAATTTTTCCTTTATTGGCGCCTTGAGCATTGCGTTAATCTCCATAATATCCTTCGGAGAGAACGACAAGTTTTCAAATTCCTTGTATTCAGCAATGGCTTTTTTCATTTTTTCCAAAGGTATCGATTGAAGACCAGTTTGTTCCTCGCCATTAAAGCTAGCATTTTGCAATAGTTCTGTAAGATGTCTTTTTAAAAAAGACCTTTCTTGGGGCTGACTATTTACAAGCTTCAATATGATCATTGAAAGGAGCACAAACTGAGGCAAGACATCTAAACTTTCAATGATTTTTAGGAAATGTTTGTTTCCAATTTTGCACTTGAGCTTTTGAAAGTACCCAATTTGATCTCGATAATACCAGTATCGGTTGTTACTTCCAACCAATCGTTTCATCCTTTCGATAATCTCAATAACATTTGATGGGCTCGTATTTTTTCGCAAAATAAACCAAATTATGATTTTTTCAATAAAAATAAAGAAATCAAAGATATCCCTTACTCTTTCTTCGAGATCTTGGTTAACCATTACTTCTTCAGTTAACTCTACAAAGCGTTTCTCGTTTCTGGATAGTATTGTTTTTAAAACATCCGTAGCATCGAGCACAAATCCATCGTATATCTGAGATGAGTCCTCTAATCCTTCTTCACCAGTTCTATGAATAAACCTTGCTCTTGCTTCATCCAAGGTTTCGGCTAGAATTCCAAAATCCAGGAATCTTAAGTAATACAACAACATTGTTGGGATATCGGCTGCGGCATCATCCAACCGATTAAGCAACGTGATAAACCCGGCTCGCCCATGGGTTTTCTCAATTAAGCGTATCTCTCTTTTTCTAGGAAACTTTTCAAGCATTTCGGTTGAAATCCAACGCTTGTTAGAGACTATTTTACAAGAGGCGTCATTCGTTAAAGTGAGTGTTACATAAGCAGATTGTTCACAGTATCGACTAGTTTCTTCACTGAGATTTTCAACGAATTGTCCGTTTTCAGTGATTCTACCGTTAAGAAGTATAGACTTTGTTTTTGAAGGACTGTTAATCTCTACAAAGGCTTTTTCGAATACTTCTTTTGTAGGCTCAAATTCTAAGATAAGCTTACTGCCCTCGAGCCTTGCATCGTCTAAATAGAAATCAGAAGTCTCGCCATTTGACGACATACCTCCAATATTAGGGGTAAGCTCGTTAGGGAAGATTTGTTCTAAAATCAACTCATTATTGTTAAGCAGGTATTGAAAGGCAGTCTTATCCACATTATATTGTAAAAGACTTAATTCGATATTCCCACTATTACTGTTTAACATTAAAGCGTCGCTTGTGCTGTTAGCGCTTCCAGTTAAACAGTAGGTTCCCCTATCTGTTTCAAATATGATCACTTTTGCGTGAATAAACCTATTAGGGCTGCCTTTGAACGAAGCTTTGTATACTTTAAGCTTTTTCTCTTCGTTTGCTAATAGATCAATTACTTCGGTAGGAACATTATACGCTCGGTCAGGTTGTAGATAAAGTTCTATTCGTCCTGAAAAATTACGTGTTATATATTTTAATACGGTCCCAGCTGTGTCAAAGAACGGAGACAAGATTTTAATGGTCCTTACCTCAGTTCCTGATAGTATCTCCTTTGTTTGTTTTAGAATACCGTTGTCAAGATTATGTAATATCCAGTCGGTTCTTTGAGGAATAATTGGCGATTGGTTAAGCCAAGGTACCTGAAGCGTCTTGTTTAAACGGTCAATGTGTTTATCACTTTTTATGTACCCCTTAGTCACTAAACCTTTTAGAAACTCCTTCATTTCAAAGAAGAGAGAAAGTACTGTTTTGTCGTTTTCTGATTGAGTGTATTTTATTAGCGTGAAAATTTCAGCATCTTCTGTTAGACCGTTTTTCGTCATGTTAGCGCTCGAAACTATAAGTGTACCTTCGAATTCTGACGTCATTAAGACAAATTTAGGGTGAAAGAGTCTATGTGAAATGGGCTCAATAAAATAGGAAACGCCAGCATTTTTAGCGCTCTTAAAAGTACTCTCATAATGAGAGCGATCGATTAATGAAATTATTGTACTAGCGTCTTTTGATTGGAATATGTTTAAGAGAACATCCTCAAAAAAAGCACAATCGAATCCATAAGTACCCAGTAGAATATTGTCGAAGTCACTATCAATTTCTTTAAGAGTGGTAATAAATTCTTTATGAATTGGCGGCGACATAGTGATTTCACAATAATAGTTTTTTCAACCAAATCTTTCCATCAATAGTGAGTTCGTGAATTCCGTTGTCAGTTGTAGTTAAGCCTAAGTCATCCAAAATAGACGTGCATGTGCTAAATCGTGAGTTTCTCAATCGTGGTGTGTAGTCTCTATCGAGCCTATAGACACTTCCATCCTCATGGAACCAGGTTTTTGGGAGATTATATAATGAGGAGTTACGTTCTTTTACGTTGTTAATAGTAATCGCCTGAGTAATAATGTAATCATGGGAGATCCAAAAAACAAAATCTTTTAGCGAAAATTGGTTCTCTAGCTTTATGGTTAATTCATTAACGAAACGTGCAACGCCAAGGTCAGTTTTTTCTCTCGACCTATCTTTAGATTGTATAATTAACCATCTCCATGATTCATTTGTTGATGTCAATCTCCAGTAGAATCGCAAGTAAATTAAAAGGAGAACGACAGAAGCCTGCGTTAAGTGCCACACCAAATCAGAGGTGCCTGCTCTAACTTCCTTGTATAGTTCTTGAATTAATGCGCTTTCATTGTATTCTACAAGTAGATTGCATTTCAAGTCAAATTCGAGACTGGTGTTTCTGTCCCATTCGCTTTGGTCCGAGAGGACCGATTTAATTAAGAAGTTAATAATTCTGGTTAGCTGAAGGTCACTTGGTTCTCCTTTAAAGTTAGAAATTATTGATTTATTCAATTCGTCAATTGACTGCTGAGTGTTGAAAAGTGCAACAAACTGCTCTAAAGACAATCCGTCTTTCTTGTTTATGCTCAATTGTTTTAAAAAGCAGCATAGAAAAGTCTCGCAAGCGAAAGAAAAATAGTCGTGCGCTCTAAACTGTTTCCATTTATCAAGAGTGTCTTCCAATGGTTGAGGGCAAGAATAATCCGTAGCATTTTCATCTAAAAGGTATTGCCTAAAGTATAGAATATCTAAAAAGACTTGATCATTAACCCTTTCGTACTTACTTCCAATGCTATCAACAATATGCATTAGCAATGCGAGGGTACGCTGCCTGTCCTTGTTATTACCAAAAAGTATCGCTTCTTCGTTTGTTCCAAGAATTATTTCTCGGAGCATGTTCCTTTCTAAATTGTTCTTTGGGAGCAAACAAAGGCAGCAATTCTCTCCGTAATCATAAAAAACGGATTTAGGTATGCTATCTTTTCCAATAAACTCTGTAAAATACTTAGTCTTTGCTATGTTCTCTTCAAAAGCATTAGCTAAGCGTTCACCTAAGGGAGTGAGTGTATGGCGTAATTGATCTTGGTTAGTTAATCCTAAGTTAAAAATTGATGCTTGATAATAATAGCCGTAACCACCAAGGTCGTTATGTAAGTGTTTAAAGTTTTTAAGGTCAATATTAGATCCGCTATTTCGCCATTTTGGGTTTGAATCCCTTAATCCTTGAATACTTGAGTGACTTTCATCATTATGCATTATGTCGTTATGAGCAATACATGCCATAGTGTATGCTCTTTCACGGTCAAAGAAAGCTACTTGGAAATCCTTGAGAGTTTTTAGTTGTTCTTTTTCTATCACGTTCTTGATTGCCCAAACATAGAACGAATAATAACGAGCTCTAGTGGTTAAAGCCACTATTCCAGTCAGCATATCAGTTGTTATTCGGTCAGCTATCTTATCAAAGCCCAAAGGATCAAGTGTTTGTGAACCAATAGTCATTTGTTTTGTCCAGACTGGATTAAGCGTTGACATGTTAATCCCAATAACTATTTGACAAACCCAAAGTCTCTAAGAATAGCCCATGCATAAGCCGGACGCTCGTCAGCTACTAATCGCCTATAATCCGCTGGTCCTCCAATTACAGTGCCTTGGCTTAGTAGTTCAACTGCTTTTTCTAGATTTTTTCTGCTAACGTATTGCTCTTTAGCAGGAAGGTCTATTATTATTTCCTCCTTAGTTATTTTTAAGACCTTAAATGACTTGCCCGTCTTAGTTTTACTAATAGAATTGCTGCAAAATCTACTTTCAATTACTTTCCAATCTAATTTGGACATAGTCCTTAGTTGCTAGATCGGTAAATAAAGTTTGGTATTATAACTCGAGGTATCGCTAATTTGGCAAGCTTTTTCCTTATTTACCGCTTTCTATTTCGATAGCCTGACTGCTTGTACCATTCTACCCTTAGTGTTCTTAGCCTTGGTATATGAAACAATGTTTGCCAATGATAAAATATCACAAATATGAGGGGCAGTTTTGTACTGGGATAAGGTGCTGTTTCTCCAGATTTCATCTTCCAAGGAACCGACTTCATAAGGTGGTTGCAATTTAGCACCTATAACTACCGCATGTTCCCGATTAGCTTGAAGGTATTCGACTACTCTTTGAAACATCCAAAAATAAAGTGGTAAAGCTGGCCACTTGCTACCAACGAATTCAACCTTAACACGTTCATTATCAACACAAATAATTCTTATGCTGTACCTTCTTCTCCTTGAAAAACCGGCTCTTGGCGATTCGAATTCTTTACCGATATTAGCATTAAGCCATTCCAGAGCCTTTTCTAATAGAATGTCTTGACTCAAGACAAATCACTTACTTACAGTTAGCGCTATACACTTAAGAAGCTAACTAATTGAAATTAGTAAAGCGCACGCTCATTGCAACATACCACTAAAATCATTGTAACCGCTTTGTTGTTTACTAATTTCTAAATCTTAAATAAGCTTCATTTTATGTTTATTCTAAAAATTTAAGCTAATAATAAATTAAAAAAATAGGAAATAGAAAACATCTGGTTAGGGCTTTCCAGAGTTCTCCTTTTCCTCTTTACCTGTTTTCGGGTCGTTGTCTAAACCAATGATTTTAGTATCAATGTAGGATCGGTTTACTATATCTTTGAAATAGGGGCAGGTCGGCATTGAATTATCCATTATGCAGTCGTTTTCTGGGCATTTTTTCCAGTGTTCAATTGTTCCACAGCAATGAAGGGCATGTGCCAAAGCATCATAGGTTCTAATTGTGCCATCTGACATTGTTTTTGTTCTAATCGTCCCCTCAGCTTCACGCTTAGCGATATGCTTCAGCAATTGAAGAACCAGTAAGTGCTGTTCTACGAATGGTT